>JAVHLM010000002.1:0-353074 GCA_031082125.1 Candidatus Eremiobacterota bacterium
AATAAAAAGGGTAACCGCCCCATATTTTCAAGTGTGCCTCTTTTGAAGAGGCGGATGTGGAATCGCCGCATCAGCGATCCCGATGAGGTCACCGGTCAGGATGGCGCGGGAGAGGACGGTGACAATCCATGGTCCTCTCAGTGGAGCATCTTCTTTCCGTCGTGGCTGGAAGAGGCCCGGCCGGAAAGAGGTGCCGGGGGCTCCGCGAGGGAAATTGCAGGCCGCCTCATAAGGGCCGCCTCGATCCGCCAGAGGCTCGACGTGGCCATAGGCATGCTCCTGCGGGCGATGGACGAGAGGCAGCTCCAGCGCCTTCTCGGCTACGAGTTCATCGAGGACTACGCCGGGGAGCGCTGCGGATTCTCGATGGCCCAGACCCGCCAGCTCATTAAGATGGCCGAGGGCTTCCACCGCCACTCCCTCACCGAGGATGCCTTCAAGAAGGGCGTCATCACCAGGGAGCAGGCGCGCCTCATTCTTCCCCTCGTGGACTCCAGGAATGAAAAGCAGTGGATTGCCTATGCGGCGAGCGTCCCCACCGTTGACCTCAGGGAAGAGGCGGGACGCATCGCCCGGATCCTGGAGTATGACTGCCTTGCCCCGCACAATTATGTGATTCTTCCCGGGTTCCGCTATGTCACCGACGAGAGGTTCCACGACCTGCCGGAGGAGGTGCAGGATCTCATAAGGAGCGGCTCATGGTACATGGGACAGACTTGTATACCGCAGTCCAATAAAAAAATGGTGTCTGTCCCCAATTATTGGCCCCTCTCATCAGATGACGAGGAGCTCGTCGCCTCCCGGGACAGGCGCCTCGATGCGCCCTGGAAGTATTTCAGCGATGTGGAGGAGTTCCTCGCCTCCGAGGCATCATTGAAAATTGAAAAAGATTCTACCCTGTGTGCGGGCCTCGGAAACCAGTCGGGGAGCGATCAACTGTATGGGGGGGCATGCAACGGGGAGGAGCAGGCACCCCATGGGCAGGGATGCCAGAATCCCATGTGTTCCTGTCATCAGTCACTGGAAAAAGCCCGGGAAGCCTGCACCATTCCCCGGGGTGAGCGCCCCGAGGAAACCTTCCTGGTGGACATCCTCTCGGCGGGAAACTCCCTGCGGGCGGCAACGAGCACCATGATGATAAAGTTCTTCCTTCCCCGGGAGCTTGAGGTGCTCTGGAACCTGGCGGCCCGGGCTTTTCTCGCCAGGCTCTCCCAGGCCGAAGGCGCCGACAGCCTCGGGCTCCCCGAAGAGAAATTCCTTGCCGCCCTGCTGGCAGAGTACCTCAGGACCGAGGGAACTATGAAAAAAGCAGCCCATCACCACAAAATCCTGAAGCGGGACCGGTTCCGCTGCCAGACTCCCGGCTGCCGCTGCAGGCGTAACCTCCATGTGCACCACCTCATCAGGCGCTCCCAGGGGGGCACCGATGACGAGTGGAACCTCATCACCCTCTGCGAGGCCTGCCACCTCCACCTCCTCCACGGTCTCAGGACCCTCACCGTGAGGGGCAGGGCGCCCTTTGAGCTCACCTTCACCTTCGGATCCTCTGAAGACGGTGAGCCTTTCCTGGTGTACAGAAACGGCTCAAAAAAGCGTCCCTGAGCAAAAGCCCACAGCGCAGGAGACTATGCCACGCCCTGGCCTCACGATACTGGACCTGTGAGAGACCCGACCTCCCCGGGGATCTTATGAAAAGGGGCTCTTGAAGGGGAGCTGCAGCGCGTGTCCCCGGGGTTACCCGGCGATCCTCCAGGCTGCTGTACGGTGAGAGATGAAAGGGCTTGAAAAAATCAAAACCCACCGTTTTCTCTTCAACAGTGGGTTTTCACGGAGTGGAGATGGGGAGAGTCGAACTCCCGACCTCTTGAGTGCGATTCAAGCGCTCTCCCAACTGAGCTACACCCCCATGTGCCCACATTATAGCCAATTGCAGGAAAAAAGTCAACAAAATTGACTTTTTTCCTATTTTTTCTTATACTGATACAGAAAGCACCAGGGTGTACCGGTCCTTTTCAAGGGAAAGATAATGAAATCCAGGGTTCTTATCGCAGACGATGACAGTGCATTCCGCAGCATGATCCGCGTTGCGCTCGAAGCTGAGGAATACGACGTTTCCGAGGCATCGGACGGCCAGCAGTGCATAGAGAAGGCTCTTAAAGACAATCCCCATATCATTCTCCTCGATGTAGTGATGCCTACCATGGATGGCCTTAAGGCCTGCAGCCTGCTGAGAGGCATGGCTTCCACGAAGCAGATTCCCATCATAATCCTTACGGTAAAGAGTGAAGTTGAGCATAAGCTTGAGGGATTCGGATGCGGTGCCGATGATTACCTTCCCAAGCCTTTCGATCCCTCGGAGCTTGCCGCACGGATAGGAGCCATTCTTGCAAGAACTCATGAAATGAAGAACCGTGTGGAAAACCTGGAGACTCTTTATCATAAGGTCTCTTCGGCCAACGAATTCCTCAGAAAGCAGATGATAATTGATGAGCTCACCTCGCTCTATAACTACCGCTACTTCATGAAGAGACTCGAAGAGGAGGTAAACCGCTGTATCCGCTACAGCAGGCATTTTACCTTGATACTTTTTGACCTGGATGACTTCGCGAGGATTAACAGCATTTATGGCCACCAGTTCGGCGACAGGATCCTCAAGGAGATAGGCTTCATTCTTCTCAATATGCTGAGGGGGATTGACATAGTGGCGCGTTACGGGGGGGAGAAGTTTATCGCGCTCCTGCCCGAGACTGACCTTCCCGGCGCCGAGAGCGTAGCCTCACGAATTCAGAGCAAGATAAACCGCCTAGAGGCGGCAGAAGGTTCCCAGAGGCTCATGGAGAAGATCACGATAAGTGGTTCCGTGTGCCTCTTTCCTGACCATGGGGGAAGCACCGACGAGATCCTTGCATCGGCGGAAAAGAGCATAGAGAAGGCAAAAAGGCAGGGCAAGCACCTCATTATCACCGCAGAAGCATAGGAGTTTGCGGAAGGTTATCACAGGAGCAAGGGGGGATGTTTATGGAGATCAGGGACAAGTCGCTTCAGTTTGAGTACCCGCTCGGGAGCGGGAGGCAGAATGAAGAGCAGGAAGAGCCTGTCTGCGATAAGTTCAGCTTTTCGGAGCATGATCTCTCGGAAGAGGGAAAGATCACCCTGATTATTCAGGTGAAGGAAAACCAGTCGTGCGGCGCCATGAAGGAGCAGTGCAAAAAATGCGGGATGGGAAGGCTCAAGGAGGATCTTGAGATAATTAACGGTTTTACCGTAGAGATTGATCCCAGGGATCTCATTGAATTTGTAAAAAAGATGCCGAAGGAAGCGGAGATCACCGTCGATCACCATGAACCCTTCCCTCTGACGGGAAAGCAGAAGAATATCTTCGGCATATGAGCCCTCCCGCACGGGACTCTCAGGCGGAATGGAGCTCTATGGTGTCCTGGTCCTGGAGCACATAGTCCTTCTGCACCATCTGCCCCTCGTATTTTTTTGAGCCCCAGATGCGGGCATATTTGAATTTTTCTTCAAACTCCTTGTGGATTGCCCGGGCCAGGTCCAGGACGGTGCTCCCTTTCGCGAGCACGTGGGGATGGTCCGGGTCGGCCTTCCTGCCGGGAGCCCTCGTATAGACCCTCACTATCTCGAGCCATTCGAAAATCCCGCGCTTGAACTCTTCGAGGTGCTCGCTCCGCAGGCATGAGAGGGCAATCAGGGGGAACCTTGCACCATAGAGCTCCCTGAGCACGGAAAAATTTTCCATGGCCTCTTCGCTCTCAGCCTTGGTGCATGCCACAAGGGTTCTTATGCGGGCAGCGCTTTGAAGGGCCTCTTCACGGGAGGGCTGGTCAGCAAGCAGGATCTTTGCCTGCTGGAGTCGCCCTATGACGGTTTCGAGCTGCTCCAGAGGATCCTGGGCCCCGAGATCGACGGTCAGGACAAGACCGTCGGCATTTCTTATGATTCCGGGGAGCCATGTCTCCATGAACTCATCCGATATGGCAGGCGTATCGACCATCTGTATCGGGACATTTTCAAACTTCATCATGCCGGGAATGACCTTCCGTGTCGTGTAAGGGTAGTCGGCCACCTCGCTTTTTGCATTGGTCACCGATGAGAGGAGCGCCGATTTCCCCGAGTTGGGAAATCCCGCGATAATGACCTGCCGCGCCCCTTCCTTTTCCACATGGTAGCTGAACTGGCTTTTCCCGGACTGCTTCTTCGCCGAATCAAGGGTGAGCTTCTTTATTCTCCGCCTGATGTCGGCCTGCATCTTCTCGGTGCCCTTGTGCTTCGGGATAGTGGCATACATCTCTTCAAGGGCGCTTATTTTCTCCTCGTTTGTCTTTGCATCCCTGAAGCGCTGCTCCGCTGCAATGTACTGGGGAGTGAGATTCGCCGGCATAGGCAGACTGCTGACCTGATGATGTAGATAATAGTATGATCATGATATTCCATATAAAGGGGGGCTCCCTCCTTTCGAGCCTTCTCTCATCGGCGGGGAGGAAGGCCTAAAAGAGGAAATTCCCCCCCATTGAGAGAAACTTACAGAGGTCATTTAAGAAAGGGAGGACTCTTACATGAAAAAGCTCGTATTACTGATGTGCGCTGTGGCGGTGCTGCTGCTGGTGTGTGCCTCACAGCCGGGGTGGGCAGAACAGTACAGGCTGGTGAAACATTTTGGGTACCTTGACGGGTGGGGTAATGCCATGCGCTTCCCGACAGGTATCTTTGTGCAGGAAGGCAAGGGCACCAAGTATGATTGTGATGACCGGTGCAAGTATCTCAAAAAAGGCTATGAGGCCAAGTGCAGGGATTCGGCAAAAAAAGACGACACAAGGATCTTTGTTGCCGACTGGGACAGCCACCGCCTGGAAAAATATGACATGGACGGCCACCTTCTCAAGAGGTATGGCGACATCTGCCCCATGAAACCCTATGATCTCGTCATCGACAACAAGGGCGCCATTCACTCATCCTGCGAGTATTATGACAGGATCAGAAAAGTCAATTCCAAGGGCTACGTTGCCCATGTCTTTTTCCCCAATTATACGAACTATGCCGAGATTGGCACCGATCTGGTGGCTTCCTGCGACGATCCCCGCGGAATGGCCCTCTGCCCCCGCGGCAATATAGTGATAGCCGACTACGGCTACAGGAAGATTTTTGTCTTTGACGACCAGAAGCGCTATATCACGAGCTTCTCCACCACCGTGGACGGCGATTATGATGCGCTGCCCGAGACGGAGAAGAAGGATATGGATCCCCTTCCCAGGCCCATCGATGTGGCAGTTGACGGCCAGGGAAATTGCTACGTGTGCTACAATAAGGTCTTCGGCGTGAGAAAGTTCAACGCGCAGGGTCAGCTCTCTTCCGATTTCCCCAGGACCCTCTCCCTTCCCGGGAGCGAGATGAAGCTCGGCGGCCTTGCCCTTGACAGGAACGGCTCGATTTTCGTCACCGACATGACCAAGTGCATGGTCCACAAGATTTCGCCTCAGGGCTCCGTGGTGGCCTCATGGGGCCGGAACGGCCAGCTGCCAGGCGATTTCTACCACCCCATGGGAATAGCTGTTGATTCAAAGGACCGTGTTTACGTGGTGGATCATGGCAACCACCGGGTGCAGGTTTTCGCGCCTTAGCCTTTATTTCAGCAGAACCTGACAAAGGCCGGCTCTCTGCCGGCCTTTTTTTTGTCGGGGAATATTTTCATGGAATTCCAGGTAGAACCTCCATGAAGGGGATGCCGTGCCTCTCTTGATGGCTGCGGTGCTCCGTGGTATAATGGGAGGAAGTGAAAGCTGTCGTGACAGGGAAGCTCTCTATGGAAGCTCGTGAAGTTCGCTTTGTGCGCAGAAGGAAATGGACGGTTCTCCATAAGGCCATTTTGATTTCCCTGATCTTTCACCTGGTGCTCATACCAGTCATTTCACTCACGGGAAAGGCACCAAATTCGCGTTTTAATCCTGACAAGTTCCAGGTTTTCTTTGTCGATGCCGTTCCTGCCGGAGATGAGAAACCCTCATCAGGGGATGCGCCCCGCCGTGAAGCTCCAGAGGAAAAGCTCTTTGATGTCGATCTCGCAAAGACGCCGGTAATCACCGCGTCGGAGCCACCACCCCTTCCCGGCGAAGCGCCCCCTCCCCTGATTTCCTTCACTCAGGACCGTGAGCCACCGCCTGGCAGTCCGCCGCCCGAGCTTACCGGCGGCTCCCCCCAGGGTGATGAAGGGGGAGGCTCTGCGGGAGGAGGCTCCGGTGACGGGACAGGAACAGGCGCAGGCACGGGCGCAATGGTGGCGCCTACCGCCCTGGCAGGCGGCTGCAAGCTCTTTATTCTCCCGCCCAAAGAGGCGCCTCTCCCGTTGACAAATGCCCTCGCATTCTGTGAAGGCATCACCAGGTCAGAGACTTTTTCCGCAAAATCAATCGAGATGACCGTCTCTCTCGATCAGGAAGGCCAGCCGTCAAATATCAGGCTTGTCCGTTCATGCGGCAACAAGGAAATCGACAATGCGGTGCTGGAGTTGATGGGCCTGATGCGCTTTGACACGGCGCACCTGGCGAGCGCGCCTCAGTACTATCTCACCCTTGTCGTGGTGAATAATGAGATCTCCGCCAAGGGCTCTCAGTAATCTCTTTTTGCGAGCCAGTCTCTCAGCTTGAAGACCACCCTGCGATGGATCTGCTGGAGTTTCTGAAGGGATATCCCCATCTTTTCCGCTACTGTGTTGAAAGACGCTCCCTGGTAGTAGTGGAGCTGGATGAGAGTCTTTTCATCTTCGTCAAGCTCCGCCATGGCGCTCTTGATGATATTCTTGTCTTCCTGGGCCTCGTACTCGCTCACGGGATCGCTACCCGTCTTGTCCTCGAGCACATCAAGAAAGGAGAAGCTCTCTTCTTCCCCGTCTGAAAGAGGCTGATCAAGCGAGGGGACGTACATGCAGAAAAGGTCCAGCACAAGGTCGGAGACTTCTCTTGAAGTGGTTTTCAGCTCCCTGGCGATTTCCTCCTCTGTTCCCGGCCGTCCATGTTCCATCATGAACTTTTCCATGGCCTGCTGCAGCGAGCGGACCTTGGCACGGGTTCTTTCCGGCATCCAGTCAAGGTCGCGCAGGCCGTTGAAAATGGCTCCTCTGATGACCGGCGTGGCATAGGTTTCAAACTTGACGCCCCTGGAGGCGTCAAACTGCTCGATGGCCCGCATGAGTCCAATGGTTCCGTCGCTCACCAGGTCATCCATTTCAATGCCGGACCAGAGTTTTTTCAGTATTCCCAGCGCGATCTGCTTTACAAGGGGAAGATAGTGTTCCAGGAGACTCTCCTTCGCCCGCGAGTCGTTCCTTCCCTTGTAAAGCTCCCACAATGCAGCCGGTTCTTCCAAGTGATGCCTCCAGAGAGTGGTATTGTGATAAATAATTTCCTGGAACTGCGGGAAATCCTCTTTTCTCCTCATGGGGCGAAAATGGGGGGGGGACGGCAAGAGGATTTTTAATCTTTTCAAATAATTGAATCATGGATGCACTGCCTTTCGGAGAGAGCCGTTGAAGAAGCACAAAATCCTCATCGTAGACTATGAACCATCGGTGCTCAAAGTACTTGCCTCTATTCTTATCAAGGCCGGCTACGAGTGTATCACCCTGGACAACAGCGACGAAGTGCTCTCTCTTGTCGGAAAAGATATCCCCGACCTCCTTATCATTGACAGGGCGATGCCCGGGAAGGACGGTCTCGCGGTCTCCAGGGAGATTAAAAAGAAGCCCCGCTTTTCGCAGATACCCATTCTGATGCTCACCGGCGCGTGCAGCGAAGAGGAGCGGATCGATGCCCTGGAGAGCGTCGTCGATGACTATTACTGCAAGCCTTTTAATCCCAATGAGCTGCTTGCCAAGATCAAGGCAATTCTCCGCCACAGCACAAGGATCCGTGACAGCAACCCCACGACAAGGCTTCCCGGGGGAAACGCTCTGGAGGAGGAAGTGAACAGGCGCCTCACCCACGGCGAAGTATTTGCTCTCATGCATGTGGATATTGACAATTTCAAGGCTTATGCCGATGCCTATGGATTCAACAGCGCCAACAGGATGATCAAGCTCTGCGGGAAGATCCTGATCCAGGCCATCGAGGCCTTTGATGAAGGCCATCCCTTTCTCTCCCATGTAGGAGGCGATGATTTTATCATCATCACCGGCGTGGAGCTTTTTGAGAGAGTGGCATTGAAAATCATCGATCTCTTTGACTCGCAGGTACAATCCTGCTTTAAAAAGGAGGATCTTGACAGGGGCTCCTTTACGGGGGGTGACAGGAAGGGAGAGGCAAGGGATTTCCCGATCACCTCCCTCTCGATAGGAAGCACCACCAATATGAAGCGCCTCTTTCATGATGCCTCAGAAATGGGCTCATACCTGGTGAAGGCCAAGAACAGGGCCAAGCAGCTCGAGAAGAAAAAGCAAGGCAAGAGCACTTTCTTCCACCTGGAATGACGTGGGCCTTTTTATCCTCAAGAAGGACTTTGCCCCCGGGGGGGAAAATTATTACACGGGATGCCGGGCGGAATGGCCGGGACAAGAGAGATACGAATCCAGGTTCTAAATTCAATCCGGCGAGTAAAAAGCAGTCACTATCCATGAATATCTGAAAGGAGAAATCATCATGCAGACAGGAAAAAGAACATTGGCCCTCATCGCGGTCATCGGGCTGCTTCTTCTGGGAGCAGCTCTTGTGATGGCAGGGTGCGGAGGAGGATCGGGATCGGGTTCATCGTACGGTACATCGAATACTGGATACACGTATACGCGGTATGCCTTCGTCACCAATTCCAATGAAGGTACCGTGGGATTCATCAACCTCAGCAGCAACGCTTATGAGACCACGGTCTCCGTGGGAACAACCCCCTATGGCATCGCCGCTGATCCGGCCGGGTCGCTGGTATTTGTCTCGACGAGCGGCGATGGGAATTTCAACACCATAAGCGTGCCTGACAAGAAGGTAGTTGCCGTTTACGGCGGGATGAACGCTCCCAAGGGAGTTGCTGAAGGCCCCCTTGCCTCCTATGTCCTTATCGCCTCAAGCGGCGATGGGTATTCCTATATTTACAACGCCATCAACAAGGGAATAAGTGACGCCCTCCAATGCGGAGGCAATCCCCTCGAGGCCACCACGTCGAACGACAACAAGAGGGCTTATGTGAGCAACACAAACAATTCCGTCTCGGTAGTCGATCTCTCCACGGGGAACTTTCAGCTTCTCACGAACATCCCCAATGTGGGAAATGCCGATCTTGATGTCGATCCCGACGGCACCTCTCTCTTTGTCGCCGATTCTGCCAATAACAGGGTGAACAGGGTTGATACGGCAAGCTTCAGCACCACCGCCACCATTCCCGTGGGCACCAACCCTTACGGGGTGGCCTGCGGCTTCCAGGCGACCGCCGGCTACGTGTATGTGTCCAACCGGGGGAACAACAATATCTCGGTTATCAACGCAACCACCAACACTGTCACGACAACCATCCCCGTGGGCACGACACCGATGGGCCTCTGCCTGAGCCCCGATGGAAAGACTCTCTATGTGTGTAATAATGGAGCAAATAATGTCTCCATCATAGATACTACATCCAACACGGTCACGGCAACTGTCGCGGTGGGAGCCGGCCCGATAAACATTGACGTGTCGCCCTATTAATCGTTCTGCTCAAGTGACCCTTTTCAGGAGAAGAGTGCCCCTCTTCTCCTGAGATTTCCCGGGCTTTTACTCTCAAGAGCACACCTGACGACATCATTGTAGATTACCTTATTTACCATGTGTGTCAGCATAAAGGAGCATTGCCATATGTCACACCATGAGGAGATTGCCGAGCGCCTTCACCCCCTTGAGACACAGATCCTTCTCCCCTTCAAGGGCGCGCCTCGCCTGTCCTGCGACTCGCTTGCAGAGGCAAGCGGCCTTGCCCAGAGCCAGCTGCGCACCGCCATTGAGTGGCTTCTTGCCAAGAATCTCATCATTGCAAGAGATGAGGGCGTGGAGGAATCTGCCACCCTGACCAGGTTGGGGGAGCAGGTGGCCCAGTCGGGATTCCCTGAAGCAGCCGTCCTCAGGGCTCTTGAAGATAGAGAGGGAAAGTCGGTGAGCCTCAAGGACCTTCCCGCCCTGGCTGGCGTGGCCCGCGAGGAGGCAAGCCCCCTGATAGGCTCATTGAAAAAACAGGGCGCCATTGACATCCGTGAAGGAGTGATCCACCTTGTGAACGGCGAGGTCCTCAAGGTCATCGGCGAGAGGGAAGCCCTTTTCAGAAAGGTCAGGGAAAAGGGAAGGGTTGACTTGAAGGAGCTTACCCCGGCCGAAAGGGAGGAGGTACGGGGAGGATTCAAGAAGAGGACGCCTGAAAAGGGTTTTTTCCGCATAGAGGAAAAGCCCCTGCTCTCGTATGAGCTCACCGGCGGCGGGCGGGAGCTTCTTCCCTATCTGCGCTGCCGGCCCGTGGTGAACCAGCTCACGTCCCAGCTCATCGCCTCGGGAAAATGGAGGGACTGCGACCTGCGCAAGTACGACATCACCCTGAACCCGCCGAGGCTTGTCATCGGCAAGAAGCATCCTTACCGGCAGTTCCTCGAGAGGGTGAGAGCCAAGCTCATCGCCCTGGGGTTTGAGGAGATGAAGGGCTCGGTCGTGGAGACAGAGTTCTGGGATATGGATGCCCTCTTCATGCCGCAGTTTCATTCGGCCCGCAACATTCATGACGTCTATTTCGTCCATGAGCCCCGGTATGCAAAGCAGATTTCCGAGCCATTTCTCTCCCAGGTGGCCGCTTCTCATGAACATGGCGGCACCACGGGAAGCACGGGATGGAGCTACTGCTTTGACAGGGAGAAGACCAAGAGGCTTATCCTGAGGAGCCAGGGCACAGCCCTCTCGGCACGGACCCTCGCCTCGGGGCCCTCGATTCCGGGGAAGTATTTTGCCATTGCCCGCTGTTTCCGCTATGAGCAGATTGATGTGACCCACGGGACCGATTTTTTCCAGATAGAGGGAATCGTCGTGGACAGGGATATTAACTTCAGGAAGCTCCTGGGGCTTCTGAAGCTTTTTGCCAAGGAGGTGGCCCAGGCTCAGGAGATCAAGTTCGCCCCCGCTTACTTTCCCTTCACGGAGCCCTCGGTGGAGCTTCACGCGAAGCATCCTCAGCTCGGCTGGATGGAGCTGGGCGGGGCAGGCATCTTCCGCCCCGAAGTGACATCCCCTCTCAACGTGGATGTCCCTGTCATTGCCTGGGGACTTGGCATAGACCGTATGGCCATGGTGAGCCTGGGGATCAAGGACATCCGCCAGCTCTTTACCCATGACCTGGAATTTATAAGGCAGTCAAAGGTGGTGTTCTGATGCCGTCATATACCTGTATCCTGAAAGATGTGCTTTCTCTTATAAAGCTTGATTCCATGCCCCTCGAGAAATTTGAGGCATGCCTTGAGTGCGCCAAATCAGAGCTCAAAGGCTACGACATGGCAAGCGGCGAGGTAAAGCTTGAGAACAATGACACGAACCGCCCCGATCTCTGGTCGGCCGAGGGCACGGCCCGGCAGATCAGGAACTGCCACTTCGGCGGCAGGGACTCCTACGGCTTCTTTGAGGAGGCCCCCCAGGAGGACCACAGGATTATCGTGAGCGGCGATCTCAAGGACGTGAGGCCTTACATCGGCGGATTCACCGTCACCGGCATCAGCGTCACTGACGATTTCCTCAGAGAGCTCATTCAGACGCAGGAGAAGCTCTGCGAGAATTACGGGCGCTCCAGGGATCTGATTTCCATAGGCGTCTATAACGCGAGGGAGATCAGATTCCCCCTCTATTTCAACGGCTACAGGCCCGGATCAAGGCGCTTCGCCCCCCTTGGCTTCACCGAGGAGCTGGACCTCGCGGAGATTCTTGAGAAGCATCCCAAGGGGCGGGAGTACGGCCACCTGGTGAAGTCCTCTCCCTTCTATCCCCTTATCGTGGACAGCAGGGAGAAAGTGCTCTCCTTCGCTCCCATTATCAACAGCAACGATCTCGGCTGCGTCGCCGTCGGCGATGACTTTCTCTTCGTCGATGTGACGGGGAAAGAACGGGAGCCCATGACGCTGGCCCTCAATATCATGGCCTGCAACATGGCTGACCGCGGCGGCACCATCCATCCCTTCACTATTGTCTATCCTGACGGCGGCCTTCACAGGACGCCCTTCAGGTTCGAGAAGCCGGTGACCCTTGATCTCTCCTTCGCGGAAACCTATGTGGGCGAATCCCTCACTGACGGCGAAGCCCGTGAACATCTGGAGAAGATGGGCCATGCCGTCACGGAAGCCGGTCAGGCCCTGAAATGCGTGCCGCCGCCGTACCGCCTCGACTGCCTCCACCAGGTCGATCTCATCGAGGATATCTGCATCGGCAGGGGGTACGGCACCTTTGTGCCCCAGATGCCGGAGAAATTCACCATCGGCGCCTCCAGACCCGTCATGAGGCTCACCGAAGTCGTCGGCGAACTGATGCTGGGAATGGGCTTCCAGGAAGTGATGACCTATATCCTCACGTCACAGGAAACGCTCTCGGCGAAGATGCAGCACGACGAGAAGCCCGTGGCCATTGACAATGTGATGAGCGAGACGTACGGGGTCATAAGGTCCTCCCTCGTTCCCATCCTGCTCGAGATAGAATCGAAAAACCCCCGCGTTGAATACCCCCATCGCATTTTTGAGACAGGTGAGGTGGTGCTCCGCGACAGCAGCCGTGACGAGGGGGTAGCCACAGTCCACCATCTCGGCGCTCTTGTAGCCCACAGCTCATCGAATTTCTCCGAGGCCCACAGCACCCTCCAGTCCCTGCTGTGGTATCTTCAAATCCCCTACCGCCTCGAGAAAAAGGACCATCCCTCCTTTATCGAGGGAAGGGCAGGGGCTGTCTATGCCGGTGAGAAGGAAGTGGGAATAATCGGCGAGGTCCATCCCCAGGTCCTTGAGAACTGGGGGATCACCTGTCCCTGCGCCGCCTTCGAGCTCTCCCTTGATGATCTTCTTCCCACGCTCCAGGGCATCTAGGGGCTATTTTCTCCCGTAGACCTCGCTACCGGGCTGCAGAATCCTGAGGCGCCCCTCGGTGATGATGATGTGGCAGAGGCGCTCGGCGTTTTGCAGCGGGGAGGGCGGGAGAAAGCTTCTTCCCTCGCGCTCCGGGGAAGCCATGAAGGAGAATGAGCCTTTCTCCGTCTCCACGTCGGCCTTGCGCCGCCCGGAAAAACGGTCGTTGCTGAAGGCAAGGCTCTTTACCTCGTTCCAGCGGGCGAAGAACCTGGAGAGCCCGTCACGGTAATATAATCCCTGCTCGTTCGCGGTGATCTGCACCGTGGCATTGAATGACTTCTGCCGGTATTCCTTGATGCCGAGCCATATGAAGAAGGGGCTGTAAGCGATGGCAAACATCGCGAGAATGGTCTGCGACGGGAGAAGGAACACGCCGAAGGCGCATCCCGCCACACTTGCCAGCGAGGAAAGGGTGTACTGCAGCTTCCGGGGAGGCTCGTTACCGTAGGAAAAAGTCTCGGCCTCGTCCATGATGGTTCTCTCTCCCCTGAGTGCCCCCTTCATCTCCTCGATGCGCTGGAAGCGGCGCGAAGGCTCGATGGACAGGGCCTTGACAAGGACCTGCTCGCACTCCTCGGAAATGGCGGGATTGAGGTCCCGCGCGTCGGGGAAGATGAAGGGCGTGCGGGTGGGATCGTGGCCCGTGAGGAGATGGTGCAGCAGCGCCCCGAGGGAGAATACGTCAGAACGGGGATCGGTCTGCTCCTGGCCATACTGCTCAGGGGCCGCATAGCCCGGCGTGCCCATGATGACGGTGTCCTTGGGCTTGCCTATGGAAAAGAAGCGCACGAGGCCGAAATCTATGAGCTTGACGGCGCCCTGGGTGGTGACGATGCAGTTTGAAGGCTTGAGATCGCGGTACACTATCTGCTGGCCATGGAGGTAGAGGAGGGCATCGCAGATCTGCGACGCCCATTCTATGACCTCGCTCTCAGCCCTTGGCGCTCTCTCCTCCATGAGGGCCTCAAGGGTCTTTCCCTCAATGAGCTCCTCCACGAGGAACCTCCTGCCCTCGAAGACGAAGTGGTCCGTCACCTTGGGGAGGTTCATGTGGCAGAGCTGTGAGAGGAGCTCTGCCTCCCTCTTGAACTGCCCTATGAGGATCTCCTGCTGCGCGGCATCGGCGACAAGCTCGCGCATCTGCTTGAGAGCCATGGAACCACCGAGGCGCATATCTTCCACCTCGTAGACGATGCTCATGCCGCCTTCGGCAATTACCTTTTTTATCTTGTACCGGTCATCGAGCACACAGCCTTCACTGAGGATCTGGTCGTTCATGGCTTCGGCACCTCCCCCTGCTCCACCTCAAGCTTCACGGTGCCTATATCGCGGGATGGATCCTTGGCAGTCACGTTGATAATCCCCACGGGGGTGAGCTCTGTGACCCTGGCGGGCTTTCCCGGGAAGCGCAGGACGGCGAGGTAGCTCCCTGAGAGGAGATTTCTGAAGGTGAAGCGCCCCTCACTGTCGGTTTCCGTCACTATGAAGGATGAGCCTGAAAAGGCAAGGGGAGTGGGAAGGGTACCCTGGACAGAGGAGAATGCCTTCCTGGTCTCCTGGCCAAGCGCCTCGCTGATGTCCCAGAGGAACCGGTGCTCGTCGTTGTAAAACCTGTCATAGAACGAGTAGTGGCGGAAGAGGGTTTCCGATGCAAAGAGCCTCACCTTGATGCCCCGGACGGGGAGGCCATTCACGATGACTGTTCCGGACACTTTGCCGGTATCTGTCAGCGGAAAGTCCTGAGTCTGTTTTTTGCACTTGACAAGCTCCTCCCGGGAGTATGGCTCGCTGATCTTCGAAAAGAGCCCCTGGGCTTTCGCACTTTTCCCGAGAAGGAGATAGTTCATTCCAAGGGCAAGCCTCACGGAGTCACTTATGAAAAAGGTCTTCTCGTCGCTTAACTGGTCGAGCAGTGAGAGGCTCTCTTCATGCTCCCTCCCGTTCACGATAATGAAGTTTCTCGGATAGAGATAGTAATGGGTAGGGGAGCATTCTTTCACGTAGGAAAGCCAGCTTTTTATGAAGCCGTCGCTGTCCCACCTGGAGAGCATGGCGGTCATGGCGATGGAGCGGGCCAGGTTCTCGTCATGACTTCTGCGCGCCCCATCTTCTGCCTTTGAGAGAAGCCGCTCATCATCAAAAGCCGCCGGGTAAAAAGAGGTCTTCATGCCGCCGGGGAAGGTGCGGTCCATGGTATCGATGCCGACAGATACCAGCGGTACCACAGTATAAGTGTTCCGGTGCGCATTGCTGATCAGTGATCTGCAGGAATCTCTGAGGGTCCGATCCTTCTGTATGGCAGGGAAGGCCAGCAGGAGTGCGAAGCCGGCAAGGGCAGTGCCAAAAAGCAATGCGGGGACGGGAGTTTCGGTGAAAAACCTCTCCCTTTTCCTCTGCTCTTCGAATCTCAAGGCGCTCATAAAGGCGCCTGCGGCTCCGAAGAGCAGGATAGGGAGAGCAAGCAGCAGCAGCCTTGTGGCGGCCGAGCTTTCCGGCCCGGAGAGAAGGTTTTCCATCCATGGGAAGGCCATACGGGCAATATAATCATAAGCTTTTGCCTGGGGGAGCGCAATGGAGAGGGCTATTCCTCCAAGGCAGCCGTAAAAAGTATAGACAAGCGCGGGAACATGGCGGACTGACCTTGTGAGGAGCAGGACAAGGGCGAACCCCGAGAGAAGAACCCCCCCCAGAGGAGTGACGAAGGGATTGGAAGCAAGCAGCACCATGCTCAAGGTATCGCTGTGATGGCGCAAGAAGGGGAGTGAGAGGTTGCTGAAAAAGAAAGGAATTCCCCTGTACACCGGCCATTCGAGCGATATCCCGTGGCCGTTCAGGAAGGCGTCGGCAAAAAACACCATGAGGTGCCACAGGAGCAGCATGGCGAAAAGGGCCACCAGGGGAAGGGCCACCGCCATGGGGGGGAGCTTCCTCCCTGACCTGAGCGCCTCCCAGTAAGCCCGCATGTTGAGCATTCTCATCCCTCCGAAAAAGAGCATGACCCCTGAGGCGAGAATGACCATTGACGCCGCCTGATAAAAGATGCGCCAGTCCATCTCCTTCACGAAAGGCATCCAGAGAAGGGCATGGAGGGATTTCTGCGAAATGATGGCCGGCCCCACCCTCAGGCCAAAAAGGAGGTTGCACTGCGCCATGTAGAGCGAAGCGACCATGGTGAGCCCTGCCACGGCGGCGGTAAAGAGAGAAAAGAGGAGGCCCGTCGATACGGCGCCGGGCACGGTGGCCCTTTGCCGGCCCAGCAGTAAGGTGGCAAGAGCCTCTGTCACCCTGCCGGCGAAGGTCTTCACAAGCCCACGAGGCGCGGCCTGTTCAGAAGCCATTGCCGCCACCCTGCGGGCAAAGCCCTCGGGGAGCGCCGGCGCCTCAAGCAGCGGCAGCGTGGCTCGTACTTTTTCCAGCGATTCCTGAAAGGCTTTGCAGGAACGGCACCCTTCCATGTGGGTGAGGGCTTCCCGGTCTTTCACCTCGCCGTCTTCATAGGATTCAACGATCCGGTCCTTTATTTCATTGCATTTCATTACTGTGCTCCTCCTTTCCTGAAAGCCACAGGGCCATCTTTTTCCGCGCCTCGCTGAGGCGGGACTTCACGGTGCCCAGGGGAATCTTCAGGGTCTTCGAGATCTCCTCGTAGGTGAGGTCGCAGTATTCCCTGAGAAGGATTGTGGTCTTTTCCGCAAGCGAGAGTGCTCCGAGGGCTTCTTTCACCGACTCCCTGGTGCATGCGGCGTCAAGGGCACTCTCTTTCAGCGGTTGCGGGGGAGCGGCCGAGGCCAGGGAAGAGGTATCCAGGGGGATCTCTTTTCCCTTTCTCTGCTGCCATTCCCTGGCGAGGTTGGCAATGATCTGGGCAAGCCAGGACTTGAAGGAATCAGGGTTTCTGAGGCTTCCTATGTGGCGGAACACCTTCAGATATGCTTCCTGCACTATGTCCTGGGCCCTGTGGTAATCCCCCGTGAGGTGATAGGCCAGGCCGAAGGCTTTCCCCGACGTGTGGGAAATAAGGTTTTCAAAGGCCAGGGCGTCCTGGCTCTTGACCCTCTCGACAAGATCAGCTAAAAGCGCATCATGATGGCTTGCAGGCGTGCTCACCCTCATCTCTTCCGCGGCGGCGCGCCCAAGTCCTCCCTCGAGGAACTCGATGCTCCGGGTGACTGCTCCCTCCATAGTCATTGCTCCCTCCCTTCAACGGCTCTTAATGGCGTCATGAGGTAAGACGGCCCTGAGGGGGGAAAAGTTCGGAGGGTGCCTATATTTTTTTGTAGGCCCGCTGGGTCTGGTTATAGATGAGGTCCTGGTTGCTTATGAGCTGCGAGTGCCTGTATTTCACGACGGAGCTCTTCTTTTTCCGGTTTTCTGTGAGCATTGTCGCCACTTCGGGGTCGCCCTTGAGACCCTGGATGGCAATGTCGCCATCAATGCGGCTCCAGTCGTCAAAGCCCTGCTCAAAGGCCTGCCTGAAGTACTCCTTGGCTTTTTTGTCGTCGCCATGAAGGGACCAGCAGACGCCCATGCGGTAGGTGATCTCGGCGTCGCCCGGAAAGATGACAAGGGCTTCCTCATACACATGGAGGGCCCTTATGTACTCCTTGAAATACTCCTCGATCTGGCCGAGGCCCAGGTAGGCGGGGTAATATCGCGATTCCAGGGAGAGGGCATTTTTGAACTGCTCCTCGGCCTTGAGGATCTGGAAGCGGCGGAAGAGGATCTGTCCCCTGATGTAGGAAATCTCTGGATCGCGGGGACTGGTTTTCTCCTCGAGGGAGAGCTCCTTCTCCGCCTCTGCCTCCCGGCCTGTTGACAGGTATATGAGGGCCCTGGCCTTGTGCAAGCCGGGAAAGTTCTTCCTGCTCTTTTCCACGAGGTATAGCTCTGCTTCCGCATCTCTCCAGCGCTTCTCGTTCATGTAGGCCAGGGCAAGGAGGTAGTGGGCCTCGGGGAGGACAGGGCTGAGGGAGATTGCCTTCTTGAAGGCGTTGACGGCGTCGTTCTCCCTTGCCATCATGAACTTTGCCCGGCCTATGTTGAGAGCCGTCCAGGCGTTCCTCGGATCGCGCACCATGAGCTTCTCAAAGATGTCCAGGGCCTCTTCTGTCCGGTTTTTCAGCAGGTAGACCTTCGCCAGGGCATTTTTGGCCTTGAAGTTCTCGGGGTCAAGCTCCAGGACTTTCTCGTAGTTCAGCGCGGCTTCATTGATGTTTCCGTTGATAAAGGCCACGTTGCCGAGATAAAAGTAGCCGTCCTGAGAGCTTCCGTCAAGCTCCACGGCTTTCCCGAATTCCTCTTCGGCATTGCGGAGCTTCCCCTGGGTGGCGTAAACCTTGCCGAGCTGCACATGGGCGTCGGCGATGTCGGGATCGAGGTCGATGGCTTTTTCCAGGTCAGCCTGGGCCTCCTGGGGCTTTTTCTCCTCGAGGAGGAGCATGCCGAGGCCGTAATAGCCCCATGGAAACCGGGGATTGGCCTCGATGCTTTTCTGGAAGTACTGTCTTTTCTCTTCGCTGCTCTGAAGGCGGCCGTAGAGGTAAAGCCAGGCCGGGTCCCTGGGGCTCTGATCGAGCTTCTCCTTGAATTCCCTCGCGGCATCGTCCTTTTTCCCCCCGAGGACAAGAAGGTCCTGGTATTTCACCCAGGCCTGGATGTTTTTCCCATAGAGCTCTGTTGACTTTCTTAAAAGGGAGAGCGCTTCAGGGACATGGCCCTGGCTTTTCTGCACCATGGCCTTCTGGTAAAGATCCTTTGATTTCTGCTTTGCGCTGCTGCACCCGATGCATACCATTGCAAGGAGGAGAAGAAAGGCCCACTTTCTCAAGATGATACATCCCTTTCTTGGTGATAAAGTGTGGAAGAGTTCTGTGGAAAACAGCTTTTTCCTCTTTTATCGGCGCAGGGTATGGCGGGATGTTAACAAAATGGTAACATCCTCTTGGGGCCTTTCTCTTGACCGGTAAGGGCAACAATGATATTCTAAATAGGGGGGGTGTCTCGCAGAACCTGATGAAGGAGGAAGGGCACAGGTAAAATGCAGATAGACAGAACGCACTCATCAACGCCGATCTCATCGAAGCAGCTTTCGCCCAAAAAAGAACCGGCCTCCCCATCAGGGGAGTCTTCACCTGCTCCTGCAGATGTGGTGCTCTTCTCGGCAGGGGATCTGACGCCCAAGGGTAAACTGCCCGTCATTCTTTCGTCGGTAACCCCTGAGGACAAGAAACAGCTCGAAAAACTCCTCAAGGAGAAATATAACGGCCGCATCACCTCTGAGATTCCCCTCGTCAACGGCTATACCGTTGAGATAAATCCCTCCAAGATGCGGCAGTTCATCAGCGCCCTTCCCGCCCATGTGGGGGTAAGCCTTGACAGCAAGATCAAATTCCCCGATCCCCAGGTCGTCATTGCAAGCCACGTCAAGGGGGGCAGTGACGAAGAGAAGAATGTCTATCTCCAGACTTACAAGCTCGACAAGATATGGGACAAGGGCATCACCGGCAAGGGTGTGGGCGTTTGTGTCATTGATTCTGGCATTTTTCCCCACGAGGATTTTGGAGACCGCATCGTGGGATGGAAAGACATGTCCTCGAAGAGCGGCAAAGAGGCCTACGATCCCTTCGGTCATGGCACTCATGTCTCGGGGATCGTGGCAGGAAGCGGCAAGGCCTCGGAAGGAAAGATCAAGGGCGTGGCCCCCGATGCAAGCCTGGTGGGAGTGAGGATCACCTCGGTGTCAGAAGCCATCAAGGGGCTCCAGTGGGCGATAGAGAACAGGGAGAAGTATGGCATCAAGGTGATCAACATGTCCCTTGGTGATTATGCCCTCAAGAGCTACAAGGACGATCCCTGGGCTCAGGCCGCAGAAAAAGCCGTAGAAGCGGGAATGGTGGTAGTCGTGGCGGCGGGAAATGAAGGCCCCGGCGCTTCAACGATAAGCACTCCCGGCACAGATCCCATGGTTATCACGGTGGGATCCATCGACGACAAGAAGACCATCCAGACAAAAGATGACACCATCGCCGACTCTTCAAGCAGGGGTCCTACCTCGCAGGACAAGCTCACCAAGCCTGACGTGCTTGCGCCAGGTGTTGCCATACTCTCGACGCTCTCTCCCGGCTCGACCCTCGACATGCCCGAGATACCCCATGTGGGCGACAAGTATATCTCCTTCAACGGCACTTCCATGGCGACTCCCATAGTAGCGGGGCTCTGCGCCCTGATGCTCCAGGCAAATCCGAGTCTCACCCATGAGCAGATCAAGGAGATTCTCCGCTCCACTGCCGACAAGCTCCCCTCTCTTGAAGAAAACACCCAGGGCATGGGAAGAATTGACGCTGTTGAGGCTCTCAAAAAGGCAGAGGAGCTCAAGAAGCCCGAAGCGCTTGATAAGCCTACGGGCAAGAAGGTAGCCTCCCACAGGAAGAACTCCAAGGCTCTTGATGATGCCCTTTCAAACGGTGGCTGGCTCATCTCCTGAGAGGGTCCGCAAAAAGGATTTTCCGCCCTGATCACGTATTCTTATAATCCTGTCTTTGCCCCTGCGGCCCAGGGGCTTGCAAAATTCTCACAGGCGGTCGGTACGATGGAATGGGTCTTTGACGAGGGCAAGAATGTGTGGAACCTTATGGACGGGACTTCCATAGCGGCAAGGATTTTCATCAAGGAGAAGCCCGATCAGAAGAATGCCTTTCATGCCAAGTCGCTCATCTCTCTCGTCTATACAGGGGGAAAGACCTTTTCCCGCCTCTCGAGGAAGCACAAGGAGTGGAAGGCCCAGAACAGGAAGTTTCACACCCGTGCCGAGATGGAGCGGTATCTCGAGGCAAAAAAGAAGGCTGTCCAGGATTATATCGAGCGGATATAGACAAGGGCCGCCTTTCATGCTACAATAGGAATCGCCAGAACGCGGAAGTGGTGGAATGGCAGACGCGCTGGGTTCAGGGTCCAGTGTCCGAAAGGGCGTGTGGGTTCAAATCCCACCTTCCGCACTCAAGAAACCCCGTGGTGGGAGATCGCCGCGGGGTTACTCATCTCGGGCCCCCTTGCCGGCGCTGCCGCTGGAGCCTTTATCTCAGGCGTGTGCTCGGTAATCAAGAATATCAGGAAGATGGAGAGAGACGAGATTCCCAAGACCTGGGGATCAATGTTTTCTCCCACACCATGCCATAATGCAGGAGCATCTTCAGTGCTCCTGTTTTTTATGTTCCGCTCCCTGGAAGAGAGCAGGGAAATCTGCCACGAGGAAGGAAGAAGTGAGCCCCAGGCGAATTCTATCCTCAAAAGGCAGAAGGATGCTCCATGAAACAGAAAATTCTCATAGTGGAAGATGATCGCACCGTTGCGGAACTTGTGGGAGAGATACTTACGGTCCTTGGGTACGAGGTAGTGCTTGTGACCCAGGCCTTTGAAGAGGTCTTCGGGCGCATAGAAAGGGAAAACCCCGATCTTGTCATTATAGACATCGTGCTGGGCCACGGTCGTCTCGACGGGATAGAAATTGCGCGCCGCCTCAAGGAGCACCACATGGCCCCCTTTGTCTTCTTTACCGGATATACCGAGGATGCCCTGCTGGCGAGGGCGAAAGAGACTGAGCCCCTCGGCTACTTTGTGAAGCCCTTCAAGGCGGAGGAGATCAAGGTCCTTGTGGAGACAGCTCTTTTCAAGGCAAAGGCAGAGAAAGAGCGCCGGTTGATTGAGCGTGAGATCACCCGGAGGCTCCAGTTCGAAAAGACTGTCTCGGTGATCTCGTCGCGGTTCATAGGCATCAACAACATCAATGAGTCAATTGAAAGCTCTCTCAGGGATATCGGAACTGTCAGGCAGGCGAACAGGGCTTATCTTTTCCTCTTCAACAATGAGGGGACCCACATGGACAACACGCATGAGTGGTGCGCCGAGGGCATCGCCTCTCAGAAGGAGATGCTCAGGAACCTTCCTGTGGCCATGTTCGGGTGGAGCCTCAAGCAGCTTGCCACCGGCGAAGCCGTCCACATCAAGTCGCCCTCGGGCATTCCTGAAGAGGCCCGAGATGAGAAAAAGCTCATCGAGAGCAGGCATATCAAGTCGCTCCTCATTTTTCCCCTCTTCATCGGGGGAGTGCTCTCGGGGCTCATCGGCTTTGAGGGCAGCCATCACACCAAGGAGTGGACCGACGATGACGTGGCTATTCTCCGCGTGGGCTCAGATGTCATCGGCAGGGCCATCCAGTTCCACAGGGCCCAGCAGGAATTGGAAAAGCACCGTTTTCACCTTGAGGAGCTCGTAGAGACAAGGACCAAGGAGCTCAAGGACTCACTCCGTGAGAAGGAGCTTCTCCTCAAGGAGCTCCATCACCGCGTGAAGAACAACATGCAGGTCATCTCAAGCCTTCTCAGCCTCCAGGGGAGAGGCTCGTCGCATCCCGAGGTGGCGGTCTTTGTCCAGGAGAGCCAGAACAGGATCAGGGCCATGGCCCTTCTCCATGAAAAGCTGTACCACATGGAGAGCATGACCCGGATCGATCCCCGGGACTACATCAAGGAACTCGTGCAGTCCCTTTTCAGAGTCTATTTTCCCATAGGGAATAAAATTACCTCCCACATTGAGATAGAGGATCTTGCCCTGGGAGTGTCGAGCGCCATTGCCTGCGGCCTCATTATCAACGAGCTGGTGCTGAACGCCATCAAGTATGCCTTCCCCGGAGACAGGAAGGGAAAGGTGACCGTGCGGCTGCTGCGAAGGGAAGAGAACACACTTGAGCTCACCGTGGGCGATGACGGCGTGGGAATATCGCAGCCCCGGAGCATCGAGGACCCTGAGAGCCTGGGCCTTGAGCTTGTGAAGCTCATCGCCGAGGAGCAGCTTGAAGGCAAGGTGCGCTGCGAGACCGAGGGAGGCACGACCTTCATCATCACTTTCCCCGAGGCAGCTCCCGCGCCGCCGCCGAAAGCTTCTGCGGCTCCCGGTGATAGTTCCGGCAGCGAAGGAGCCGACGAAAATCTCGTGGCCCGCTCATAGCACGATATTCACGAGCTTTCCCTTCACGGTGATGACTTTTTTCGGCTCTTTTCCTGCAAGGAGAGTGCTGACTGAGGCAAGGGCCGCTCTCTCCATCTCCTCGACGCCCGTGTCCTGGGCGATGACGAGACGCTCCCTCACCTTCCCGTTCACCTGTATCACGATGGTTATCATGTCGCGGCTCAGGAGTTCTTCGTCATAAGAGGGCCAGGGGCTCCTGAAGATGGACTCCCTGTTACCCATGTGCTCCCAGAACTCCTCTCCAAGGTGCGGAGCAAAAGGTGCGATGAGGAGGGCAAGCCTTTTCATCGCGAAGGCCTTGACACTGTCAGGCTCCTGTAAGCCCTCCACCAGGGGGAAGAATTCCATCATGGCGGCAATGGCCGTGTTAAAGTGGAACCGCTCAATATCCTCGGAAACCTTTTTGGTAAGCCTGTGGGTGGCTATCATGAGCTTTTGCGCTTCGCTGTCGAGGCTATCAAAGGCCGGGAGGGGCTCTTCCCTGAACAAGTCTTCTCCCGTTTCCATGAAGAAGCTGTAGAGGCGCGTCACAAAGCGCTTTACTCCCACGATGAAATTGTCGCTCCAGAGGACCTCCTTGTCAGAGGGCGAGGCGAAGAACATGGCAAGCCGTGACACATCCACGCCTGACTCCTCGATGAGCCTCACAGGCGAGACGACATTCCCCTTGGACTTGGACATGATGTCGCCCTTCTCGTCGAGGACCATCCCATGGTTGAAGAGGCGCAGCGTCGGTTCGTCGTAGGGGACCCACCCCTTGTCCTCGAGGAACTTGTTGAAGAACCGGAAGTAAATCAGGTGGCCGCATGCATGCTCGCTTCCCCCGATATAGAGGTCCACGGGAAGCCAGGTTTTCACCTTCTCCCTGTCAAAGGGAGCCGATTCGTTATGGGGATCGGCATAGCGCAGATAATACCATGAAGAGCACATGAATGTATCAAGGGTGTCAGGGTCTCTCCGGGCATCGCGGCCGCAGGCAGGGCATTTTGTCCTGATATAGTCCTGGCAGTCCTCAAGGGGCGAGCGGCCCTTGGGGACAAAATCAATGTCGCCCCTGGGGAGAAGGACGGGCAGATCCTTTTCTGGGACCGGCACGGTGCCGCATTTATCGCAGTGTATGATGGGAATGGGAGCGCCCCAGTAGCGCTGCCGGGAGACGAGCCAGTCCCTCAGGCGGTAGTTGATGGTTCTCATTCCCGCGCCCTTCTCCTCGACGGCGAGGGAGACCGCGGAGATCCCGTCCGGTGAGGGGATGCCGCTGAAATTCCCCGAGTGGGTCATCACCCCCTCGTTTACGTAGGCCTCTTCCATGGTGGCGGCGTCGAGGCGCTCCCCTGGAGGCTCGATGACGACCTTGAGGGGAATGCCGTACTTCTTCGCGAAGAGAAAGTCCCTCTGGTCATGGGCAGGGACTCCCATCACGATGCCTGTACCATAGGAGGCCAGCACGTAGTCGGCTATCCAAAGCTCTATATGGTCGCCCGACATGGGATTTATGGCGTAGGAGCCTGAGAAGACCCCGTCCTTTTCGCCTACCGTGGAGGTCCTGTCAATCTCCTTCTTGAGCTGGCTCTTGTTGATATACTCCAGGACTGCGCCCTCCTGGGGCGTTCCCTTTACAAGCTCTTTCGCAAGGGGATGCTCAGGTGCCATTGCCATGAAGGTGACGCCGTAAAGAGTGTCAGGCCTCGTGGTGAAGACTGAGACCTTATGGGGGGAGTCCTTGAGGGGAAAATCAATCTGGAGGCCCTCACTTCTCCCTATCCAGTTGCGCTGCATGGCCACGATGTTCTCGGGCCACCCCTCAAGGGTGTCGAGGCCTTCCAGGAGCCTGTCGGCATAATCGGTGATCCTGAGAAACCACTGGACAAGGTCTTTTTTGGTCACCTCGTTGCTGCAGCGCCAGCAGAGGCCGTTTATCACCTGCTCGTTGGCAAGGACTGTCTTGCAGTCGGGGCACCAGTTGGCCAGGGACTTCGCCTGGTAGGCCAGTCCCGCATTGAAGAACTGCAGGAACATCCATTGCGTCCATTTATAGTAGTCGGGAAGGCACGTGATCACCTCCCTTGACCAGTCGTAGCTTATTCCCAGCCGCTTGAGAGTGGATCTTGAGACGCTTATATTCCTGAGGGTCCATTCCTCAGGGTCCACTCCGGCCTTGATGGCCGCCCCCTCGGCAGGGAGCCCGAAAGCGTCCCACCCGAAGGGGTGGAGGAGATCGTAGCCTTCCATCATCTTGTGGCGGGCTATGACATCTCCGATGGAGTAATTCCTGAAATGCCCCATGTGGATGTCGCCCGACGGGTAGGCGAACATGACCAGCAGGTAATATTTCTTCCGCGGCGCTTCACTGGTGCGGAACAAGCCGGTGCTTTCCCATTTTTCCTGCCATTTTTTCTCAAGCTGTGCAAAGTCGTAGCCCATGTTGTTTCTCCTTACCTTATGTCGTGACCGGGGTCAGGCTCAGTCAAGATGCCCGAGCCCCTCTTCAAGCTTTTTTCCCGCCATCGCAAGGGCTTCTTCGAGCTTCTCCCCATGCCTGCCGCCGCCCTTTGCAAAGTCGGGGCGGCCTCCCCCCCCTCCCCCGAGGAATGCCGACGTCTCTTTCACAAGGTTCCCGATGTGGATTTTTCCCGCGAGGGCCTTGGAGGCAAAGCCGATGATGACGAGATTATCCTTCTCCCCCGAGGTGATAATCCCGCATACGGGCACCGGACCTCCCCTCAGCTCGTCGGCAAGCTCTCCCAGGGCCGCGGGGGCAATGTCCCTGAAGGAAGCCAGGACAATTCTGGCCCCGCCGGCATGAAGAGCCTTGTCGAGAAGCTCCTCCCTCAGGGCCTTGAGGTCTTTCTTCTCCTCGCGGGCCTTCATTTTCTTGAGCTCCTTCACCTGGGTGATCATCCCCTCGATGCGGGCGGGGACATCGGAAGGCTGCGCATTAAGGGAGGCAGAGGCGGCCCTGAGAAGAGACCGCACCTCCTGGATTCTCGCAAGGCTGCCCATCCCGGTCATCGCCTCGATCCTTCTCACGCCGGCCTCCGATGAGGACTCCGAGGCAAGGTAGAAAAAGCCCAGGTCACCGGTCCTCATCGTATGGGTGCCGCCGCAGAGCTCGCGGGAGAAGCCTCCTATGTCGATGACCCTCACGAGGTCCCCGTATTTTTCCCCGAAGAGGGCCGTCACCCCTTCGCTTTTTGCCTCGTCGAGCCTTTTTATGCTGATGGCGAGGGGAATGTTGTCGCATATCCTCTCGTTCACCAGGCTCTCTATCTTCTGAAGCTCCTCAGGGGTTATTGCCTGGGGGTGTGTCACGTCGAAGCGAAGATACAGGGGATTTACTTCCGAGCCCTGCTGGGTGGCATGGGGGCCCAGCACTTCCCTGAGAGCCCAGTGAAGGAGGTGCGTCGCCGTGTGGTTTGCACAGATGCCCTTCCTGCGCCCGGCGTCAACGCGGGCCTCGACCCCGGGGGGAAGAGGGCCTCCTGCGCCCTCGACGAGTTCCCCGATGTGGACGATATAGTCACCCGATTTCTTCGTGTCATCGACCCTGAAGGTGAAGCCTGGCGCCGCTATGGTGCCGCTGTCACCCACCTGGCCTCCCGCCTCGGCGTAAAAAGGCGTCCTGTCAAGGATAAGGACCTGCCTTCCCACGAGTTTCAGAGGGCGGGCCTTTGACACGAAACCGAGTTCTTCCGAGCCTTCCTGCTCCCAGTACCCGGTGAATTCCGTAGACGCAAGTCCCACGAGGTCGTCAGGGCTGAAAGGCTCCTGCCGTGCCTCGCCTTTCGAGCGCTCGCGGTGCTCCTCCTCGGCCTTCTTCCAGCCCTCCTCGTCAACGGCAAGGCCTTGCTCACCGGCCATCTGATCAATGAGATCCCTGGGGAAGCCGTCCTGGTGATAGAGGCGGTACGCCTCAGAGCCGTCAAGGACCGTGCGGCCTCCCAGGCTTTCGACGACAGCGGCAAAGCGCCCCAGGCCCCTGTCAAGGGTGAGGGCGAAGAGCTCCTCCTCCTCCCTCACGATGCCCTCAATGTGGCCAAGACGCTCCATGACATTGGGGAAAATGTCATGGTAAAGGGTGCCCACCACAGGGGGAAGACGGTAAATGAAGGGCTCTTTCATGGCGAGGACCTGCCTCCCGAAGCGTGCCGCCCTCCTGAGGAGGCTCCGCAGCACCGAGCCGCGGCCTTTCTTCTCCGGGATGGCGCCGTCGGCAATGGCGAAGCAGAGGGCTTTCACGTGGTCTGCCACGACGCGGAGGGCCACGTCGATCTCGCCGCGGTGCTCCTTGTAACCGAACCCCGTTATTTCTTTCAGCGCCTCGAAGAGAGGCCTGAAAAGGTCGGTGTCATAGTTTGAGTGAGTCCCTTCCACGATGCCCACGAGGCGTTCGAAGCCCATGCCGGTGTCCACGTGGTTTTTCTCCAGGCGCATGAGGCTCCCGTCCTTCTTCCTGTTAAACTGGATGAACACGAGGTTCCAGATCTCGATGAAGCGGGCACAGCCGCCGTTCACCGCGCATCGGTGGCCGGCGAGGTGTTTTTTGTCGCAGAAGCTTTCGCCCAGGTCAATATGGATCTCCGAGCAGGGCCCGCAGGGCCCCACCTCGCCCATCTCCCAGAAATTGTCCTTTTTTCCGAAAGGGAGCACCCTTGAGGGAGCGATTCCAGTCACTTCAGGCCAGATGTCGCGCGACTCGGTATCAGCGGCAGTTCCTTCACGGTCATCGCCGCCGAAATAGGTGGCATAGAGCTTCTCCTTTTCAATGCCGCAGGTGCCGGTGAGAAACTCCCAGGCCCACAGGATGGCCTCGCGCTTGAAGTAGTCGCCGAAAGACCAGTTGCCCAGCATCTCGAAAAAGGTGTGATGGTAAGTGTCGCGGCCCACCTCGTCAAGATCGTTGTGCTTCCCTGAGACGCGCAGGCACTTCTGCGTGTCGGCAACGCGGGGATGAGGCGCCCTGCCCGTGCCCAGGAAAATGTTCTTGAACTGGTTCATACCGGCGTTGGTGAAAAGGAGCGTGGGATCGTCAATGGGGACGACAGGCGCCGAGGGCATTATGGCATGGTCTCTTTCCCGGAAAAATGCCAGGAACTGGTCTCGAATCATTTTCTGTGACTTCACGGTAAGGTAACCTCCAGGTTCTGTCAGGTGCGATGTCCTGCCCGCATTGCACAGTATATTAGCCAGAGTCCCGGCCTTTTCCTCTCCGCAGGTACATGGCCCCTTTAAGAGGCGGCCTGAGCAGCGCGGCGCTCCAGAGCCTATGGTGTCGCCCGCAGGTTGAAGCCCCGGGCAATATATTTACATTATCTTAACAAAAGAACTGTTGAAAAGGGGCGTGATACGATTATAATAGGACTATCGGGAGAGATCCGCTCTCTTTTCATTTCATTGAAAGCGAAGGTGAGCTTATGAAGATAGAAAATTACGGTGTTTCCCAGGTTTTTCCCCAGAAGACGGCGCCCTGCGGGGAACTGCAGGGGAAGGGAGAGCCTGCCGCGCAGGATACGGTGCAGCTGGGCCGGAGCAGCTCTTCAAGGAAGATGGCGAGAATCACCGTTCCTTCACGGAGCGCCGCTCCCATGGAATCTCTTGCCGATGGAAGCGCCTTCACGGCCCTTTCAGCGTCAGCCTCAATGACGGGCGCCGCTTTGGGCTCCACCATAGCCACCCTGAGCCATGACGAGCTTGTGGCGAAGCTCCAGAACATTGAGACAAAGGGCTTTTCTTTCTTCTCGAAAAAGTCTTCGTGGCTTCCTTTCTCGGACAAGCACAAAGCCCTCACCGCCCAAGGCGCCGCAGAGGTCCTGGAGCATGGGAGCGCCAAGGAGAAGGGAGCCATTGAGGTAAAAAGGGAATCCCTCACCTACCTTCCCATGGAGAGCGCGAACGACGTGAGGGAGCTTGACGGCCTCTACGGCAGCCTCGACATGGCCAAGGTGGAGAGGCCCGACCTGCTCAAGCTTTTCGGCGATGTCGAGGGGG
The DNA here is from genome assembly GCA_031082125.1 of Candidatus Eremiobacterota bacterium. Classification (NCBI taxonomy): domain Bacteria; kingdom Bacillati; phylum Vulcanimicrobiota; species Vulcanimicrobiota bacterium. Next base: position 29,114 of record JAVHLM010000002.1, read on the forward strand.
TGGGCTACTCCTTCAAGGCGAAGGGTGAAAAGGGAAAGGAAACCGTGGGAGCCTATGGTGCCTATAACCTCGTCACGGGTGACTGGAAAGATATTCCCTTGGCGCGGGAGGTCATCATTGACTCAGGCGGCGTGACTCTGGCGACCATAGACAGCGCCAAGGCTGCCGATCCCATGAAGATAAGGGAAGAGCTCAAAGACGCCAAGGATGCCGTGGCAAGGCTCGCAGCCCTCGGCAGCCATATCACGCAGGCCGAGATAAAGATGGTGGGGAAGCCCGTGAGCGGCACCACCTTTGCGGAGCGGGCCTCGTTCTTCCAGGAGCTCGCGTCCCGTGATAAAGATCTGGACGATGTAAAGAACACTTACCAGCTCGTGGCGGGAGCGAGCGCCTCAAAGAATGATTTCAACGGGTCATCGGCCACGATGCTCCGCCTCTATGACGAGGTGGGCTCCCATGGCACCAGGGATGTGCAGTGGGCCTACAACTATATCCAGCAGAACCTTAAGGAGAGCTCACCGGCGTGCGAATCCTTCCACAGGCTCCTTAAAGCCACGGGGGACCTGAACTCCGCCATCAACGGCCTCCAGTTCATCCAGAACCCCGTGGGCAAGGAGGATCTCGCCGCCAGGGAGCACACCTTCGTGGCCCTTGTCGAGAAGGAGAGGGACAACGACGAGGCCCTCAGGGATTACCAGGCCCTCGAATCGCACTTAGGGCAGGGCGAGACACTTGAGGGAGCCTCGAAGGAGTTTTTCAGCCTCATGGAAGGCCTTGAAAAGAGAGGCAAGCCCCTCAACAGGACCAGGAGAGGCTTTGTGTACCTCAGGACGGACCTCAACGGGCAGAAAGACCGCCAGGAGTCCTTCGGGAGGATCTTCAGGGAGATGGGCGACATCGAGGAGAGCATCAGGGCGATGAAGTTCCTGAAAAATCCCCAGGGCTCCCAGAACTACGGCGTCCGCGAAGGGGCCTTTCTTGCCATTCTCGCCGGTGAGAAGGATACGGGCCGCGCCTGCGATGACTACTCCTTTGTGGCGAAGCACCTTCCTGAAGGCCTCGACCTTGCCGGGGCATCGTCGCTTTTCGCCGGCCTCCTGGGCGATGTGAAGGACTCATGGGATGAGAGCGACAAGGCCCGTGCTGCTTACCAGTACCTCGCGGAGCACCATGGCACTGATCCCATTGCACAGGAGCGCTTCAGGAACATCCTGAGGCATGTGAAAGAGGTGGACGCGGCGGGACAGGTCTCGTCTGCCCTCAATGAAAGCCTCGGAAGTGAGGCATACGAGGCCAGGGAAAAGTCCTTCTTCTCCATCCTTGAAGTGAGCCGGGGCTATCGCGATGCCCTTGAGAATTACAGGGGAGTGGCGGCTCTCATCGCCCCCGGAGAGGACGTGGACGCTGCCGCCGGGCAGTTCGTCATCCTCGCGAAATCGCTCACTTATTCCTACAATGAGTCGCCTCTTGCCGCCTACCGTGAGACCAGGGAAAGCTTCAAGGACAATCCCGCGGGCTTTGCCGTCTTCCTGGACCTTGCAAAGTCCCTTGAGCGTTATGATACCACAAAGGAAGCCTATGATCTCATCACAGCGCCCGTGAGAGAGGAATCCCTTGAGGATCGCAAGGAGGTCTTTCTCCGCATCGCTGAGAACTGCGCACCCCAGGCGCCCATGCATGCCTCCCAGGCCGAGGTCAATGAGAAAAAGGGAAAAGAGGCTGTTGAGAACTACCGGATCATCTCCACAAAGCTCAACAATGCAGAAAATCTCAAGGATGGCGCCGCAAGGTTTGAAAAGCTCGCCTCCGTCATGGGCGGCGAAAAACGTGGCGAAGAGGCCCGTGATGCCTTCGCTTTCATTGCCGCCGAGATGGAGCGGGGGAGCTTCCCCGGCAAGTCCGCCCAGGAAGTCACCGAGGAACTCATGAAGATCCTCCTCATCACCGACTCCCTGGCGCAGGCCAAAACGCAGCTTCTCCACCCGCAGAGCGGCAACAAGATTGAGGAGGGTGACGACTTCGTAATTATCGGGGGAGTGATGCTCCCCGTAAAAAAAGGAACCTGAGGCGCCTCTAGAGAATCTCACCTTCTATGCGGCGTGTACCATTGAAAATGTGCCTTATGGGAGTGCTGCTCCTGATGATATGCGGCGCTCCCTTTTCCGTATACCCCGGCGAGGATGAGACCGATATCAGGGTCCACCTTCTCTCCGGTGACGCCGTGAGAATAGCCTCCAGCGGCGATATGAAGGTATTTTTAGGAAACGATGCCCTTCTCACTCTCAAGGGAGCCACCGCCATTGCTCTCAAGGACGGCAAGTTCTTTTTCAACGACGACCCTTCATCGCTTGAGTCTTTCATGATTACCCCCTCCCGTGAGCAAGACGCGATCTCCGTGAACGGGAAAGCTTACAGGGGAAAGATCGCCGTGATAAAAAGGAAGCCCGAGAGCTTCATTATAGTGAATCATGTGGACATCGAGGACTACCTGGCGGGCGTACTGGGCGGCGAGGTGTCGGCCTCGTGGCCTCCCGAGTCTCTCAAGGCCCAGGCCGTGGCGGCGCGAACCTATGTGCTCTACAAGAAAGAGCACCCCAGGGACAAGGATTTCGACGTTTTCTGCACCACGCAGGACCAGGTCTATTCGGGGCTTGCAGGCGAGGTGCCGGCTCTCATGGGCGCCGTGAGGGACACGAGGGGGCAGGTGATCTTCTACCAGGACAAAGTGATCAAGGCCTATTACCATTCCACCTGCGGCGGACACACCGAGGATGGCAGCGAGGTCTTCCCCCAGGACGGCGCGTTCTTGAAGGGCGTTCCCTGCCCTTTTTGTGATGTGTCACCGTGCCGCTCGTGGGTCTATGATATCTCTCTTGATGATCTGGGAGGGCTCCTCAAGAAGGGGGGGATCCTCACCGGCGATCTGCTGGAGGTGAAGATCACCAGGGCGAGCCGCTCAGGGAGGGTAGGCGAGGTGACCCTTGTCGCCACCGAAGGGGTAAAGACCATCAAGGGCTCAGAGCTCAGGATGCTGGCGGGCCCCGGCAGGGTGAAAAGCACCCGCTACACCCTCTCAGCCGATGAGCCCCGCGAAGTGGCCGTCATGCGCCTTGTTCCCGACTTGAAAAAGGTGGCTCCAAGGATGGAGCTTCCCGATGACACGAGGCTCCTGGCAGGTTTTGTCCTTACAGGAATAGGACCCCTCTGCCCCTCTGCGGCGCAGGTTTTGAGAGCCGTGTACCCTGAGGAAACAGCCGAGAGCCCGTCTCCCCGCGTGGTTCGCAATGACGTGCTCTCAGGCCATCTCGAGGAGGTGCTGGTGAAAGTGCCTTCGCGCTTTCATTTTTCCGGCGGGGGGTGGGGTCATGGCGTGGGGATGTGCCAGTGGGGAGCTTACGGCATGGCAAAGCAGGGCTCAGGGTACAGGGATATCCTGAAATACTATTACCCTGGCACCGAGATCCGCGACATTCACAGGAAGTAACCCCTTATCCCGGGCTTCCGCCCCATGGTGAGGCCTTCACCGCCGTTCGTGACTCTCGCTCCATAAAGTGCCCCAGGAGGATACTTTCCCATAGGGGAGAATATGAAGGGAAAGACTTTTACCCCGGAAGGTGAGGTTGCCGTGGAAAAGAGTGTTCCCATTCCCGTGAAGGATCTTCTCAAGAAAGTGCCGCTTTTTGCCGAGATGGCCGATGACGATCTCACGAGCCTCAAGGAGATTGTCCATGTAAAGAAATTTCCCAAGGGCACGGTACTATTTGAAGAGGGAGACGAGGGGCAGGAGCTTTTTGTCATCCTGAAGGGGCTCCTGAAGATAAGCGTCATCCATGAGGACGGCAGGGAATTTACCCTCATCATCAGCAGGCCCTATGACTGCCTCGGCGAGATTGCCCTCCTTGACGGCTCGCCACGCTCTGCGGGGGCCACGGCCCTCGAGGATGTCGAGGTCCTCTCGATCCGCAAAAGCGATTTTGACCAGGTCATAAACAGGCATTCAAAACTCAAGGATTCCATCATCAAGCTCCTGTGCTGGCGCCTGCGGAACCTTACCGATGAGGTCACCGATTTTGCCTTTCTGAACGTCTATTACCGCCTGTCGAAGAAGCTCCTGGAGCTTGCCGATACCTTCGGCGTCGAGAGCCCCGAGGGGATCGTCATCAACAGGAAGATAACCCACCAGGAGCTTGCCAACATGGTGGCCACCTCCAGGGAGATGATCACCAAGATAATCAATGAGATGAAGAAAGAGAAGGTGCTGGCTCTCCAGCAGCACCGCATGGTCATACCCCAGAGGGGGAAGACCGTGCTCCTGCGGGCTTCCACTATACTTGACAAGCATTAAGGGCGGCAGACTCTCTGCTGCATAAGAACAATAAGGAAAGAAGGGAAAACCATGCTGAAAGGGAAAAAGCTTGCCATTCTCGTGGGAGGAGGACCTGCCCCCGGCATCAACTCGGTCATCAGCTCGGTGACCATCGAGGCCGTGAAGAAAGGGGCCTCGGTCATAGGAATTTATGACGGGTACGAGCACCTGGAGAAATGCGAGAAAAACATAGAGTTTCTGAATATCCCCAAAGTGAGCCGCATCCATCTCACCGGCGGGAGCATCCTGAGGACCTCCCGGGCCAATCCCACGAAGAGCGAGGAGAAGCTCCGGAATGTGGCGGAAACCCTGATGGACATGGAAGTGGGCTTCCTGGTGACGATAGGTGGTGACGACACGGCCTTCTCTGCGAGAAAGGTCACCGAGTACGCGAAATTTATCGGCTTCGATCTCAGGTGCTGCCATGTGCCCAAGACCATTGACAACGACCTTCCCCTCCCGGCGGGCATTCCCACCTTCGGCTACGAGACGGCGCGCTCCGAGGGGGCCCGCATCATCTCGACGATTGCCGAGGATGCAAGAACTTCGGGAAGGTGGTTTATCGTCATCGCCATGGGTCGCAAGGCAGGGCACCTGGCCCTGGGCATCGGCAAGTCAGCCGGGGCCACCATCACCCTCATCCCCGAGGAGTTTATCGGGAGGATCTCAATCGACCTGGTGATCGACACCATCACGGGCGCCATCATCAAGCGCCTGAGCCAGGGCTACGGGTACGGCGTGGCCGTCGTGGCCGAGGGCTTTTTTGAGTTCCTCGAGGAGAAGGACATTGAGAAGCACATCACCAAGCTCGAGAGCCTCGAGCGCGACGAGCACGGCCACATTCGCCTCTCGGAGCTCAACATCAGCGACGTGCTGAAATTCGGTGTCAAGAAAAAGCTCAAGAAGCACGACATCAAGATGACTATCGTGGACCAGGAGCTCGGCTACGAGCTGCGCTGCGTCCATCCCTGCCCCTTCGACGTCGAGTATACCAGGAACCTGGGCTACGCCGCCGTTGATTTTCTCAACAAGGGCGGCACCAATGCCCTTATCTCCATCAACGGCGACTCGGTGGTCCCCATCCCCTTCGAGGAGATGATGGATCCCAAGACGGGAAAGACCAAGGTGCGCCTGGTGGATACCAGCTCCCTCTCCTTCACCATTGCCAAGGAATATATGATCCGCCTTGAGCCTCAGGATTTCGAGGACGAGGAGGCTCTCAGGCTTCTTGCCAAGACGGCCCACATGTCGCCCAAGGAATTCAGGGAGCATTACGAGTACGTCGTGAAGTCATAGAGTGAGCCCTTCCATCGCAAGGGCCGCAGCTCTTTCCGCCAAAAGAAAAGCCCCGCACAAGGTGCAGGGCTTTTTGGTGTCAGCATGGAGAGGGAGCTATTTCCTGTTGTTCCAGAGGGCGTCCTTGACTCCCTGGCCAAGACCAGTGGCCACGTCACACACGCCGTCCACGATCCCGGCTCCTGCCTGGTAGCCTTCCTTGAGGCTCTCGCTGAAGCCCACCATGGTGCCCGTGATGGCTCCCTCGGTGACGTTCTGGGTAATGAGGCGTATCTTGCTGTCGCTCTTGTTGTCCTTGATTGATTCGTCAACAGCTTTTTCCACCTTTTCGGTGAAGCGCTCGGCAAAGCCGGCCTTCCCCTCGATGGCCCTCACGAGGCTCCCTGCGATGAGCCCCACGCCTGCCCCTATGGCCGCCGTGACAGGGCCTCCCATCACGAGCCCCGTAGCGGCCCCTGCCGCTACAAACTCGCCGACGGTGAGAGCGGTGAACCATCCCGTGTCCACGTTGTCATAATCCATCGAGAGCCCCTCGGCGATGCCCTCTGCGGTGCCCGCGGGGGTGTGGATTACCGCGCTTGCGGCAGCAAAGGCTGCGCCTACCACGCCCTTGGCAACGGCCTTGGGAAAGCCCAGTATCTTGCTTCCCAGGGATTTTTCCTCTCCCCCGAGGGATACCTTGTCCTGGGCCTGCTGCGCCCCGTCCTCGCCCGCGCGCTCGCGCTGAGCCTGCGGTGCCGGCGTGGAAAGCGGTGTCGAGACATTTCCTATGCTCTGCGTCATGTTCGTTTCTCCCTTCCCTTATTTCCCGAAGATGCCTTCCTTGGCGCCGTCAGCCACGCCGCGGATCCCCGCGACGAGCCCCTTGCCAAGGCTCTTGCCAAGATGCCATCCGGCGGTGCCGCCGACGATGCCGCCCTCGATAAACCCCTCGGTGGCGTTTCTCGTGGCGAGCTGCATGGCCGTGCCGCCCGTGTTATCCTCAATGGCCTTGTCAACCTTCTTTTCAATATTTTCCACGATGACATCATCGGCGCCGGTTATTGACTCAAGCCCTCTCACTATGAGGCCGGTGATGAGGCCTATCCCGGCCCCTATACCCGACGTGACGGGACCGCCCATCACCAGGCCCGTGGCGGCGCCGGCGGCGACGAACTCGCCGATTGTGCCCACGGTGAACCACCCTGAGCGGCCTCTTCCCTTGTAATCAGCCACTCCCTCATTCACGCCCTCGAGGGCTCCCGGGACCACGTTCTTGGCGGCATATGCCGCTCCGAGCGTCGTGGAAAGGCCCACTTCCAGTACCTTCACCGGGAAGTCTATTATGGCCTCGCCAATCTTTTTTATCGTCGATTTTTCAGGCGACAGCTCCACCTGGTCGCCTGAAGCGGCCGGTGCCTGCTCCTCTCCTGCCTGCGGCGCCTGTGAAGGCCGCACGGGATTATTGTCAAAGTTCTGGGGACCTACCTGGGGAACTCCATTCATCGTCATTGTGAATACCTCCGTTCTTACTCTTCGGTCTCTGCCTGCGGCTTGGGGGGAGCGGGATTCTTGAGGGCGTCGAAGGCGCCCTTGAGGCCCTTGCCCACGCCCACTACCGAGTCCGCCACGCCCTGGACAAAGCCTGCGCCGGCGTCATATCCCGTGGAGAAACCTTCCCTTATGCCCGCCGCCGTGCCTACCATGGCACCTTCTATCACGTTGCGGTGGCCGTTTGCGATGGGGCTCCCGAGATCCTTGTTATCAGCCATCTCACGTTTAAGGCTGTTCTCGATTCCCTTGGCAATGTCTTTGTCTGTTTCCGTGGCATGCTCGATCCTCGAGAGCACCCCGCCCACGAGAAGGCCGCCCAGAGCTCCAGCCACCGCGCCGCCCACAGTGCCGAGGGGGCCTGCAATGGAGCCTGCCGCTGCGCCTATAAGGGTCGTCTCAATCTTGAGCAGCGCCCTGTGAAGCTTTGTATCGACATTGATTCTGGATGCATCTCCGTGATGGTGCGCTCCCTGGATTACTCCCTCAATAAGCCCGTTGGGCGTGGTGAGCACGGCGCCGACAGTGCCTGCCGCTGCGCCGAAAACCGCCTTGAGGATCTCCTTGGGGACGCCTACGACAAAGAGAGCGGCGTCCTTGAACTTTTCGCCCAGGGTCTTGGGCTCCTGGGGTGCTGCAGGAGGGGCTTCCTCTGAAGAATGGGCAAGGGTTCTCACGAAGCCCTTGGAGCCTTCCCAGAGCCCCGACATGGTGCCCTGGCCCTTTTCCCTCCCCGTTGTGAAGCTCTCCTTGATGCCGGCTTTCATGCCCACGATGGCGCCTTCAGAGATGTTCTTGCCGGCGTCATACATCTTGTCACCTGTAGGTATATTGTCAAGGATCGGACCGTATGTCTTATCTTCTATGCTGCCGGTGACTCTTTTCATCGCCCCCGTCTCGTGATCGATTCCCATTTTCACGAGGCCTGCGACAATCCCTGCGCCGCCGCCGATAGCGACTCCCCATGGCCCGCCCATGACCCCGCCTGCCACGGCACCTGCCGCACCGGCCTGGAGCACATAGCCTACGCCGTACCCCCCGTCGGCATCTCCCTTGTGGCCTTCATACTGGCCGTCGGGGCGTCTCACTGAAAGGCCAGACTCTATGCCTCCGAGAGCGCTTGGCACTGCCCCGATGGCAGCCTCGACGGTGCCGTGGGCTATGCCTACGACCTCCTTGAAGGCTTTTCCCGGAAGCGAGATAAGCTTTTTCCCAAGGGACTCTCCCGAGGAGAGGCTTACCTCGTCCTTCTGCTCGGCCGCGGGGGCCGGGCCTTCACCGGCATCCTTCGGCGCGCGCATGGGAGCGCCCGTCATCATTCCATTCTGTGCAGAAAGCTTGTCTATCGTCATTGTCATCCCTCCCGTCCTACTCTTCGTCCTTGAACTTGATGGCCTCTTCGATGCCCTCGATGACACCCTCGGCCACGTCTCTCACGCCGCCTATGATTCCCTTGCCGGCCTCATACCCGGCGTCCCATCCTTTTTTCATCCCCACGGCGGTCCCCACGATGGCGCCCTCGGTGATGTCCTGGCTGAAGGTCTGGGCCTTGCTTGGGCCCTGGTTGTCCTGGATGGCTGTGTCAACGGACTCCTCGACGGCACGGCAGAACTCCTTGGGGAAACGGGCCTTGCCTTCGAAGAACTGAAGCAGGCCGCCGGTAAAGAGGCCTGCCGCGGCGCCTATACCTGCACCCACGGGACCTCCGAGCATGAAGCCTGTCACGGCGCCCCCTGCAATAAACTCTCCCATCAAGGTCGCCTTGTACCACCCTGTGTCAACGTAGTCGGTCTCCTTGTTCACCGCCTCCGAGATGCCTTCGGCAGTGCCCGGGAGGCCGTGAATCGCCGCGCTCGCCGTGCCTACGACGATCCCCGATGCCGTCTCGGCGGCCTTGATGGGGAACATGGCGATCCCTTTCAGTATCTTCCCGACGGTACCCGTCGATTTTCCCGAGATATTTACTGAGTCGGCCTGTGAAGGGGCCGCCTGCTCTTCCTTCTGCTGCGGCGCGCCTTGAGGGCGTTCCGCCTGCGGTGGAATCTGAGAACCTGTTATCTTCACCATTATGCTTGCCTCCTTCCAGTCTACTTCTTTTTCCCTGCGATGTCGGTCACGGCGCCGAAGAAGCCCTTGACGCCCTCAACGACACCATCCACCACGCCTACGCCGCCCTCGAAGCCTTTTTTGAAGCCTTCCTTGGCGCCGGCTGCTGTTCCCACCATGGCTCCCTCAATGGTATTCCTGAAGGTGTCATGGACCTTGTTGTCCGTTTCGGGGTTATCTGATGCGGCTGCCTCGAGAGTCTGGGAGATGTTGTTGGTGATCTCCTTGTCGGCGCCGCTCTTCTTCTCAATTCTTCTCACCACTTCGCCGGCGATGAGGCCCGATCCCAGGCCTATGCCGAGCCCTACAGGGCCTCCCATCATGAAGCCGCTGATTGCACCTGCGGCACCGAACTCAAGGAAGCCCAGCATCCTCTGGAACTTATAAAAGCCGTTGTGGATACCGTCAAACTCCTTGCTCGCCCCTTCGCCGATGCCCTGGATAAGCCCAGCCGGCGTGCTCATCGCTGCCCCTATGGTTCCGGAGAAGAGGCCCGCTGCCACTCCGACAACTTTCTTCGGGAGCCCGAGCACGGCGTCAAAAATCTTGGCCATGCCGCTCTTTTCTGCTCCCTCTGCCTGGCCGTCCTGAACGGCGCTGCCACTTTCGGCAGGAGGCTTGGGACCGATCTTGCCGGTGATGACTCCGCCCACGCCCTTGGCTCCTTCTATGACGCCGCTCACAAGGCCTCTCCCTTCCTGGAAGCCGGTCTTGAAGCCTTCCCTTCCTTCCACTATGGAGCCCAGGATGGCTCCCTCGGTGGCGTTCTTTGCCATATCGCGGGCTTTTTTGCCGCTGGGCACGTTATTGCTTACCGCCTTTTTCACGGACTTTTCGAGCTTTTCTGTCATCTTGTCGTCGGCATCGCATTCGTGCTGCACGCCGAGCCTTATGACGCCAAGGACTACTCCGGCTATACCGCCGCCTATGGCTCCCGGCACACCGAGAACCGCTGCGCCGCCGAGGGCTCCTGCCGTTCCCAGTTCAAGCACTGTGGCAACCTGGAAAGGCGTGGAGCCGCTTCCCTCATCGACGCCTTCCACCATGCCTCCCACGAACCCTGCCGGCACGTTGACGACTGTCTCAATAGCGCCGCCGATGGCGCCCGCCGCGGTCTCCAGGGCTTTCCTGGGGAGCGACATGACGCCGCCGCTTCCTGATATGGTGACCTGGTCCTTTGCCTCCCGGGCCTGGGGAGCATCCTGGGCGGGCGCTCCTCCCGGTCCCCTTTCCGGCATTGGATCGGGCATTCTGGTCTGGCCTATCGTGTTCATCGTATACCCCCTTCTCAATGCAAATGGTCTTTCCGTGTGATACTTCTATAGTATACCATGAAGGCTTCCATGCACAAGCATACTATATTGCCAAAGTGTAAACAAATGCCCAGAAAAAAATGCTTTCAGGGCGCCCTGACACGACTTTCCCGGCAAAAAGCATTTCAGGGCGGCAAGGTGCATTTACACGCGGTGAAGGGTCAGAATCATTCGAGCAGGTGGCTTTACCGCCATGGAAAAAGTCGTGATAATTTCAAAAAACAAAGGAGTGGTGGCAATGGAGATAAAACCATCAGGGCGGATGAAAAAGCCCTGTTACCCCCGTATGGAAGAGTTTGGCGGGAAAAGTGACGACTTCATTCCCATGCGGTGGAAGCGAAGCGCTCTTGTCGCAGGGGCGGTGTGGACTCTCGCAATGTCGGGTGCGGCACTGCCGTCGTTGTGTCCTGCAGTGACCTCTGTTGCTGCCGAGCAGGGAGTGATCAGGTTCGTTTCTAATGCTGCAGTGGCGCCGCTTTTTGACCATGGAAACGGCTTCGTGAGGAGCGGCGGCAAGGCCCCTTCATATCCTAAATCCCTCACTGAGGATGAGGCACGGCAGATTATAGAGGGTGAGTTCAAGAAAGCCGGCGTGGTCTTCGACCTCCATGGGGCAAAGGTAGAGGGGCTCACGGGAGATTACCGGAACCTGAATTCCCTTGCGGGCGGGGAGCTGGGGCTCACCGGTTACAAAGGGCCCGTGGACCTGGATGGGTACTCCACGAAAAACAACTTTGCCTACGAGTTCGTGTCGGGAGCTGATGCGGCGCTCTTCATAAAGCGGGGGGAGGCCAGGAGCACGGCACCGCCTGTGGCTTACACAAGGCCGGCGGCGAAAATCCTGAGGGCCCTTTTTGAGAAGGCGGGGAAGATCAATGTGATTGTGCTCTATGATCCCATGGCCATGAAAAATTACCAGGGTGACCTTGCAGGGTCCCGCAGGAACCTCAAGGCCCAGGCGGCCGATGCCGTCACGTGGGCAAAGAAACAGGGCTGGGCAGGGAAGTGACGGCACTCCCTTGACAGGCAGGCACTTTGCCGTGATACATAAGAAAAAGGAATGGGAGGTGTTCTTATGTCAGAGATAGGAGCAATCCAAGGTGACAACGCGCTCTGGAACATAAAAAGTCCCCAGGGTGCCGGCCCGGCAGGTTCCGCCGCTGCCGCCTCCTCCTCCTCGGGAGGCTCGGCCGCTGCCGCAGCGGCTTCCAGCGGTAGTGGGGCAGTATCGTCAGACCTCATCAATTACTCGGAGGATCTCTCAGAGGAGCTCACCGAAAATCCCGATTACATGAAGCAGCAGGAGCCCATAGTAATCCGGGGAACTGAGGGCAACGACAAGATCAAGGTAAAGCAGCACAAGGACGGAAGCGTGACGGTAAAAGTCAACGGGCAGAAGATGAAGTTCTCTCCCGAAGAAGCCCAGCGGCTTGTCATAGATGCCGGCGGCGGCAACGACAAAATAAAGGTGAACAAGAACGTGAAGTATGACCTCACCCTCCAGGGCGGTGACGGGAATGACAGGATAAAAGGGGGGAGCGGGAACGACACTATAGACGGTGGTGCGGGAAATGACGTGATCCGCGGAAAGAAAGGCGATGACTGCATAGAAGGCAGTGAGGGGAATGACCGCATCCGCGGTGGGAAAGGCAACGACTGCATCAACGGCGGTAATGGCAACGATAAGATCCGTGGCGGCCGCGGCGACGATGAGCTCTACGGCGGCGATGGAGATGACAAAATCCGTGGTGGAAAGGGAAACGACTGCATATGCGGCGGCGACGGCGACGACAAGCTCCGCGGCGGCCGCGGCGACGACTTTATTCACGGCAGCACGGGAAATGACCGCATCCGCGGCGGGAGAGGCAACGACACCATTTACGGCGGTGACGGGAATGATGTGATCCGCGGCAGGCAGGGCAACGACACCATTTACGGCGAAGAGGGCGACGATAAGCTCCACGGCGGCCGCGGCAAGGACCAGATTGACGGAGGCGAAGGAAACAACAAGATATACGACAGGAAATGAGCCAGCCGGCTGACGGGGCGGCGTGACGTGAATAAGAGCCATGAGGCCCAGGCAGGCTCATCTGCCCGGGCCTTTTCCCATACTATTGACAATTCAAGGAAGGTCATTTATAATATCTCGTACATCGGTTCTGTTCACATGGGTAGGTGGCCGAGTGGTTAATGGCACTAGACTGTAAATCTAGCGAGCGATGCTCTACGGTGGTTCGAACCCACCCCTGCCCATTTTTTATTGTACCGGAAAGGATCCGGCACAATAAAAAACACCATCCTGCCTGGGATGGTGTGTGCGTTGATTACAAGTCTATTGTTGTCTCTATGCTATCAGAAATATTCTCGGCGCGCTCCTCGATGAACCCGGACTAGACAGGCCTGTCCTTTCTGCTGCAGCGCCGAAGGAGTTTTTTTCTCCTCCCGCATATCATTGTTCTCTTTCACCGGCGGCGGGCAGCACCACCGGCAGGAGCACCACTCCTTATGACTCTTTGATCCCATTGCCAGGTGTTTCGCCTCTCCCTTTTCCATTCACTCTCTTCCACCATGGCTTCCTCGGTTCTGCCCTATGACTATTGCTTGGCCGATATGCCTTTAAACGGATATTTCTTTGAAGTTCCTTCGATATACCCCAGCCTGTGAGCTCAATTATGGTTATGCTCCCTGTCGGAGCAATACTTCTCCCCAAAATGGGATGAATCTAGCTCTTTTGCGATATAGCGAATCGGTTGCCGTAGCACCGCTTTTTTGGAAGCGGTCATTGCCATACCCTTTGCCCCCTTTCGGTTTGAATAAAGATTAACTGAGCTTGATGCGGTTCTCACAACATTCTCTCTTACCGCTTCTTTAATTATACTACATTCTCTCTGCCAATTACAAGCTGAACATTCGATAACAATTGTCACTCTGAGCTTAGTGCTTAGCCAAATATCATGGTGGCCCTTCACATCGCAAAAAATCGAACATACCTATAGTGCCGCATATATAAGAAAGGGGTTTTCAGTAAGAAACATTTCATCGTGGCTTATTTTCTCGATGTATTTAAAAATCACTTTTTCTCCATGCCCTATGTGAAGAGCTTTTTACCTGTAACTCATTTTCAGGGCAGTCTCGAGCCACCGGGAGAGGTCGTTCGTCTGGAAATCCCGTGGTTATAGATAGGTGGCCGAGTGGTTAATGGCACTAGACTGTAAATCCAGCGAGCGATGCGCCATGGTGGTTCGAGCCCACCCCTTCCCCCTGCGGGCAGGGAAAAGCACCTTCAGAGAGGCATGGTGACTAAATAGGCCACCTGGCCCTGTATGCACCGGACACAGATAATTATATCTTTCGTTCCACCTCTGAACACACTCTGTATCATTCTTACCGCCTCTTTTCATTTCGTGCTTTGGTATATGCCTGTATTATACAGAATATATTTGAAGAAACCATGAATTTGAGGTGAAGATTTGATGAAGATGAGATTCATCAGAAGTCGCCACTCTGGAGACACATGACAGGAAGGTATGGTGGTGCCGGCCTTGAAATACTATAGAGTATCATTTTTAACAAGAAAGGAGGTGAAAGTATGAAAATCCGAGTAATCACCGCTCTTCTTGCTATTCTGCTTTTTGTCTTCATTGCAGGTGCATTCTGTGCTGCCGATGAGAAAGCCAAGCCGGCAGAAGGCTGCGTCACCGAGGCGAAAGGGCCCCTTGTCTCCGGAGAGGTGCAGAAACACCAAGGGACTCCCGAGCCACCCCACAAGGTCCATGCCCGGGTAGGAAAGGCCGCGCCCGATTTTGAGGCGAGCGCTTACCTCAATGGAGGGTTCAAGAACATCAAGCTCTCCGACTACAAGGGAAAATGGGTCATTCTCTGCTTCTATCCCGGAGATTTCACCTTTGTCTGACCGACCGAGTTATCGGCAGTTGCCGTTAAATACAAAGAAATCCAGGGCATGGGGGCAGAGGTCATCTCCATGAGTACTGACAGCAAGTTTGTGCACAAGATATGGCAGGAGGAAGAGCTCTCAAAGATGGTGCCGGGTGGCGTGCCTTATCCCATGGCATCAGATCCGGGCGGCCAGATCGGCAAGGTTTACGGCGTCTATGATGAAACCGGCGGAGTTGACATCAGGGGCCGTTTCATCATAGATCCTGACGGCGTTATCCAGGCCCTGGAAATGCTCACCCCCCCGGTGGGCAGAAACGTGTCGGAGCTCATCAGGCAGCTCGCTGCCTATAAGCATGTCCGGGCGACCGGCGAAGTGACGCCCTCGGGGTGGAAGCCGGGGAAGAAAACCCTGAAGCCGAGCCCCAGCCTGACAGGCAAAGTCTGGAAAGAGTGGAAGCCCCAGGAAGCCTTCGAAGACCCTCGAAAGTAATAAGATCCCGTGCAAGGAGAGGGTGCTGCACCCTCTCCTTCTTTCTTGCCTGCCGCAGGCAGAGCCCCTGCACTCACCCCCTGGCTTCCCCTTGACATGATCTCTCAATTCATAAGCTTCCTTAAGCTGACCATTGAGAAAGGTTTCATGAACGGAGGGTTGAATTATACCTTAGTATCAATAAAAAAATTTACTGAATCATTGCAGTCATATGAGCAGCCACAAAAAAAAACGGGAGGACAATTTTATGGCCCATTACCTGATCGTCGCAAATATGATCAATACGGCTGACGGCTCGGCACTCTCCGCCCCTGAAGTTTATGAGACAATGATAGACCATAACTGCTGGGAGTTTGCCCCCACCGCACCCCACCTGGACAAGATCACGAAGGATGATGTGCTGTTTTTTTATCTTGGAGCAGAAAACGCACGCTATATTGCAGGAGAAGCGCTGGTGGCAGGCGATCTTGCAGAGATCGACCAGAACGCTCCCAGTACTTTTGCCAAAAGAAAAGTATCTATTTTCACGAAGCGCCTTCCGTTGAAAGAGATAGTAAAGTATAAAGCGGGACATGTGGGACCCACTGTCATGAAGAAGCTCAGCTTTGTGAAGAGCAGCACCGTTCCAGAAAAATACTTTGGAGTACACCTTAAAGATGGAATATGCGCACTCGATAAGAATGACGCTCAGGTAATCAGGGATGCGGCAGGTATCACCGAAAAGCCAGAGTAAGGTGAAGTCAAGTTGATAATCCAGTAAAATCCGCCTGAAAATGTGCTAAGCCGGAACGGCTCCCCCGGGCCTTATTTTCAGTTTGGCAGGCAGGTATTCATCCAGGAACTCCTTTGCCCTCTTAGAGCGGATGATGAGAGTGAAAGCTGCAAGAGGGATTACGATAAAAGAGAAAAAGAGATATCCCATTCCCAGTAATTCAGCAAATCCAAAGGCATACCCCTCTGATAAGATCTGTCTCCATAGGACTACGCAGACAATGAGCACCACGCCAAAAAGCACAATCTCGGCACTGCTCGACTTGAATTTTATCTTGAAATCAAGCTTTTGAATCGATCCCACCACTCTTGAAAAGAATTCGTCGAGAATCTTGCCCATTACCCCGGGGTGGACAAGTTCACCGATAAGAATAACCCATGGGACCAGTGAGGCGGTATTGAAGGTAAAATCACTGGTGAGAAAAAGTCCATTGATGCGGGTGCAGAATACATAGAGCTGAGCGGGAATCAAAAAAGCCGGTCCCCATAAAGTGTGAAGGATACAGCAAAGCTTTGAGTAAGGGTAGATTCCCGCATGGACAAAAAGCCCCAGAATGTATGCTGCATAGAAAGCAAAGATATAGAATACAACTTTCACAAGACTATAGATAAAAAAGCGGGTGATTTTCTCCGCATCTTCTTTCTGTGGCTGTGCCCCTCCTTTTATATGCCATTCTCCAGCCTTTCGCACAAATAGATTGGAGGAGAGCACTGCAAGAAACATAGCCGAGAGGACATAAATGTGGATCAGATGCTCTGCAGGGCTATGAACCAGCCATAAGATCAGATAAAGGAGCAGAAAAGCCACTATTCCCATACGCTCCAGAAGAATCTTCCGAAAAGTGCCGGCAGGTGCTTTCAGTGTGGGAACTCCAGTTATTTCAATGAAGGAGAGAAAAAAAAGCAGGTATACACTGAAGAAAAGTGAGGATCTGGTCAAAATCTGAGCCCGGACTCCGTGGAGTATTTCACCGCGGGCTGCCTGCTCCCCTCCAAGTGATTTGATAAAATGTAGTGACGCCCGGGTAATATCAGGATCAAGCGGTTCTATGTAGTGATCCGTTAAAAAGGAGATAAAATAAATACGGTTTGTCTTCTCTTTCGATATGCTATGGGGAATATCACTGTTTCTTATAAGAATCTCCCTGGTGGTCTTCTTTCCCACTGTTCCCAGAAAGGCGTCCAACATTTTTGAAACAGGGTGGAGCTCATCAAAGATTCCTGCAGTCATGAGCAGCTGAGAAGAAGAGCCAGGCAGGTATTCTACGGGATAACCCACTGCAATCTCACCGGCCACCCCGGAATGGGATCGTGCCACCATTGATGTGACATTCGCTCCAATGGAGTGCCCTGACAGAAAGACCCTTCCGGTATCCACGTACTCAATTGAAAGCATGTAATCCGCAGCAGCCTTTACATCAGAGAGATAATCCTCGAAGCTCTTCCTTTTCCCGTCAATCTTCCTTGCTTTCTTCAGGAGCAGATCCATTACCACAATGCCATTTTCAGCCAGAACCCTGGCGGCAGGCTGGAGCGCCTCCCTGTTTTGAAGCCCGTAATGGACCGAGACGAGGGCAGGGCACTTTGCATCACTGTCATTTAAAGGGATATAAAGAATTCCCTCAACAGTATCCTGCCGGTCATTTCTGAAGCCCACCGTTTCAGTTCTGTAATGATTAAACGGCCTTGCGAAAATGAGCACAGAGAGGATAATCCCCGGTGCGGTGAGCACAATAAAGATAATGAACACAATCCTGTTAAATCTGGGCATTTACTTCTCTTCACTCCAAGGAGATGAAACCGGGTGCCATGGCCGGGGTATGAAAAGCTGCCGACAGGCCCCCCTTTTCCTCATGTGCCAAACTCGAAGCCCAGAACCCAGTGGGACTCCTCACCTGCGAGAGCGATGAGCTCCATGGTCTCCCGGTGGTCTTTCTCGATGTGTTTTGCGAGGTCGGGGCTGTCTTCCCTGGCCATTGCGATGACATAGTCGATGGCGCCTGTGGCATTGAGGTCTCCGACAAGCAGCCGCGCCTCACGGGGCGCCGTAAGGGCCGCCCATTCACCGTAGAATCTTCCCGGCGGGGGGCCTTTCCCGAAGAGCCACCAGGGATGCCTCACGGCGGATTCCGCCTCAAGCCCGATACCCACGGTCCTCAGAAGCGAAATATAGGCATCTCTCTGGCCTTTCTCCCGGAGGCGGTCCCAGAAGGTCTCCCTTGAGCCGTAGCCCCCGTTCTCCATGTCCTGCCAGAACCTGTCACAGGTCCATGAACTGTACTGCATCAGGCGGCACTCCGCAATGCAGGCCCGGTAAATCTGGATCACGGCTTCTCCTTTGAGGACCGTCCGCATGCCGTCCTTTACCAAGGCAAATTTATCACCCTCATACTCGTTTCTTTCAGCATCCATGTCATCTTCGGTGAGGGCAAGTATTTCCTGCCACCGTTCCTCGAGAAATTCCCTGGCAAGAGTGAGGTATTTCTCCTCGAAGACTTTCCTGTCGAGCAGTATGTGGGTTCCCATAATAATCTCTCCACCCCTCTCTTGTATTTCTCCCCTTCTCGGTGCCATTCTCTGTTGACATGTTTTTTCCCTTGTCCCGGTGGCGGGGTATTTCTCATTTCCGCGCTCATGGCACTTTTCCCCATTGACAGGGATCTTTCTCCTGTTCTATGATAAGAGGAAGGGCTTTCAGAGGCAGATGGTGCTTTAAGGAGCGTGCAGGATGAAAATGCTGTTACAAGTCATGGCGATCCTTGTGCTTATTGCAGGCGGCTGCGGAGGCGGCAGTGGCGGGGGGAGCGCCGGTAGCGGAGGCATCGGAAGCACTGGAGGGGGAGCCTCAACGGCTTCAGGCACCGCAACTCTCGAAGGCACTTGCTGTTCACTGGGAAGCAGCATCTTCTCCCAGGACTCGGTGAGGATCCCTCCGGGGTACGTCCCCGCCCAGGGAATCCTCGTGACCTGTGATCTCTCGACCGCTTCAGCCACGACGGACACGGGCGGCCGTTTTAAAATCCAGGGCGTACCCCCGGGCGGGCCCTGCAAAGTCACCTTCTCGGTGAGCGGCGAAAGCCGCAAAACGGTCACGACCGCCACCCTCAAGTCCGGCGAAACCTGCAATGTGACGGCCGACGGCTACAGTGTCGTCGCGGTCCCCCCCTCGAGGAAGCAATGGACCTATCTCTGCTATATCGCCTCGGACAACGACCTCGGCGATCCCGGAAACTCCGAGCCCAATGTCTCCAGGAACGTCATCGAGTCAATGGAGAAAACGGGCTCGACAGACCTCGTGAACGCCGTGGCGCTCCTGGATGAGCGTTACTCAAACACGAAGTTCTATTATGCAAAGAAAGACAGCGATTACTCTGCTATCACGTCGCCTGCCGAGGATTACGGGCAGAACATGGATACCGGTGATTATAAGGTGCTGCAGAGTTTTGTTGAGAAAGCAATGACGCTTTATCCCGCTGAGCATTATGTGCTGGATGTGTGGGATCATGGGAGCGGTCCCAGGGCGAAGGCCTCCAGGCCCCGCCCGCGCTCCATCTGCTCGGACAGCGTGACGGGTCACCAGATAACGGTGCCGCAGCTCGGGCAGGTATGCTCATCAGCCAGTCAAAGGGCGGGAAAAGCCCTCGATATCCTTGTGCTCTCCGCATGCACCATGGGTGACTACGAAATCATGTACGAGGTGAAGGACTCGGTGAGCTATTTTATAGCCTCGCCCTCGTCCCTTTACGGAAATATGTATATACCGAGCGAGCCTTATGACCAGTTTCTCACAAGGCTCAACAGCGTTACCTCGGGGAGCGGCATCGCCGCCGCGGTGCAGGCCATGGCGGCCGACACCTTCAAGGCGCATACTGACCTGATGCCGGCCGACCCCCATGCTTTTGTGGCTGCTGACCTTGGGAAACTGAACGCCTTCCACGGGAAATTTACGAGCTTCGCCCGGCTCTGCAAGGACGCCCTCTCTTCCTCAAAGACAGAGCTTGCCTCGCTCATGGCTCAGGCTCCCCAGCTCGGGTCAGGAGGCGATCTCTATTTCTTTGCCGATAAGATAAGGACGTCCATGAGCGGTGACCTGGCCTCCTCGGCCGATGCCCTGGCGGGGGCAATCGTGGTGGGCGACGGCAGCCTCCTTCTCTATTCGGCCTCGAACAGGAGCGAGTGGAGCGGTCTCAAGCTTCTCTCTGTCACCCTGGAAGCCCTGGCCCCGCAGTCCACCTATGATGACCTTACCCTTGCAAAGGACACGGACTGGGAGAGTTTCCTGAAAGGATTCTAGCCGGTACAGGGAGTGCCGCCCTTTGCACTTCCTCCAGGAAACCTTTAATAAAAGTGATTATTATCTTTTAATACTAGAAAAATTCTAATTGCTCCGGTCTTCCTCTTCTCGTATAATAAAAATGAGGAACTCTTTCCTTTACGTGGACTCAATGATTGAAGAAATATCCGGTTCCCCCGGCGATCCTTCATGAATGATGCATAAGGATAAAGAGATTCCGTGATGCTCAGTAAGGGAATCCATCCCTATGAGGGAGGCTGCAGGGAATGAGGAGCGGGAACATAAGGGTTCTTCTTGTCTATCCCCAGTATCCAGACACCTTCTGGAGCTTCAAGCATATTCTGCCTTTCATTGCCAAGAAGGCTGCCTTTCCCCCGCTTGGCCTTCTCACGGTAGCCGCGATGCTTCCCCGGGAGTGGGAGAAAAAGCTCGTGGACATGAACGTGTCGCCCCTTGCCGACAGTGATATCCAGTGGGCTGACTATGTCTTACTCAGCGCAATGATTGTGCAGCGTGACTCGGCGAAGAAGGTGATAAGGCGCTGCCGGGAAATGGGCACCGCCGTCGTGGCCGGGGGGCCTCTTTTCACCTCACAGTATGAATCATTTGAGGAAGTTGATTATATCGTCACCGGCGAGGCCGAGGTGACGCTCCCCCGGTTTCTCAAGGACCTCGGCGAAGGCACTCTCCGGCATCTGTACGTCTCCGATGAGCATCCAGACCTTGCCTCAACCCCCGTGCCGCTGTGGGAGCTTATCTCGATGAAGGACTATGTCTCCATGTCGGTGCAGTATTCCCGCGGCTGCCCCTTTCAGTGCGAGTTCTGCGATATCATCATTCTCAACGGCCGTGTGCCCAGAGTGAAGACGACGGCGCAGCTACTGGGGGAGTTCGAATCCCTTTACACCAGGGGGTGGCGCGGTGACGTCTTCATCGTGGACGACAATTTCATAGGAAAAAAGGAAGAGGTGAAAAGGGCCCTCCCCGAGATAACGGCCTGGATGAAAGAGAGGAAGAATCCCTTTTCACTTTTCACCGAGGCGTCGATTAACCTTGCCGATGACGAGGAGCTCATGAGACTCATGGCTGAAACGGGATTCCACAGGGTCTTCGTCGGCATAGAGACGCCTGAAGAGGAGAGCCTCGCCGAGTGCAGGAAGCACCAGAACAGCGGCCGAGACCTTGTGGCATCGATAAAGCGGATCCAGAAGCACGGCATGGAGGTTCTGGGAGGCTTCATAGTAGGCTTTGACAGTGATCTTCCGTCGATTTTCGAGCGGCAGATCTCCTTTATCCAGAAAAGCGGCGTCGTAGTGGCCATGGTAGGCATCCTTAACGCGCTTCCCGGCACGATTCTTTACAAGCGCCTCAAGAAGGAAAACAGGCTCATTGCCGATTCATCAGGTAATAACGCCGACGCCTCCATAAACTTCCTCCCGAAGATGGACATGGAAACGCTCATGGAAGGGTACCGGAAAGTGGTGCGCACCATTTATTCGCCCAGGGAATACTGTGACCGTGTCATCACCTTTCTGAAGGAGTGCAAGCCTGACGTGAAAATCAAGTTGTGCCGCCATGAGTTCCTCGCGTTCCTGAAATCCATATGGTATCTCGGCATTGTGGGCAAATACAAGAAATATTACTGGAAGCTCCTCTCGTGGTCCCTTCTCCACCGGCCGAAGCTTTTTCCGAAGGCGGTGGCCCTCGCCATCTGCGGCTTTCATTTTCAGAAGATCTCAATGTGCTGAGGGGGGCTGCTCCTTTCCCTGAAGTAAAAAAAATCTCCTGAAGAAGGAATTACCCTTTTTTTCTCGAATTGCCACAGTGCGGGAATCACGGCTGGAGCGATCCGGTAAGATTCCCGTTTCTCTTTGAAAAAGCCCCTGCACCGCGCTCCTGCCGCTTGACTCCTGACATTGAATCTCCCAAGGAGGAACAGGCATGCCCTCATCACTTGAGAACCTTTCACTGAGAGAACTCGTGGATTTCTGCTCCCAGGTCATGGAAAGAAAGCAGTGGGTCACCAATGACGATTTTCTAAAGCTCAAGGAGGAGATGGGAAGGCGCAGCATTATGGAGTGCTATTCCTGGTAAGGGAGAAGCCTGTCAGATCCGGCCGCTTATAGGCTCGATATCCTCTTCCTCTTCATCGATCTCGCTGAGGTTTTCCTGGTGCTGCTGCATTTTCTGGAGGAACTGCTCCCTTTCGGCTTCTATTTCGGTCTTTCCCTCGAGGGGAGGAAGGCTTTCCTGTGGCGCCGGTATTTTCCTTGGCGCAGGCAGGGGCTCCTGCGGGGGGGCTGCGGGCTCAGCGGCAGCCTCTTCAGGGTGGACAGGCGGCGTTTCGACATTGAGTGACGGTGCGGTCCCGGAGAGCTGGTTCATAAGGGCGAGGGCGGCCGTTGCCCGTGAATAGTCGAACCGGTTGAAGGTGGGTTGTAGCTGTGGAGAGGCGATACGGAGCTGCGAGACCTTGTCACACTCCTTGCGGAGCATCATGTCAAAGACTTCCTCTGTATTGAGAGGCTCTTCCCGCTGCACCGCACCAAAAGCGCCCCCTGACATGAGGGCGGCGACGGGATTTGAATAAGCGTTATAAACAGGTCCCACCATGTTCAGCTCCTCTCCTGATTTCAGTATACCTTCCAAGCCTCCCATGATCCATCGTCCTGCCGTAACATCTGTTACCAGAATGTTAAATAAAAAAGATGGAATGGTAACATTCGGCTGCCCCGGCGCTGAGGAGGAAGGTATTCGCCGACTTGTAAGGAATCTCAGAAAGGTGCCGGTGCAAGGCACCTTATGAGAGCAGGAGTGTCACCATGAAAACCAAGAACCTCTGGAAATGGATTCTCGCGGGAGTAATCTTTACGGTCCTCTTTTTCTTCTGGAGAATAGTATACCTTATCACTGAGTGGCTCTGGTACCGGGGAAACGGCTATGAGGCCGTCTTTAATAAGCTGCTGTGGAGCCAGGTGATCTGCGGGTTCTCCATAGGCCTTCTCTTTTTCATAGTCATCGGCATCAACCATCTGCTGGCCATGAAGTTCCGGTCCAAGGCCCCCCAGTTCCTCGGCGACAACGTGCTCCAGATGCCGGGTGTGTTCTATTTCGATCATTACATGCACAGGGTCGGCCTCATTTTCTGCATCTGCGTGGCCTTTCTTGCCGGCCTGGAGGCCTCAACGAGGTGGGATCTCTTTTTGAAAGCCATGAACCCCGTGGCCTTCGGCCTGAAGGACCCCCTTTTCGGCCTGGATGTGAGCTTCTATGTCTTTCTCCTCCCCCTCTTCGAGTACCTCAGCTATGGCGCCTTTGTCCTCGTGCTCATCTCGCTTCTTTATACGACCGTCATCTATATTCTCGGGCGCGGCATCCACTACACGCCCAAGGAATTCTACGTGCCGAAAAATCCCAAGATACATATTCTTGTCCTTATCACCCTCATGCTCGCCGTAAAGGCATGGGGATACCATCTTTCGCAGTACAGGCTGCTTTTTTCCAAGGACGGTCTGGTCTTTGGCGCCATGTATACCGACGTTTTCGCGGTGCTCCCCTTTCTCAAGTTCGCCGTCATCATATGCATCATCGGTGCCGTCGTCGTGCTTTTCGATGCCTTTACCCGCTATTTCCGATTCACGCTGGGCACCGTTCTCGCCGTGCTGCTGGTCTCTCTTATCGGCGGCGTGGTGTACCCCGGGATTATGCAGAAGTTTCTGGTTGCACCCAATGAGCTCAACAAGGAAAAGCCTTTTATCGCCAGGAACATCGACTTTACCCGCTATGCCTTCGGCCTTGACAGGATCGAGGAGCAGGAGTTCTCTGCCAATGAAGATCTCCGCTGGGCCGATATCGAGAAGAACAATATGACCATCAAGAACGTGCGCCTCTGGGATCACAAGCCTTTGCTTGAAACTTACTCGGAGCTTCAGGAAATCCGCACGTACTATAATTTCTTCGACGTGGACAACGACCGCTACATAGTAAACGGCGAATACCGCCAGACCATGCTCTCGCCGCGGGAGCTCTCCTATGAAAAGCTCCCCGACAAGAAGTGGATAAACCAGACCTTTATCTATACCCATGGCTACGGGGGATGCCTCGGGCCGGTGAACAAGGTGACAGAGGACGGGCTCCCGGAGTTCTTTATCAAGGATATCCCCCCTCTGAGCAGCGCTTCAATCTCCCTAACCCGTCCCGAGATTTATTTCGGCGAGATGACCAATACTTACTCCATTGTGAACTCAGGCGTCAAGGAGTTTGACTATCCTTTTGGCGACAAGAACATGTACTGCCAGTACCAGGGCTCGGGAGGCTTTCCCATTGACAGCTTCTGGAAGCGCCTGCTCTTCGCCTTCCGCTTTCATGAGCTCAAGATCATGCTCAGCACCGATATCAAGCCCACAAGCAGGATACTGTTTTACAGGAACATCAATGAGGCCATAAAGAGGATCACCCCCTATGTCCATTATGATTCCGATCCCTATATGGTCATTTCGGAGGGGCGTCTCTTCTGGATCGTTGACGGCTATACCATCTCGGCAAATTACCCATACTCGCAGCCCATCCCTGAGCTGGGAAACTATATCAGGAACTCGGTGAAAGTGGTCATAGACGCCTACAACGGCACGATGAAGTTCTATATCAGCGATGCATCGGATCCCCTCATAAGCTGCTACAGCACCATCTTCCCCGGTGTCTTTGAGCCCATTGCGAAGATGCCCCCCGACCTGAGGGCCCACATGCGCTACCCTGAAGGGTTCTTTTATGCCCAGGCCCTTATGTACGCCACATACCACATGACTGATCCCCAGGTCTTTTACAACAAGGAGGACCTCTGGAAGATACCGGCCCAGCGGAGTGAAAAACACGAGGGCGACATGCGCCCCTACTATACGATCCTGAAGTTTCCCCCGCCCCATGGCAACAAGGAGGAGTTTATCCTCATGATCCCCTTTACTCCCTCCAGGAAAGCCAATATGATTGCCTGGATGGCGGCCCGGTGTGACGCGCCCCATTACGGAAAGATACTTGTCTATTCGTTCCCCAAGGACAAGCTGATTTACGGGCCTCAGCAGATAGACTCCCGTATAGACCAGGATCCCGAGATCTCCAAGCAGCTTTCCCTCTGGGGGCAGGGCGGCTCTGAAGTCATCAGGGGAAGCCTCCTCGTGATCCCCATTGAGGATTCCCTGCTCTACATCGAGCCCCTTTACCTTGCCGCCGAGAAGGGCAAGATCCCCCAGCTCAAGCGTGTCCTTGTCGTGTATGGGAGCAATGTGGCAATGGAGGAAAACCTTGAGGCTTCGCTCAGAAAAGTCTTCACGGTCGCGGGCGGCCCGGTACCGTCTACGGGCGATTTCTCCGGTGAGCCAAAAGGCCAGGGGTATGAACCGGGAGAGGATATGAAGACGCTCATTATCGAGGCGAACCGTCACTATGACAAGGCCCGGGCATTCCAGCGCGAAGAGAACTGGAGCGGGTACGGCGAGGAAATGAAGCACCTCCGTGCGGCGCTTGAACAGCTGAAAAAGCTCTCAGAAAAGCAGGCGACTCCTGATGAAGGAAAGCTTCCCCGCAAAGACAGTGATGGCACACCCACTCCCGGCGGGGGAGAGCAGGGCCTCGATGAGGGGAAGCCCGCCGTTAAATAACGCTCTTGAAGTACATTCTCCTGAACTTCTCGCGGGCCGTGTGCTCCTCCTTGATGCGCGAGGTTTTCACTTCCAGCGATACCTGCTTTGCAATGGCTGATGTGAGGAGAATCTCGCTCTTGTTGAAGGGGATGAAGTCATCCTTCTTGAGGAGGAAGATGAAGCCGATGGGCTCCTGTTCCACTTTCATCGGCGCGATGAGGAGCCACGAGGGAATGTTCCCTGTCCCGAGGATAAATTTGAGGGTCTCATCAATAAAGGATCCGTCTATTGCAGTGGTCAAGCCTTTTTCCATAACCTGCTTCATGACGCCCGTGAGGGGAACGCCCCGTGCTTCGGGGTTTACCGGTGTCACGCCGTGAAGCGCTTCAAACTCCATGAGCTGGCTGAAGGGGTTGTAGACAAGGAGGGCCCCGTCTTTCAGCTCGAGGGAGACCAGGAGGGTGTCCAGGATTTTTAAAGCCTGCTCCTCTATGGGTTTCTCACCGCTCAGCACGTTTCCGATCTCGTAGAAGGTGATGAGCTTCATATGGTTCGCGCGGAGCCTGTTCGACTGGATCCTTATCATGGAGAAGAGGATTTTCGTGAAGGCTTCGGGGTGAGCCTGCAGCAGCTCAACGAAGCGGGAGCCGTCGATGACGAGAAGCTGCGACCCCTCGGTGGTCTCGGCACGGGCAGAGCGGCGGGCGTTCTCGAAGACGGCCATCTCCCCGAAAAAGTCCCCCGGATCGCAGTAGTCGATGATCAGCTCCCTCCCCCTGCCCCAGTCGATGCTTTTCATGATGGCCACCTGGCCGTAGTCCACGATGTAGATCCTGTCGCCGGGATCCTTTTCGTTGAATATTACCTGGCCGGCGTTGTAACGCTCTATTTTCATGTAGGAGAGAAGCTCTCTCTGGAGCGCAGGATCGAGATCCTTGAAGAGGCCGATCTTGTCAAGGACCTCCTTGATGTCCTCGAGGCCTTCGAAGGAGACGGGGTGCGGCGATCCTTTCCGGGAAGATCCTGGTACCGCCTTTTTCCTGCCTTTTGGTTTCTCAGTCATTGGAAGCCTCCCTAAACATAGAGCCCTACCATGCGGTCAAGCTGGGACTGCACCGCTTCCACGTCAAACGCCTTGGAGAGCACCGTGTCGATGCTTATGGCGCCCTGCTTGTAAATCTCTATCAGCGCCTGGTCCATTGTTCTCATTTCCGGTATGCCGCTCGTAACCATGGCGTTGTAGATGAGGTGCACGTCATTCTGCCTGATAAGGTTAGCAATGGCGGGAGTGACGAACATGATTTCCCTTGCCGCCACAAGGCCCGAGCCCTCGGAGCGCGGCACAAGCTGCTGGGAGACCACAAGCTTGAGGACCCCTGCGAGCTGAACTGCCACCTGCTGCTGCTGGTAAGCAGGGAACACGTCAACAACCCGGGAAAGGGTCTGAGGGGCATTGATGGTGTGGAGGTTGGCTATCACAAGATGCCCCGTCTCGGCGAGGGTGAGGGTCGCGGCGATAGTCTCAAGGTCGCGCATTTCGCCGACCATGATCACGTCGGGATCCTGGCGCAGGATGGCCCTGAGAGCATTGGCATAGGAAAGGGAATCCTGGCGCATCTGGCGCTGATCAATGACGCACTTGTCATTTTCAAAAATAAACTCGATGGGATCCTCCAGGGTGATTATATGGAGCGACCGGCTGTGATTGAGGTGCTCCACCAGGGCGGCGCAGGTCGTCGATTTGCCGCTCCCTGCCGACCCGGTGACAAGGATAAGGCCCCATGGCTGTTCGGAAATTTTCAGTATGGACTTGGGGAGCATAATCTCTTCGGGGAGAGGGGGCCTGAAGCCGATGATCCTGAAGGCCGATGCCACGCTGTTGCGCTGCTTGTAAAGGTTGACGCGGAAGCGGGAGAGCCCCTTGATCTCATAATTCATGTCCAGCTCGCCGTCAGACTCGAACTTCTTTATCTGGTCATGGTTCAGGATTCCGTAAAGGAGGCGCTTTGTCTCATCAGCGGAGATTCGCTGCGTCGAGATGGCCTTGAGGGTGCCGAGAATCCTGTAATAGGGCGCGTTGTTTGCTGAGATCAGTATATCGGTGGCGCCATCTGCCACACCTCGCCGAAGGATTTCAATCAGTTCCATGGTCTCCCCCTTGTCGGAAGAATAAAGTGCTCCATTTTCTCTCATTGGAAAATTAGACAAAGAATGTTTTTTCCCTCTTCATGGAGAAGCTTTTGGCAGTATGAAAGCCTGAGGATTTTGGAACAGGGCAGAAAATTTTCCATTGAAGGCTGGCAAGACAACCCAGGGAGATGAGGCTATGAAGAACAGGACATTCGGACGGGCCGGCTCGTTCGCAGTGGCAGCCATTGTGCTGTCTTTCCTTTATGTGCTCGGGACGCCTTCGGGCGCCGACGAGGAGGAGAAGCCCCTGCGTATCGATAGCAGGTTCGCTGAGCATCTTTACGTGGTGAGCGCCTCCGAAAAATACCGCAGAGAGGGAAAAAACCTTTTTATCATTGATGTCAAAGCCACCTTTTCTCCAAAGGGCAAAGGGGCCCCGCCGGTCCAGCTGTCGCAGAAGGTGGAGCAGTGCGCCTTCACGGCCGATGGGTCACTGTGCCTGTGCATAAACTACGATGAGCCCCGTCTCGTCGCGCTTGACGCGGAAAAAGCGGCTGAGAGCCCTGACGAGGCCGCAGCTTTCGACGTAGCCCTCTCGGCTCCCCCCGTCCAGCTCGCCGTTATGAGAAAAAAGCCCTTCGCTTTCGTGGTGACAAAGGAAAAGTCTGTAATAGAGGTGATCGATCTCACCCGGAAGGCCACCTGCGCCACCGTCCCCCTCAAAGTTCAGGCCCCTGTGACGGCCATGGCCCTTTCCCCCGACGACAGGTACCTCGTGGTGGTGGAAAAAAAGGTCCATCTCTTTGAGGCGGAAAAGCTCACTGACCGTACCCGCAGCACCGAATGCGGCGCCTTCACCCCGCGCCTTGGTGCCTCCTCGGTGCTCTGTGACCCCGACGGCGCAGTCCTCTATGAATCGGACCTGAGCAGGGTGGTGCTCTCGCTTGTGGATATCGGGAAGCTGCTTACCGATCCCCGCAATGCCGAGCTCTCCCAGGGAAGGACAGCCCTTCTCCCCCAGGAGCGCATTGGGAACAGGGAAAAAGAAGGCACTCCATGCAACATGGCCCTCTGTCCCGGCACACCGTATCTCTTCATGACCCATCCTTCAATTGACCGCATGAGCGTCGTCGATACGGAGAAGATGAAGGGCGGCGAGGCTTTATGGGGGGTGTCAAGAGTCTCCACGGGGCATTGTCCCCTCCAGGTGTGCTTTACCGAGGGGGCCGAGTATGCCGTAGTGAACAACAGCCTCTCGGGGAACCTCTACTTTTACGATGCGCCGCGTTGCATCTCTGAGCCTGCCGATGCGCTGGTGATGAAGCTTGCCATCGCCAGGCCCTCTTTCATGGCGCTCAGGCCCAGGGGGACCAGAAATGAGAGCCCTTAGCCGGCTGCTTTCTCCCTTTCAAGGCGGTCCTTCTCGTACATGAGCTCCTTGAGCTTGTAGCGCAGGTTCGAGGCATTGTCCTTCGCGTAGTAGTTCTCGTTGTTGATGCTGTCAACTGCGCTCGACAGCGAGTTGAACTCGGAGTTGAGGTCGTTTATCTTCCACTGGCAGCTGGTGATGGTGTCATAGAGCTTCATTATCTCATCATCAAGCCGCTCCTTTTCCCTTGCGAGGGAATGGAGATCAGAGCCTTCCGCATAGCGCATCTTTTCCTTGACGGTGTACCGCCGGCCCTCGGCGTCGGCCTTCCTGTCGTTTGCTTTTGAGAGCTCATTATTGTTGCGCCAGAGCTCACCTTTTATATACTCCCTTTTGCGGGCGATCTCATCAAGCTTTCCCTGGTTGGTATTGACACGGTATTCCACATTTGCAAGCTCATACTTGTTCTTCTCGATCTCATTTTTGACCCATTCAAGGCGCTGCTCCTTGCTGTAGTCCCAGTACTTGTATTGCTGCTCGTAATCGCTGGTCTGCCACCCTGCAAGGCTCACCGATGGCGAGGTATAGGCATATGATGAAGCTGACGGCACTGATGAAGCGTACATGTCCCTTTCCTCCCGGAACTTATGGTATGCTTTTATAGTAACATAAGTTTTTTCTCTTTTTTATAGATGCCTCGTTAACTTTTTCTGTGAAAATGTTAATTTCGGTACAGGTGGGGATGAGGGCCCTTCACGGCGCCGCTTGCCTGTGTGAGCCCCCTCTTATAACCTGCAGTGAGGGAGGAAAAAGGGGTTGACCCGATGCAGGGCGAAAGAAAACAGGAAAAACAGTCACGGGGCAGTGAAACGTTGCAGCAAAGCAGGGTCAGGCACGGCATGGCTTCTTTCCCGGTGAAGCATTGGAGAGCACTGATGGCACTCGGTACCCTCATCCTCTTTTTCACCCTTTTTTCTTGCCGCGAAGTGTCAGGGAAGAGCCCTTTTGAAGGGAAAGGGAGGAGCTTTGCAGGGAAGAAATCAAAGATGGTGAGTGAAGGGGAGCTTGCCGACATACGGGAGCGCCATGTAAAGCTCGCCGACAGCCTTGCGGCGAAAGAGGATTACAGGGGAGCCTGCATCGCCTATCAGAAAGCCCTCGATGAGCTGATGAAAAGGGGCATGGACCATGGCTTCGATGAGTGGATGAGAATTTACGGGAGCCTTTATAAGCAGGTGGACGGGAAGCTCAGGAAAAGCCGGTCGCTCTTCGAGGCGGGAAGAAAACATTTCCTTGCAGACCTCTATTCCCGTCACCAGAAGGAGCGGCTTTCCCAGGCAGCGTCACTTTCAGGTACTGTGAGGTCCACCCCCTTGAAGAAGGCCGGGAGCCTCTCCCTTGACGGCACCCTTGTGCTGGCCGTAGCGCCTTCAGATTCACCCTTTGCAGATTCCAGGCAGGTCGTGGGCCTCTTTGCTGCCGAATCGGGAGAAAAGCTTTACGAAGAGAGCCCTGTGCCCGATGACAGGCACAACCCCCAGATAACGCGCTGGGGCCGGTCCTATCTCATGCGGAACCCGGTCTGGTCCCCAGACGGCACCAGGTATGCCTATACTCTCAACGGCGCCCTCTGCGTGAATGACGACGGATCGGGGAAACCGGTCCTTGTCTCGGCCATTCCTGATTCCCGCACCGAGAACGACGTGGCCTTCTGGTGGTCCCCCGACGGAAAGAAGCTTGCCTATGTCCGTGATGACGGGAAAAGCAGGACGGTATACTGGAACATGGCGGCAGGAGCCTCGGAGCAGAAGGTGTCAGCAGGTTCGAGGGCCTGCTTCTCTTCCGATTCCTCGATGATTGCCGTTATCGCGGCATCAAGGGTCCACCTCTTCTCCCTTGCCACGGGCAGAAGCGAGGCACTGGGTTCAGGCGATGAGTGTGCATTTTCTCCCGATGACTCCCTTGTAGCCGTCGTGAAAAGGCAGGGGGGGACATGGAGCCTTGATGCCTGCGATCTGAAAAAAAGGAGAGAAACCGGGCTCGCAAGCTCCAGGGATTTCAGGGCTTTTACAGGAAGCACCCCCAGGGATATCACCTTTCTCTCGAGGAACCTTCTTGCCTTTACCTTGAGCGGATCCCGGGGAGGCCGCAGGGTGAGCGAGATATGGGCCTGTTCCCTTCCCCAGGGCGGCATCAGCATGGTGAGAGAAGGGGAGCTGCGCCAGTGGCTTGCCACCCCCATGAGGCTTGCCACCGAGCAGGAGCTTCTTTTTTTCTCCCGGTGAGGTCCCCGGTGCCGGGAAGAGAGAAAAGGAGTTTCCTCTCCCTCCATGGAATGTACCCCTTATCATGGGGGCTGCCACACAAGAAAAAGCTCCCTCCCCCTTGCAGTGGCCGGGACATTCCCGGCGATTCCGAAGAGATACTTTGATCCAGGTAAGAGGTGAGAATGTGAAGCTTTTTGAGAAGAAGAAAATTTCGCGGCCCACGTTCAAGGTGGAGAAACCGTCAAAATCCTCGAAGGATGACAAGCAGGACAACCTCTGGGTGAAGTGTGAGCAGTGCGGCTCCCCTCTCTTTGAAAAAATTTTTCTGCAGAACCTCAGGGTCTGCGATAAATGCGGCTTCCACCACAAGCTTTTTGCCCAGGAGCGCATGACCATGCTCGTCGATCCGGGAACCTTCGAGGAGCTTGACAGGGAGCTTTCCCCAGCCGATCCCCTCAACTTCGGGAAGGAATACATGGATAAAATGAAGGAGGACACGGCGAAGACCAGCCTGAAAGACGCGATTCTTACCGGGAGCGCCACCATGGGCGGCCATCCCGTGATGCTCGGCATCATGGATTTCCATTTCCGCGGAGGGAGCATGGGCTCGGTGGTGGGGGAAAAGATAGCCCGCATCTTTGAGGCCGCCATGGAAAAAAGAAGCGCGGTCATCACTGTCACTTCATCTGGAGGCGCCCGCATGCAGGAGGGTGTTCTTGCCCTCATGCAGATGGCCAAGACAAGCGCCCTCACGGTGAGCCTCGGAAAAGAGAGGCTTCCCTACATCGTAATCATTACTGACCCCACTACCGGAGGCGTTTCAGCGAGCTTCGCCTCCCTGGGGGATGTCATCATCGCCGAGCCCCACGCGATTATCGGCTTTTCCGGCCCCCGGGTCATCGAGCAGACAATACGCCAGAAGCTCCCGCCCGGCTTCCAGAGCTCGGAGTTCTACCTGAAGCACGGTTTCATTGATTGCGTGGTCCACCGCAAGGATATGCGCACCACTCTTATCAAGGTGCTCAACTTCTTCAGAGAGAGGTACCGGCAATGAGCAACATCATACTTGAGATAGAAAAGCCCCTGAAAGAGCTTGAGGAAAAGATAAAGGCCCTCAAGGAGGTCAACCTCTCAGGGAAGATTGATCTCTCCAGGGAGATCCAGGCTCTCGAGAAGAAGGCCCAGACCCTCAAGAAGAACATTTACGGGAACCTGAGCTCCTGGGACAGGGTGCAGCTTGCCCGCCATCCCCAGCGGCCCGCCACGTCAGATTATATTGAGAACGTCTTTGACGAGTTTTTCGAGCTCCACGGCGATCGCCATTTTGCCGACGATCCCGCGGTGATGGCGGGGTTTGCCATACTCGACGGCCGCACCGTGGTAGTCGTGGGCCATCAGAAGGGTAAGGACACCAAGGAGAACATTGCGCGGAATTTCGGGATGCCCAACCCTGAAGGCCTCAGGAAGGCCCGGAGAGTGCTGGACCTGGGGGCAAAGTTCGGTTTCCCCGCCGTGAGCTTCATCGATACCCCCGGGGCCTACCCCGGCCTAGAAGCCGAGGAGCGCGGCCAGTCTGAGGCCATTGCAAGCAACATCGCCCACATGTTCTCTCTCCCTGTGCCCATTGTGGTTATCATCATCGGGGAGGGGGGAAGCGGCGGAGCCCTCGCCCTTGGCGTGGGAGACAGGATAATGATGCTTGAGAATGCCATATACTCGGTGATTTCCCCCGAGGGGTGCGCTTCAATCCTCTGGAGGGATTCCCACAGGGCATCAGCGGCCGCCGAGGCCCTCAAGCTCACCTCCTATGACCTCAGGGAGATGGGCATCATAGACCTCATAGTGCCCGAGCCCATGGGAGGAGTCCACAAGAACAGTGAGGCCGTCTTCATTCACGTGAAGGATGAGCTCATCGCCCTTATTGACGAGCTTGGCGCACTTCCCCGGGAGAGGCTCCTCGAGGAGCGCTTCGGGAAATTCCGGTCCATAGGGGTATACAAAGGCAAGGAAAGAAAGGCGGCTGCAGAGTGAGAAGGACAAAAATCGTATGTACCCTGGGGCCTGCAAGCGCTTCGCGTGAAATACTGGAGGAGATGATCCTGAAGGGGATGAATGTGGCGCGCCTTAATTTTTCCCATGGCACCCATGAGAGCCATGGCCAGATGATAACCCTCATAAGAGATCTTTCAGAAAAGCTTGGGAAGCCCCTTGCCGTGATGCAGGACCTCTGCGGTCCCAAGATAAGGCTTGGCGAGATCGCCGGTGCCCCCGTGACGGTGTCATCGGGCGATCCGTTCCTGCTGACGGAGGACGAGATTGTGGGAGATGCCACGAAGGCCCACGTGTCCTATAAGAACCTCTCCCGGGAGGTCCATGCCGGTGACAGGATTCTCATCGATGATGGTCTCGTGGAGATGAGGGTCGAGGGGACAAAGCAGGGGGAGGTGGCCTGCCGGGTCGTCGTGGGGGGCCTTCTCAATCCCCGCAAGGGAGTGAATTTCCCGGGGGTGAAGCTCTCGGTGCCCTCCCTTACCGAAAAGGATTTTGACGATCTGAAATTCGGCATCCGCTCCGGCGTTGATCTGGTGGCCATCTCCTTTGTGCGGGCCGCCAGGGATCTTACCCCTGCCTATCAGGTGATGGAGCGCGAGGGCACTTTTCTCCCCATTATCTCCAAGATAGAAAAGCAGGAGGCCGTTGACGACATCGAGGCCATTCTGCAGCGGTCGTACGGCATCATGGTGGCCCGGGGCGATATGGGCGTAGAATTGCCTTTCCAGGAGGTTCCCTTTATCCAGAAAAAGCTCATAAGGATGTGCCGCGAGCGGGCAAAGCCCGTCATCACGGCAACACAGATGCTGGATTCAATGATCCGCAACCCCATGCCGACCCGTGCAGAAGTGACCGATGTGGCCAATGCCATCCTTGACGGCACCGATGCCGTGATGCTCTCCGGCGAGTCGGCCTCGGGGAAATACCCCCGGGAGGCCGTGGAGACCTTGGCCAGGATAGCTGATTACACTGAAAAGTTCCTCCCTTACGAGCATATATTTCAAGAGCCAGGGATAAAGCTCAATGCCGTCGAGGCAGTAAGCCTCGCCACCTGCGAGATGGCGGAGCAGATGGATGCAAAAGCCATCATAGTCGCCACCAGCTCGGGGAGGACAGCCCGGGCCATTGCCAAGTACAGGCCAAGGGCGCCGGTGATTGCCGCCACAGATGAGAGGGAGACAAGCAGGCGGCTCGTGCTCTCGTGGGGCGTTTTTCCCGTCGTGATAGCCTCGTCTCTGGGCACCGAAATCCTTATAGAGGATATGTGCAACGCGGCGCTTGCCACGGGGCTCGTCAAGGGGGGCGACCTCTCGGTGCTCACGGCAGGGATTCCCGAGGGGATGAAGGGAAGCACCAACACCATAAAGCTCCATATCCTGGGCCATCACTTCGTGCGCGGCACCGGCGTGGGCGCCCTGAAGACCGCCACAGGGAGAATATGCGTCACCCGCTCTGTTGAAGAGATCGGCGCAAGGCTCCAGCGGGGTGACATCCTGCTGGTGCGCCGCCTCGAGGATGCCATGGAGCCCCTCGTGATGGCTGCCGGCGGTATCATTTCGCAGGAAGGCGACAGCCATTCCCCCTTGAACGCCGTGCTCGAGAAGGCGGGCATCCCGGGGATCGTGGGAGTCCCCGGCGCCCTTGATCTCTTTGAGGAGGGAAAGATCGTCACCATTGACGCCCAGAGGGGCCTCATCCTCACGGAGCCCCGGCAGAGCCCGCAGTAATGCCGGGCGTCATGCGATGACCGCTCATCTTTTGCTTTCTTTTCTTGGAACGGGAGGGGCCCTCGGCGGCGGTCGCCTTTTTTCGGCGTTCATGGCCGACAACCATGTGCTCTTTGACTGCGCGCCCACGGTGCCTCTGGCCCTCCGGCGCATGAAGAAGGATCCCCTCCTGATCACTCATGTGTTCATCACCCACTACCATGGCGACCATGTGCTGGGCCTTCCCTTTCTGCTCGCCGAGTATGCCCTCAAGCACCGCAGGCGCGAGCCCCTCCATGTCATCGGCCCCCCCGATATTGAGGAGCGCATCTGGAGGCTTACGGAGCTCTCGTTCTCACCCATTGCCGGCGAGGTGATGGAGAAATCAGCGGTGCGCTTTCACCCCTTCAGGGACCAGGAAATCCTCCAGACTGCGGCGGGGATATCTTTCACTCCCTACCGCATGAGGCATTTCGGCAATTCATTCGGTTTCAGGGTAGGGTTTCCCGGCGCAGTCCTCGCCTATTCGGGCGACACAGGGTTCTGCAGCACCATCGGCCGCCTGGTGGAGGGAGCTGATGTGGCGGTTCTGGAGATGAACAGCCTGGCCGTCGATTTTCACGCCCACCTGAACCTGGCCCAGATTGAAGAGATCCGGCGGACGACCCCTTCCCGCCTGAAGATCGTGGTGACCCACAGGGAAGATGATGAGGTGCCTTCCCTTGAGGGGGTCATCATGGCGGAAGATTTCGGGGAATACCGCTTCCCCTGAGAATAGAGGTCACAGCGAGGGGAAGTTCTGGGGAGGAAGCCTGATGCGCTGCCTGAGCTCATTGAGCTCGGTTCCCGTGTTCTGCTGGGGAGAAGAGGTGTCACCGGGCTTTGATGCGGAGCTGCCTGAAGAGCCTGAAGGGGGTGCGCTTCCCCCTGAGCCGGTCTTGATGAGCGCCGGGTTGTAGCTTGTTCTTGCCACCTGGGGAGGTGCAAGGGCAGCCAGCTCATCCAGGCGTCCAAGCCTCAAGAGCTCATCCTTCTTCTCATTCCACCTGGTCCACGGGGAGAAGCCGCCCTGGCTGGTCTTGGATGCCCTCAGGGGCAGCTCCTGGCCGGGCATGAGGGCCACGGACTCCTTCTCATTAAGGATCACCGCTCTTTTTTTCCTGGTAAGCACGATCGATCCTTTCCAGACCCTGAATTCTTCAAGCTCCATCTTGTCTTTTCCCTTTATTACTTCAAAGACCGCACCATGGGTGAAGATTTTCCCTTCAGGTATGGTGATGGTAAAGGAACGGTCTCCGCCTTCAGAGGCTGGTATGGTGATCCAGAGGTTTCCGTACTGAAGGAACAGTTCGTCATAGGAAGAAGGGGAGCCCGGCGTCTCCTGCGGTGCGCCAAGCTGGACCATAGTGTCGTTGCTCATGGTGATACTGTCCGAGCCGTTGAGGGTGACTATCAGACAGCCCTTGCCCCCCGTGCCGATCCAGTCCTGTGCCTGAAAGGCCCCTCCCTTCTCCAAGGGCTGCCATCCCTTGCCCTCCCGGAAAAAGGATGATTTTCCCCAGACGCAGAGAGCGGTGGGAGATGACGGGCCATCGGCCCAGGAGCGCGGGAGCCATGAGGTAAAGAGCAGGATGATCGCTCCAAAAAGGAAGAACTGGAGTGTTTTCAATGCGGTGCCTCTCCTTCCGGAGCATTGATGTCCTGGACCGTCGCCGTGCAACAGCTCCATAACTCGTGGATCCTCTCTTTGAGGAGCCCTTCATCGATGAGCCCCTCCTCAAGAGCTT
This sequence comes from Candidatus Eremiobacterota bacterium, assembly GCA_031082125.1. Taxonomy (NCBI): domain Bacteria; kingdom Bacillati; phylum Vulcanimicrobiota; species Vulcanimicrobiota bacterium. The sequence goes on from JAVHLM010000002.1 coordinate 66,124, forward strand.
CGCCCATGTCGCTGATAATCATTGCAGTGAGAGCCTCCTCGCCAAGGGGCTTTTCTTCGCTGAGATAGCCCCCGCTTTTCAGGAAGCTCTCAAGCTCTTCGACTCTGCCGTGCCTGAACTTCGCCACTGCTCCCGTCCTCAGGGCGGCCATGAGAAGGCGCCCGTCGCCTTTCACGCCGGCTGCCTTGCGCGTTATGGCATCGATGAATTTTTTTGAGACGGGGGATTCCTCGATGACAGCCCTGTCAACGACCTTCCCCTTGCCCACGTGCCAGAGGGTGAAGAAGCGCTCGGCCGCTTCAATCCATTGATCAAGCTCCCCGAGGGCCTTCTGGTCAGCCTCGGAAAGCTTCAGATTCTCACGGATATAGCGGTACTGCCCCACGGTGGTAATTGACTGACTGGTAAGGCGGTAAAGGAGAGGAAGGTTATGCCTGAGGAGGTACCAGAGGTGGAGGGGCGCGGCGCCTTCAAAGGGATTGACTTTTGGAACCAGGAGGGAGCGGGCGTATTCCTCGGCGGTTTTTCCCTCGTAAGGGGGGGCTTCAGGCAGCTTTTCCACCTTGAACTCCTCACTTCCTATTGCCGCACTCTCGGACCTGATCTTTCCCAGGTCGATAAGAGTGAGCTCCTGGGGGGAGAAGTAACCCCGGAGCTTCCCGATATAATAACTGTCGCAGGTGATATAGAAAACCTGGCGTTTCCCGTCGGCCACCAGCTTTTTCAGATCCTTCGCGACGGCATCAAAGCGCACCGGGTCAGTGGTGGTAAGGACCTCGTCCAGGAAGAAGGGCAGCGTCGTGTTTTTTTCAGCCTGCCTCACGAAGGCAAGCCTTGCAGCGAGAAAAAGCTGCACCCTTGTTCCCGAGGAGAGCTCGGAGAGTGAGAGCGATTTTCCCGTCGAGAGCTCCTTTGCTTTGAAAGAGGGCCCGTTTTTGCCGTCGCCGGAGGTGACCAGAAGGGCATAAGTGTTAGTGGTGAACATCCTGAAAAGCTCCGATGCCGACCGGAGCGTCTGGGGCTCTATCTCTCTCTGGTACTGGCCTGTGACCTTGTCCATCAGGAAACGGCCCGCCGTCTTCCTCAATGCAAGCTCCCTCGCTTCCCGGAGGGCTTTTTCGGCCTCGTCCTGTGCGGCGAGGGCTGCTTCAAGCCTCGAGTCTTCCCGGGCCTTCCTGATGTTTTCCCTGATGATGGCAGCCCTGTTGGAGATTTCCCGGGATTGCTCCTCCTTTTTGTGGGCCGCGGCGATTCTCTCCTCAAGCTCAATGCGCGGGAGGGCCGCCAAGGCAGCTTTTCCATGGTGCGCCAGAAATTCCGTGTCCCTCCTGATGACTTCTCCATCGAGGGTGAGGGCCATGGTGATCTCCTTCCACCTGCCGTGGTTCGTGATGAGCCTTGTGAAGGCTTCCTTGTCACCACGCTGGAGGCCCAGGCGGTCGAAGAAGGATTCATAATCAAGAGAGCGCTTTTTCAGGATTCCTTCCCATTTTTCCCTCTCCTCCCTCAGCGTTTTCATCTGCTCTTCCGCCTGGGAATAGGCCTCGTTTCTCCTGTTGAGCCTCTGGAGAATCACCGAGGCGGTCTCGTTATCGGCGGCCTCCTCTTCATGGTGGGAGCGGAGAAATTCGTTGAGCTTTGAGAGGGCTTCCTGGTATGCTTCGGAGGCTTTATTCCGTTTCTCTTCTGCCACGGCAAGGCCGGTAAGGGCTTCCTGATAGATAAAGAGGTTCCTGAGGGTGAATACTATCGTGGAGTCATTGTCGGGTGCACCAATCCCCCCCTCGTGGAGCACCTGGCCCCGCTCTTCGACAAGCCCTTTCAGCTCCTTTTCCACCTCTATGAGGCGCTCATCGAGCTCAAGCTCCTTTTTCTTCAGCTCGCTCTCGAAGAGGGCCCCCGTATAGTCATCGGAGAGCTTCATGTAATGCTTCTGCACCTCTTCCTCTCCCCAGTCGGCAGGCTTGTCAAGCCCTGTATCCTCGTATTCCTTTCTGTAGAGCTCCCGGGAGCCTTCGCGGGTGCCGCCTGCCTTGCGGCCCACGTAGTAAAGGGTGAAGATGCCTGCGAGAGAGGCAATTATCGAGGACCACCCGAGGGTATTTCCCTCAAGGGCAATGGTTACCGCCGGAATCAGGGAAATGGCAAGGAGCACTATGACTCCCATCACTATCCACTGGGGGAGGGCTTCTTTCCCCTCGGGTGAGCATATCCAGCGGACCAGCTTCTGGATGCCGTCACGGAGCTTTCCGGGCTCCCCCGGCGCTCCCCCTTTTTTCTGGGCCTTAAGCCAGCTTTCCAGCCTTTTAAGGTGCTCCAGCTCCGCCCTTTTTGCAGTGACGGCGCCGAGATAGGCCTCGGCCCTTGCCACGAGCTCGGCGGTGACGGGAATCTCCTTCTCCCCCTCCGGCAGTCCCGTGAGCCCTTTCCGGGCTTCATTGAGCCTGGTGAGGGCCTCTGCGCAGGCCGTTTCGGCAAGCTTCACCTCCGTGCGGAGGTTCTGGAGCGTATCAGGGATGGCGAGCCACCGGTGCACCTCTTCGTGGTCAAGGGGCCCCGAAGTCATGCGCTGCGCCTCTTTTTTCTCAATGGCCTCCTTCAGAAGACGATCTATCCTTGCACATTCCTGCTTAGCCTCGTCGGTGGCATGGGAGAGTTTTTCCAGGGTGGTTTCGTCATGCTCGTGGATGAAAGCCATGGTCTCAGGGAACTCGCTTTTTCGTGCAAGGAGGGCTCCCTCCTTTTCCCTGTGCTCGGCGATCTCATGGGCTTTTTTCAGCAGCTCAAGCTCCTGTTTTGCCTCCAGGGCTTCATGTAATTCCCTCTCCAGGCGGGGCAGCTCCCGCTCCTCCTCTTCAATGCGCAGAAGTTCATCTTCAACTGCCTGCCTCTTCTCAACAGCCTCTCTCAGTGCTTTTGCCTGGGGGCTCCCCTCCCTGGTGCTGAGGGCAAAAAGGGTGCTCTCGGGACCTGTGATGAGGGAGAGATCATACCCCCCCGCCATCTCGCGGGCAATGGCGGCAGCGATCTGTGATTCTGTCCCTTCGCTCTTCATAAGGTCATCGATGCCGATGGTAAAGGAGCCCCAGGCCCTCTCGTCAGGGAGATCAAGATCTTTGTGGCTTGTCTCCCTGTCATCGATGAAGCACGTGACGTTTTTGCGGTTTCTTTCGATCACCACGTGCTTTTCACCATGGGTCCACTGTGATGACGTGTCGCTCTCGGCAAGCACCCTGTGCTCGGCATCGAGGTCAAGGGAGGGCCAGAGCATTCCCCTGATGGCGCGGCAGAGGGAGGTTTTCCCTATGCCGTTGGGCCCCACGATGATATTGAGGCCCTCGCCGAAGTCCCTTATCGAGAACTCCCCGAGGCCGGGCATCTTCCTTATGGTGACTGATTTCAGTTTCATGGTGACCACCTTTGGTGAGGGCTCAGTGGGCCTGGTGCTGCGCGGCAAGGGCATCAAGGGCGTCAAGGCCTGCCAGTAGAAGCAGAGACCTTACCTGCTCGTCATCAGGGTCACTGGCATCCAGAAGGTTCCAGGATGAGCGGAATTTTTCCCGCTCCAGCTCTTTTTTTGCCTCGCGGATGAGCTCTTTTGCGCTGCTGTCGTTGCGCTCCAGGGCGAGGATGAGCTTGGCCAGGATTCCCGGCGGGTCATTCTCCCTCGCGTACTCTTCCAGGGGGAGCTCGGGTCGTGTCTCGTCCCAGGAGACCTTGTCGATAAAGTAGGCCACCCTGTCATGATGGCGGCAGAGGGTTTCGATAGCAAGCTTTTTCACCTCGCCTGCAAGGATGCCATGGAGAGACGTCCTCCCCGAGAGGCGCACACGGCAGCCCACGGCGGATTTTTCACCGAGCTCATCCTTTAGCTCGTCCAGGCGGGACTCGATGCCCTGGACGATTGGAGACAGGAGATCACCGCTTTCCCTTATCCCGTCAATCGGGATTACGACCTCTTCCCAGCGCAGGGGGGAGAGGGGAAGGTGCCGGCATGTCACTTCCCTGTTTTCCACGGTGACAAGCCATGGCCCATGGGGTCCGCGCTCCGTGGGATCCATCCCCATCAGCGAGCCGGCATAGCCGCAGGGCCTCTTTCCCGAGAGGTCGTCGGGCTTGTGGATGTGGCCCAGAAACCACGCGCTTATCCTGATGTCGTCAAAGTCCCGCGTGGAGACAGGGGCATACCGTGATGACGGCTTATCCCTGTCGCAGTGAAGGAGGCCGATCACCGCCATGGGTGAACCGGGCAGATGGTCCGTGATGGTGAAGTGCCCGAAGGGATTCTCCTTCACCTCTTCCTGGGGGAAGGACCAGCCCACGAGGCGGGCCAGGGGGACCCCTTCCTTGAGGAGGTCAAAATGCTCCCACGTGCCCTTGCTCCCCAGCAGGTGAAAGTGGGGGATTTCCGCGGCAAGGCGCGGCAGCGCCTTCATATCATGGTTCCCTGCGACGGCGAAGACGGAGATTCCCGCCTCCTCCAGTGACCTTACTCCCTTTTCCAGGGGGCCGTATGCTTCAAAGATGCCATGCTCCTTATCGACCACATCGCCAAGAAGCAGCACTGCGTCAACATGCTCGCTTACGGCGCGCTTTACCACTTCATTCCAGGCGTGGAGGGGCCGCAGCCTCCCTGTAGCATGGCCCATAAGTTCCCTGAGGGACCCGGCTATCAGAGGCCGCCTCCCCAGGTGCATATCACCGACACAGAGAAGCGTCAGCTTCATTGCCACCCCTCCCCCTTTCATCACTCTCATAATACATTTAAAGATCGCGTGGGAGTATTCCTCTTCGTTTTGACCCCTTCAGAACATAAAACAGGGAAGGCCCTCATGCAGGATTTCGTACGGGGGCCTGTGAAATACTCACTTGAGCATAAAGCGCGGTTGACGAGGAGGGGGTGCCGGATGTCCCGATTCTGTCCGGAATGCGGAGCAGAGAACCGGGATTCTGCGAAATTCTGCGAGAGCTGCGGCGAGCGCTTCCCTGGTGGTCCAGTTCCCGCTTCAAAAAGTACATGCAAGGACTTCTTTGAAGCTGTCGCATCGGGAGATTTTGCCTCACTCAAAGCTCTTTCCACGCAGGGAGCGGATATTGCCGCCCAGGATGCCAGGGGATGGACTCCCCTCCACCATGCGGTGGCCCAGGGATCTTTTGAGATGGCTAAGGCCCTCCTCGCCTACGGCTCCCCTGCAGGACCAAAAGACAGGGGGGGGGCGACACCTCTCCATATCGCAGCCCTCAAAGGTGACTTCAAGACTGCAGAGCTTCTCATCGCAAAAGGCGCCCGCATTGATGTGCAGACCGGCAAGGGGAAGACCCCTCTCCATGCCGCCGCATTCGAGGGCCACCTGAAGGTGGCCGAGCTCCTTATCGGTGAGGGAGCTTCCGTGAACATCCAGGACAAGGAAGGGAGGTCCCCCCTGCACTGGGCGGCGGAAAGAAACAGCGGGGAGATCGCCGATCTCCTGGTTTCCCACGGTGCCCAGGGGACTCTTGTGGACACCGAGGGGCTTCTCCCCATTCATCTTGCCGCAGAAAAAGGAAGCTGCCAGCTTGTCACCCTGCTTGTGGATTCGGGGACCGACGTGAACGCCGAGTCCGCCCAGCATATCCGCCCCCTTCACCTTGCAGCACATTACGGCAGGGAGGATATCCTGGAAGTGCTCCTTGCCCGGAGAGCCCTTGTGAACGTCCGTGACAAGGATGGAAGAACAGCTCTCCATTATGCGGTAGAGAACGGAAGCAGGGCGATTGTGGAGCGCCTTGTCGAGAACGGGGCCAAGGTCAACAGCAAGTCAAGCGACAGCTCCACGCCTTTTCCCCTTCACATTGCGGCGGAAAAAGGTGCCCCCGGTATCGTGGGGTTTCTTGTCTCCCAGGGCGCTGAGGTGAATGCCGAGAATGCCGACGGCAGGACGGCCCTCCACTGGGCTGCGGAAAAAGGCTATTCCGAAGTGGTTGAGGTGCTTCTGCGCAACGGTGCCCGCGTCAATGCAAAGGATTCCCACGGCTTCACCCCTCTTCACCGCGGTGCCCTCGGCGGCTCACTCGAGGCGGTGAAGATCATCACAGCCCATGGCGCCGAAGTGAATTCCCGCGACAATGAGCTCTGGACGCCTCTCCACTGGGCCTCCCAGGAAGGCCACGCCGATGTGGCTGAGTTTCTGATCTCACACCAGGCCGATATGGAGGCCCGTGACAAGAACGGGTGGACTCCTCTCCACAGGGTGGCCCTCGGCGGCTCGGAGAAGACGGGCGACATTCTCATATCGAGGGGAGCCCGCGTGGCGGTGAAAGACAAGGACGGCAAGACTCCTCTTCATATGGCCGGGCTGGGCGGCTCCAAGGCGGTAACAGGCCTTTTCATTGCCAGGGGGGCAAAAGTAAACGAGAAAGATGCCTATGGCTGGACCCCCCTCCACTGGGCTGTTTTCAAAGGCCACCGTGATGTTGCCGAGTTTCTCCTTGATCACGGCGCAGATCTGAGCGCGCACAACAATGACGGCTGGTCCCCCCTTCATGCCGCGGTGGGGGCGGGAAAGCCGGTGACGGAGCTCATCGTGGGAAGGGGGGGCGACGTCAATGCCATTGACAAGGACGGCTGGACGCCTCTTCACAGGGCATCGTACAAGGGAAACCGTGAAGTTGTCGAGATATTGATAGGCGGCGGTGTGGAGGTCAATGCCAAAAACAGCAAGGGCAGGATTCCCCTCCACGAGGCATCGGCCGGGGGCTCTGCCGAGGTGGTGTCTCTCCTCCTCAAACTGGGCGCCGATTGCAATGCCGCCGACAAAGACAGCGTGACGCCTCTTCACCGGGCTTCCGAGAGGGGGCATCTTGACGCCGTGAAAGTGCTTGGCGCCCATGGGGCACTGGTGAACGGGAAGACCTCCTTTGGATGGACGGCCCTGCATTTTGCCGCCAAGGAGGGCCATGGCGCCATTATCGAGGAGCTTATAAGACAGGGGGCCAAGGTGAACGAGCGGACCCTCCTTTTCGAGACGCCCATGAAGCTTGCTGCCAAGGCCAACAGGAAAGAGGCTGTGGAGATCCTCGGCAGGCATGGCTCCGAAAAGTGATGGTTCTCCTCTTGCGGGGCGAGTTTCTTTTCCCTGGATGAAGGATTTTTCCCCCTCCTCTCGAATGAGGAGTCTGATATCGGTGTTTTCAACAATTCCCGCATGGCACAAGGAGGCATACCCATTGAACACACAAAATACCCCCCAAGATCGCCCGATCCAGAAAGAAGAGGACTCTTCACGGGCAAAGCGCCTGAGAGGAGTTTTTCTTTTTCTCATATTTTCAGGACTGGCTTTCTTTGCGGCGTATGCCTTCAACCTCTGTTATGTGCAGAAAAAGATGGAGTATGAGCTGAAGCTTTCTCAGATACAGCAGGTTGAACAGGAAAACGAGCGCCTTCAGCGGGAAAACAGGGAGCTCAAGAAAAGGATTGCCTACCTGAATACCAAGGATGGCGTTGAGTCCATCGCCAGAGAGAAACTCGGCTTTATCAAGCCCCAGGAGATTGCCTTCGTGGTGATCTCGTCCCCTACTCCCCACCCATCGAAAGCTCCTCTCACGCCTGCGGCGACGGATGAGGAGAACATAAGGCTCAAAAAAGAGATAAAAAGGGAATATGCAAAAGAAGAAGGATGGTTCGGGAAGGTATGGAATAGTATTGTGAAGAGATAGAGGCCTGAAGGGCCTTGTCCCGCCCGGGGATCATCAACTGAACTGGAATGCCATGCTGATTTATTTTTCTCTATGATACCCTGAAATATCCCGGGGATTGTTATGTACCCCGTGAGCAGGGGTGCCCGTTATAAGTAGCAGAGGAGGAAATAATGAGGATATGACCCTGGAAGTAGGCTCAATTGTAGAAGGAACCGTGATAGGAATCACGAATTTTGGTGCCTTTATCGAGCTGCCCAACGGCAAGACAGGGCTGGTCCACATTTCGGAGGTGGCTGACACTTTCGTGGAGGACATCCGACAGTTCCTGAAGGAGCGCGACAAAGTGCAGGTCAAGATCCTGGGCATCAACGAGAAGGGAAAATATGATCTCTCAATAAAGCAGCTGAACAAGGCCACCCCTCCCCCGGAGCAGCAGCGTCCGCCCAGCCACTCCCACGGCAAGGAGAAAAGAAGGTACGTTCCTCCCGAGGAGATGACCTTTGAAGACAAGCTCACCAAATACCTGAAGGAGAGCGAGGAGCGCCTTCTCGACCTCAAGAGGAACACCGAGGCAAAACGCGGCAGGGGCCGTACCAAGTAGCGCTCCCTGATGAAATACCACCCTCTCGGGAAGACCGGCCTCGAGGTCTCCTTCCTCTCACTGGGAACCCTCACGCTTGGCCCCCTCCAGGCAGATCTCTCCCCGCCGTCATCGCGGCAGCTTCTTCTGAAAGCCCGCTCCCTCGGGGTGAACCTCTTCGACACGGCAGAGCTTTACGGCACTTACAGGCATATCGGCGAAGCTTTCCCCCGCCATGACAGTCAGGTTCTTGTTTCTTCGCGGTCCTATGCCGCCACCGCCGGGGAGATGGAGCAGTCGCTCCGCAGGGCCCTGGAAGAGACGGGGAGGCCCTCCATTGAGCTTTTCATGGTCCACCAGCAAGAATCGGAGCATACCCTCAGGGGCCATTATCAAGCCCTCAGGTATCTTGCCGGGGCAAAAAGAAGAGGCCTGGTGAAGGCCGTGGGGATCTCGACTCACCACGTGGCTGCAGCCGCTGCGGCTCTTCTTTATGAAGAGATAGAGGTGGTCTTTGCCATCCTGAACCACCGGGGGCTTGGCATCCAGGACGGCACGGCACAGGACATGCGCGGAGCCCTGGAGGCCCTTCACGGCGAGGGGAAGGGCATCATGGTGATGAAGGCCCTGGGGGGCGGCCATTTTTACCGCGAGGCAGAAATGGCTTTCAGGTTTCTCAGGGAGCTGCCCTTTGTGGCGACGGTGACGGTGGGGGCCAGGGATGAAAATGAGCTTCTGATGGATTATCTCCTGCTCCATGGCATGGAGGTGCCTCAAGAGCTTGCACGGACCATAGGAGAGAGGGAGCGCAGGCTCCACGTGGAAGACTGCCAGCGCTGCGGCGCCTGCGTAGAGCGCTGCCCCAACAAGGCCCTCTCTCTGGGGGAGGAGGGAGCCGAGCTGGACGCAGGCCGCTGCCTGCTCTGCGGCTATTGCGCCGCCGCGTGCCCCGAGTTCTGCATCAAGGTGCTGTGAGACAGGGGTGATGCCGATCTGGCGCGGGAGAGGATTTTGTGCTACAATGGAGAAAGTACACGGCCCTTTCCCCGCCGGAGTGGCGGAATAGGCAGACGCACGGGACTTAAAATCCCGGGGGCCTCACGGCCCGTGCCGGTTCGACCCCGGCCTCCGGCACCTGGAACCCTCTTTTTTAAACACTTATTACCGCTTATTCCATGATAGGCTACCGCGTGGTGAGGACTACAAAATAGTGAGGCCAGGAGCAAGCCCCCCGGCCTTCTCAGGTAGATTACTGATAAGGGAATGCGTTATCGCCGCACGCGCCCGGAATTCGGTTCTACTGCTCCGTCTGCTCCGGTGCCTTCTTGGGCTTTTTTTCAATCTTTATCTTCTTGAGCTTTTTTGCGGGAGCCTTTTTGCCCTTCTTCTCCTTGACCGTTTTGAGCTTTTTGTCAATCATGCTTCTCAGTCCCAAGAGAATTGACTTTTTCGCCTCCATGAAGTGGGGAAGTGCTTCACCGGAAATAAGATCCAGCATTTCAGCGGGGATCTGAATGGTGATATACTTGCCTTCTTTTCGCAGCTTTGCTTGCTGTTTCTTACCGACGGGCTTTGCTTTTTTTGCCAGTGGCTTCTTTCTGGGCCGCCCTCTCTTGGCTTTTTTAGGGGCCTTCACTGCGGTTCCCGGAGCTTCCCTCGCAGTCTCTTCCGGATTCTCTGTTTTTCTGGGTCTTGCCATTGTCTCTCGTCTCCTCACTTTGTCGATAGTTCTCTATTCCATGCGCACCATTTGAATACCTCTCTCAATATCTGAAGAAGTATTTTTAAGTGCCCTGTCGAATAGACTTCCCGGGGGACCCCCGCAGACTGGTTGTTCAAGGAGTGTGAGCCATGGAACTGAAAATCGTCGCCATCGAAAAGCCTGAGCCGGTGAATCTCATCCTGGGACAGTCACATTTCATAAAAACCGTGGAGGATATCCATGAGGCGCTTGTCACCTCCCTGCCGGGGATACAGTTCGGACTGGCATTCTGTGAGTCATCGGGCCCTGCCCTTGTGCGCTGGTCGGGCACCAATGCGGAGATGATCGAGCTTGCCAAGAAAAATGCCATTGCGCTCTCTTCGGGACACTGCTTCATCATCTTCCTCTCCGGGTCCTTCCCGATCAACGTGCTGAACGCCGTCAAGATGGTTCCCGAGGTATGTCACATTTACTGCGCCACTGCAAACCCCTTACAGGTGGTCATCGCCGAGACCGATTCGGGACGGGGCATAATGGGAGTAATAGACGGCGTCAAAACCATGGGCATCGAGAACGAAGACGATATCGCGGAGCGCAAAAGCCTCCTCCGGCGCTTCGGGTATAAGATGTGACGGATATGGGGAGTATTTATTATGACAGGGGCCGTGCCTACGAGGAGAAGGGCAATCTGGACCATGCCCGCGACGATTACGAGAAATGCCTGGAATTAGTCGATCCCGACAACCCTTGTAATGAGAAGGATATCGCCGATATCCACCGCCGGCTCAAAGATATCCGCCAGAGGAAGCTTATGGAGTGAGGGAGGCAGCGCCAATGCGTGATCATGTGCACCGTCAGGACAGGCTCCTTTCCTTGGTGTTTGTAATTTCTCTCGTTATTTCGCTGGGCGGCTGCGGCGGAACACAAGGCAGCGAAGGGAGCCTTTACGGCAGAGGCTCCGAAAACAGTGAGGCGGGGAGGGGCACCCTCATGGTGAGCTGCCCCTTTGCGGGGGATTCACAGGCTTCATCCGGTATTTATGAAAGCCTGCAGTATTACCTTTTGAATGTCTATGAGAAGGGCTCAACGGTTCCGCTGGCACCGGAACAGAGGGTTGAAAGGTCTTCCGGGGGCCTGGCGGGCGTGGCTCAATTCAGCGGGCTCCCTGCGGGGTATGTGACTCTTGCGGTGAAAGGATTCACTGCGGAGGCCCTTGTCAATTGCGAGTTGAGCGAGAATATGCTCATTGCAGGCGGACTTCCTTCAGAGGTCACCGTGAAGCCGCTCCATGGCCCCGCCCCCAATGGCTTCACGATGAATGAAATGACTTTTACCGGGGGAACGGGCGCCGTGACACTTGACAATTTCAGCGCCGCAAGCGAGGCAATCGTCTCGATTACTTACAATTCAGAGATACAGAAATCTCATGAGGTGAACCTTGTTACCACGGGAGGCTCGGCGACAAATCAGTCCTCAGCAGTTCCCGTCCCCGCGAAGAAGAGATCTCCCCCGCCGTCGCCCTCAGTTATGGAAGAAAGTGCCATCGATGACATGGAATTTACCACAAGAAAAATGGCAGAGGCTGTTGAAAAATATGGAATTCCCGGGCCGGTGTCCCGTGACATGCTCATCAGGCTGGGCAAGATGGACAGGAACGGCTCGTTTATAAAAGATACGGTGGGCCAGAAAAGGGACATCATGCTGTGGATGAGGGTGGACAAATTGTCAAGCCCCAGAGAATACATCACCAGGAGCTGCACATGCTATTATGCGGGAACCCGCTGCGTCATATATGTCGATGACGCGGACTGGAGCTCTTCCATCGAGCAGAGCCGCGTCGATGCGATAGGCCAGCATTTTGACGCCACGACATGGCAGAAGGCCGAAGAGCTCTTCGGCCCCCTTCCGGAGCTTCGCTGGGGAGACAGGCTCTATGTCATTTTTTCGTCAAAGATTGCCCACGGCGCTTATTTTGATGCCGACAATGAATATGACAAGAGCGAGGTGCCCCACTCCAACCAGCTTGACTGCGTGTTCTGCGATCCCACCCTGGAGAAGGAGAATATCATTCCCACCGACAGGGACTGGCAGGGCGTGGTGGCTCACGAGTTCCAGCACCTTCTGCGCTGGTTCAGGAAAGTGTACCAGTCGGGCCATACGGTCTATGACACTCAGCAGAACAAGGACAGCCTCTTCCTTGATTCGCCGGTCACCGAGGGGCTGTCCCAGTATTTTGAATGCATGGTGGGGAGAGGATTCTTATACGGTGACGACCTTTCCAGGGCCTATCGGCTGAAAACCCTGAGGGACTATCTCTCGAAGCCCCAGGACACTACCATGGTCGCCGGCAGCAATACCGGGTATGCCATGGGCTTCCTGATGGTTTTTTACCTCCTTGATCACTATGGCATGGACAGCCTTCAAAGAGCAGAGCTCCCCGATGGAAAGCTCGCCCTCCGCTCTCTCGAGGCGGCGTCAGGGGAGACGGCGGCCCAACTCTTTGCCAAGTTCTCCATGGCCCTCAAGCTTGCCGCCGTGCCGGGCATCAATCCCCAGTATGCCTTTACCTCCATCGATCTCACCGGCGCCACCAAGTATTATAATGGCCAGGGCCTCTTCACCGCATGGAATCATGCCACCAACTGCAATGATTATTCTCAGGGAGTTGATCTCAAGGAAGGGGGCTATTCGTATCTTTTTGAGAGCCTAAAAACCCTTGAATGGTCTCCCCAGTATCTGCGCTTTTGTAATGGAAGCGGCAATCCGCTCCGTATCAGCCTGGCGGGCTTCCTGCCCACCGCTGCGGGAGGAGGCACTTTTACTGTCTATGTGCTGAGCCGGTAAAGGGGCGGCAGCCTATCTCTTCTCCCTCCTGAAAGGGAAAAGGGACTCCAGGCGGATTTCCTTCAGAAAAACCCCGTACTTTTTCATGGAGCCATTCTCACTTGGCTTTCCTGTCAGCTCGCAGAGAATGCCCCTCACTTGGGCGGCGCTCTGGTAACGCTCTTTCGTATCCCAGGCCATGCATTTTGCGAGGAGATGCTCCATTCCCTGTGAAACTCCGCTGTTGAAGGCCCGCACGGGAGGGTACCTGAATTGAAAGGAAGCCATGTCCTGGAGGGTGAGCAGGTAGTAAAGGGTAGTTGCCAGGGAATAGAGATCCGATGCCGGCGTGGTCTGCGAGCGGCCATACTGCTCCGGCGGTGAGTAGCCTGGCGTTCCCAGGGGAATGGTATCTGTATCCTTGCCGGGGCAGTAAAAGCGCGAGATGCCGAAATCGATGAGCACCACTCGCTCCTCCATCGTCAGCATGATGTTCTGGGGCTTGAGGTCGCGGAAAATAATGGGAGGGTCATGGCGGTGGAGGTATTCAAGGGTGTCGCAGAGCTGGATCGCCCAGCCTGCCACCTCTCTCTCATTGAGGGGCTTCTTGTTGTTTTTGACAATATCTTCGAGGGTGAGGCCCTCGACGCGCTCCATGACGAGATATCCCCTCCCGCCGGTGATGAAGTAGTCGGTGAATCTGGGTATGCCGCGGTGGGAGAGGGCAGTGAGAATGGCCGCCTCGTTGCGGAATGACTCCAGGACCTCACGCTTCTCGCCGGGCTCCATCCCTTCGCCCAGGACCTCCTTGAGGGCCCAGACCGCGCCCTTTTCCCTGAGATCCATCCCGAGATAGACGGCGCCAAAAGCCCCGCTTCCAAGAAATCTCGTAATCCTGTAGCGGCTGTTCACTACAGTGCCGGGCTGGAGAGGAGCTGCCATGGTGACCGCCTTTTCAGGTTGAGTGCTGGTGCTATTCTTTCGCTATCTCGCCGAGCTTTCTGAGGGTTGCCCTCCAGAACATGAAGGAGAAGAGCGCCATGGTGAGGAGGCACACAAGCCAGAAAAGGTGGAAGTAGGAATAAGGATCGCTCATACAGTTATAGTGCTTTGCGCCTGCCATGAGGTACATTGCCGAAGCATAGCCGGTTCCCGGGTTGAAGAAGACCAGGAAGGGGAGGAAGGGGAAGGTGTGCCCTCCCATGGTGTGGAGGATACCGTTCCCTATCCAGTCACCAATCCACGTGGCAATGATAAGGAGGGCCATGAAGCTGGTAAGATAGCTCTGGGCTTTCTGCCCCGTGGGGGCAAGGGCTGACGAGTAGAGGCTCACCACGCCGCAGAAGAGCGAGAAGGCAATGGAGAAAAGGAATACGACGATAAGGCCCTCCAGGGCGGCACCTGAGAGGAGGCCCATGATGAAAAAGAGCGGCGAATAGAGAACCAGCGTCCCTATGACAGGGTAAAGGGCGGTAAAAAGCTTGCCGGTAAGAATCTCCTGCGGTGTCATCAGGGAGCAGATGAGGCTGTCATAGGTTTTCTGCTCCTTCTCCCTGGTGAAGGCAAACTGGGTGGCATTGGCCGACGCGATGAGCACGTAAAAGAACTGGATTCCTGCGCTGAAATAGAAGCATCCCTTCAGGATCTCGGTGAGGCGCCTCGCAAAATCTCTGGTGCCGCCGTTGATATCGGCGAGAGTGATGAAAGCCACGATGAGGAACGGTGCCACGAGGATGAGAGGATAGACCACGGCGTTGGCCACGTTCTGGAAGAGCAGGTTCCTGTTCCTTGAGAGGCCCCTTGATTCCTTGAAATAGATGGGGTTGTCCTTGAGCATTGAGAGCATGATGGATACCTCCTTGCCTTTATGAGCACAGAGCAGGAGCTTCTCCTGCCCCTTCGATGATTTTCATATACGCGCTTTCAAGAGAGCCCTGGATCTCTGAGAAGGAATAAAGAGGAAGCTCCTTCTCAATGAGATACCTGAGGAGCTCCGACAGGTCACGATCCGATCCGCTGAAGGTGATGATAAGATCCTCGCCGTCCCACTCAATACCTGAGACATCGCGGTACTCGCCGAGGATGCGGCTCAGCTCCTCGTGGTTTCCCAGGGTGCGGAGCTTCAGGCGCTTGAGGCCTGTGGAGATTTTTCTCAAGAGGGACTCTGTCTCCTCGACAAGCAGCATTTTTCCCTTTTCGATGATTCCCACCTTGTTGCAGAGATCGGCAAGGTCTGACAGAATGTGCGAGGAGATGATAATGGTTCTTCCCTGTTTCTGGAGCCCCTTGATGATATCCCTGAGCTCCACGCGGGCTTTCGGATCAAGGCCAGAGGCAGGCTCGTCAAGGAGTATGACCCTGGGGTTGTGGAGAAGGGTCTTGGCCAGGCCGAGTCGCTGCTTCATTCCCCTTGAGAGACTCTCGACGGGAAGACCGAGGAGAGGGGCGATCCTTGTAAGAGTGGAGACCTCTTCAATGGCATAATTTCTAAGGTGCGGCGGGAGGTGGTACGCACGGGCGAAGAATTCGAGATAATCCCTTACGGCAATATCGTCGTAAATACCCAGGAAATCGGGCATGAAGCCGATGATGGCCCTCACCTTTTCCACTTCCCTGGGAAGGGAGTGCCCCGCAATGAAGACCTCCCCGCTGTCGGCCGAGAGCGTGGTGGCGAGTATCCTCAGGGTGGTGGTCTTGCCTGCACCGTTGGGTCCTATGAAGCCGAAAAGATCGCCTTCATAGAGAGTGAGATTGAGATCGTTTATGGCAAGAACCTTTCCGTAGCGCTTGGTAAGGCCCCGCACCTTCACGGTCTCCTGCGGCAATGCTTCCAAGGGTGGACTCCTCTCTTCCTATCTCAGCCTGTCGATGAATGCGCGCACTTCCATGGGAAGCGTGCCCTTCTCCCTGTTGCTCCACTCCAGGTTGCTGAAGTAGATATAGGTTTTTCCCCCTGCCTGGGGATCGCTGGTGAAGGTGAGCTTCAGGTTGAATTGGCCTCCCTTGTCAATGCGCTCTAACTTGTAGGCCGAGTCACCCTTGCGCTTGTCGTGGAGGAAAAGAAACTGGACCCGCTCGGGTGTCGCCTTGAAGGCGAAGATATCAAGCAGATGCCGGTATGCCGAGTCTGCCTTGTCATGGACACCTATGCTCTCATCGGAAAATACATACACATTGAATCGCTGCTCCGGCTTTGAAGGGTATTCATCAAGCCAGGGCCTGTTGAAGAGCAGGTTCTGCGCCTTGAGGCCCGAGTATTTCTCGACGACCTTTCCGTGGCTGCTGCATCCTGCGGCAAGCATGACGCTCACGCACAGTGCTCCCAGGAGAAAAAACAGAAAAATCCTGCGTCCTTTCATGGTGATCATCCTTTCCTGCGGTATGCTCATCCCCTGCCCGGGGATGTTTAAGATTATTATAGCAGTACAGAGGGAAATTGGCAATGAAAGGGAAAAGGGGTGAGCAAGGTGAACCTCTTTTCCTGGAGGTTCCATGAAGAAAAGGTTCTGGCGCTGCTTCCTCTGCGAGAAAAATATTTACGACGATGACTGTCAAGGGCCTCTCATATACCACGATAAGTCAGAGGAATTCCATGTGTGCGTATCCTGTGCCGTTGATATGGGCTCGGCGGTGCTGAACCAGAAGCGCTACCTCCTTGTGGAATGCTCGCGGTGCGGCCGCTTTTTCCTTCCCCTGCCTGATTTCGACCCTTCTGAGTACCATTCCAAGGTGATGAGCTGCCCCTTCTGCAAAGAGAAAACGACGGTGGTCTTCAATGAAAAGCCTGAAGGCTCCGTAATCCGTGAACTCTCACCCGAGGAGTTCAAGAAGCACCTCAAAAAATGGAGCCCTCTCAGACGGTGTGATCCTTGAGGGCGGTGACAAGAGCCGCCCTCTTGTGCTCAAGCACCTCTTCCCCCGGCTCCATTCCCATCATCAAGGGCATGAGCCCCAGGGGGATCACCCCAGACTGCAGGACCATGAAGTGAAAGTCTCTCTCGCTTTTTTCCCTGGAGCGCTGAAGAAAACGGCTCTTCAATGTCTGGAGGGTCTCGCGCCCCAGGAAATAAGCGACGACGTCGCGGGCTCCCGTAATAATTCTGGCCGTCTCTGCCGAGGCCACCTCAGCGGAAGCTCCCAGGCGATCCATGAGAAACTGCCGCGCCCCATGCTCAGTGAGGACACCGCTCTGCATCCCGGTGAGGATCTTGAGCCGTGCAGCTCTCCAGAGGCGCGCTTCAATGAGAGAGAGAAGGCTTTCTCCTTCCAGATATCCCTTTTTTTCCGCCATATCCTCGCAGTAAAGGGTCCAGCCCTCACTGGTAATCCGTGATCGCACCCTCCTGACCGCATAGCTTTCGTGGCGGCTTGCGTAGTAGCACTGGAGGTGGTGGCCGGGAGCGCCCTCGTGGAGCGCGGCGTGCCTTATCCTCCCGAAACAGTGCGCGGCAAGCTGCTCCTCCTCGTTGTGGTACCCCGTGACGATGGGAGTGACGAAGATAAAGGTCTTCTGCTCCTTTTCAAGTCCTCCTGCTGCCGCGAAGCTTGCCGAGGGGAACCTTAGTCTTATGTGGAAAGGAGCCGTTCTCACCTCGACGGAGCCCATGCCGAGAGAATCGGCGATCTCCCCGTGGGCGAAGTGCTCCGCATTCCTCATCCCATTGCGGTAAGCGTCATGGAGCGACTCTATCGAGGGATGGTGCTCCCCCATCTTTTCGAGAAGGGTGTTCCAGTCCTCTCCCCGGAACCCTGCCTCTCCCGCCTTGCGCCTGAGTGCATCCTCTGCCTCCTCGAAGGCTTCTTCGGCCATTTCTCTCAGCCTTTCGATCCCGCAGTCCCTGATGCAGTCGATCTTCAGAAAAGCGGTGAGGTCACTGGAGGCTTCGGGAAGATCGGGAGGCACCGCCGGAAGCAGCTCCTTCGCAAGGTATTCGCGGAATTCAAGCAGCGAGGTGCCCGCCTCCCTCACAAGACCCTGGAGCTTCTCGAGCTTCCCGGAGGGCAGAATGGCGAAGCAGGAAGCACACTCCTCGAGAGAGAGCTTGATACCGAAGGAGAGCGGTATGGCCTCTTTTATGCGGAGCGCCGAGAGAGGCCTTAGGAGCTTCCGTGCCTCCTGCAGATGGGCCGGCATTTTCGCCAGGCGTGCCATCAAGGCTTCAAGCCTTTCCTCCGGCGGCGCGTATTCCCTCCGGGCCATTGCATCAAGCGCCGATGCAACGGGAACAAGATACAGGCGGGGATCGCGCTCCCATTCCCTCTCCTCGTAAAGAAGCCTGAAAGCCTTCAGGCTCTCGGTGAGGGCGATAATGAGATCCACTTTCTCACCGCCGCTGAGGAGGGAGAAGGAGCTTTCAGTCACCGCCCCGGCCAGGGAGATAACTTCTCTGTAATAGGACTCCCTCTTCTCCCGGGAGTATGATTCCACGGCAGCGTCAAGGCGGTGCTCCCCCGAGAGAGTGGCCTCGCAGGGAAAGAAGTCATCCTTTACCCTGAAAAGGGTCTCGGCTGCATGTGATGGTGACCTGTCCATAGTAATCCTGATTATATGTCCTCCCGGCGAATTCCTTTTGCCGAGCCCCGCTCACCGCTCAGGCTTGAACATAAACCGAATGACGGTGCCTTTCCTGGAATATTGACAAATCCTCCCTCTGTCGTGATATACTAACGCATATTATAAAAGACATAACCCTGGCGCCGCCGGCAGGCTCTTGCGAAGGAAGGACACGATGGTCTTCATACCTCAGGAGGGGAAATTTTTTGAAGTAAAAAAGCATGGAGGGCCCGCCCAGGCCTCAAAGGCCCGCGATGACGCCCGTGGGAAGGAAGTCCAGGGAGGGAGCTCCTTGCTGGAAGATCTCTTCACCGAGACACCTCCTCCTCCCACCATGGAGGAATCGCCCTTTTCCCCTGACCAGGGCGGCATCCTCTCCAGCGCGAAGCTTTTCGGCAAGCTGAGCGAGTTCGTGGAATCGGGCCTCCTCGATACCACTTCCCTCAGGGAGAGCCTCAAGCAGGCCGTGCAGAACGCCACGACAAGCATCTGGTCCATCCTGAAGAAGACCCTTGATGAGGAGAAAGAGGCTGACGACGACGAGATCATCTACATGCTGGAGATGCTCATGAAGATGGCTTCGAGCTTTACCTACGAGCATTCCCAGAGGGTCATGGGATGGTCCATGTCTCTGGCGGGAAACCTGAACCTCGACGCGGGCCAGCTCAATGACATAAGGCAGGGAGCCCTCTTCAGGGATATCGGCAAGACAGGGATTTTCTTTTCCGAGGCTTCCGAAGATGAGCGGGAGAACGCCGCGGAGTTTCTTAAGAAGGAGATGATCGCCTGCAGGGGCTGCGGCGAGTTCCATGACATCGGGAAGCTCAAGATTCCCGAGGAGATTGTCAACAAGACGGAACGCCTCACCGACGAGGAGTACGAGATAATGAAGCAGCATCCCATCATCGGTGAAGCTCTGCTGCGGCCCATCAAAAGCCTTGCCGCCATCCTCCCGGCAGTGCGCCACCACCATGAGCGCTGGGATGGCAAAGGCTATCCCGACGGAATTTCGGGCGAGAATATCCCTTTATCCGCAAGGATTGTAGCTCTCACCGATACTTTTGATGCCATGATTTCCGACAGGCCTTACCGGAAAGCCCTTACCAGGGAGGAGGCCACAGGGGAGCTCAGGAAAAACGCGGGCACACAGTTTGATCCTCATCTCGTCGAGGTATTCCTGGCAATTCTTGCAAAAGAATCTTCCCCGGCGGGGCATGAGCTCCTCAGTTCGTGATAAGGCGCTCACCGCAGGTGAAAGCTTCTCTCAGGAGATCCTCTCTTTCCCTTGCAGCGCCTTTTCCATCGCAGTCGTCGGCCAGAAGCTCATCGAAATAGACGATGTTGTTCACCGTGAAGAAGGATTTCACTTCGGCCTTGAGGTGCTCGAATTTATCCTTTCCCGGCATCCCCTTGGAAGCGATGAGAAGGCCGCGCCTGTTCGGGCTTTTGGGGGCGATGGCCTTCCTGAGGCGGTATTTTGCCACCCACATGCACTGGCACCGGTCAATGAGGCATTTTCCAAGTGAGCTCACACCGGCAAAGAAGAGGGGCGTGGCAAAGATAAAGAAGTGCTCTGTCGCCAGGTCGCGGTATATTTTCTGGAAGTCGTCGTTGACGACGCATTTGCCCGTTTTGTTGCATCCTCCGCACTCAATGCAGGGAGAGAGGGCCAGGTCGCAGAGCGTAATTTTTTCCGTTTCGGCGCCGCGGGACTCTGCCCCCTTGAGGGCTTCGTCAATGAGGGTATCGCTGTTTCCTTTTTTCCTGGGGCTTGTCATGAAACCAAGCACTTTCGATGCCATAGCGGTTCTCCTCTCATTGGTGGTAAGGAAGGCGGTATATGATAATTAGTCTTTTCCCATGCCTTTCCCTCCTTTTATACTCAAGAGCATGGAAAGAAGGTTCACCGCTGTTCCTGTCGAAAGATTACTGGTATATCATCATGGATGAGATGTTGCTTTATGGACGCCGTAATAAGCTTCTTGACCTCACATCCTTTTTTCTATAGCCTGGGAACAAAAGATATCCTCTCTTTTTCTTCTTTTGTCCACATCACCAATTACGCCCAGGGCCAGGTGATTCTGCGCCAGGGCTCCCTCAGTGACTCCCTGTTCATGATAATGAAAGGCCACGTGGTGATAACGGTAATCGACGAAGAGGGAAGGGAGCTCGTAGTGGCGCAGCGGGGCGTCGGCGAGTTCCTCGGCGAAAGGATTCTGGCCGGCGAGAAACAGTGGTTCTACTCTGCGAAAGCCGTAGACGAAGTGACGGTCCTGGTGATGGAGGGGCAGTCCTTCAGGAACGTGGTCCGTGCCTTCCCCGATCTCAATGAGCGCCTGGAGCGCCTCATAGCCCAGAGGGAAGCCCAGATGGATTTCTATCGCCTCGATTTCGAGAGCGATTACAGGAAAAGGGCAGAGGCTGCCACCTTCGCCATCGATCCCAGCCTTCCCTATCTCCTCAACCAGCTCAACGAAGCCGCAGGGGGGAAAGCCCAGCTTGAGCACTGCAAGTCCGTAGCTTTTCTTGCAAGGGAAATCAGCAAGATCCTGTGCCCCATGATGAACGAGCTTATTTACTGGGCAGGCCTCCTCCACGAGATCGGCAAGCTTGCCCTTGATGACAGCACCATCATCAGGCTGAGAAGCAAGGAGTCCCTCAGTGACGAGGAGCAAGAGCAGGTGGCCAGGATCTACGAGAATGCCATGGAGATTCTGAAGCCCGACGAGTCCCTCAGCGAGCAGATGTATTTTATCGGCTACCTGGGAAAAGAAAGCTACCACGATATGCCCCTGGAGGCCCAGATCCTCAGGGTCGCCAATGACTACATCGAGCTGCTTGAAACCAGGTCTGTCGTGAATGCCATCGAGGAGCTCAGGTCCCAGAGCGATATCATGTACAACCCCAGGATTCTTCAGGCTCTCGACGAGGTTTTTGACAAGTTTCACAGCCTCCGCCTGAACAGCCAGATCAACTTCATCAGGATGCTCAACGTGGCCCTCAACGCAAAAAATCCCGTCTCGGCGGAGCACACGAGCTCTGTTACCCAGCTCTGCCTTCTCTTGGGCAAGAAGCTCGGTCTCTCGAGGGAGCACCTCGAGGAGCTGAAGCTTGGATCAGAGCTTCACAACGTGGGCATGATATACGTGCCTCATGAGATCTTGAATGCCGAGCGCAAGCTCACCGAGGAGGAATTTGCCTTCATCAAGCGCCATCCCGTTGACTCGGCGGCCTTCTTCCAGGATATCACCGGGATGGAGCGGCTGAGCGACTTCATCCTCCATCACCATGAAAAATATGACGGCACAGGATACCCCAAAGGGCTTGCCGGGAACGACATCCCCCTTTTCTCGAGGATCCTGAAGGTCGCCGACGTTTACTGCGCTCTCCGGCGCCCACGGGTATACCGGAGAAACAAGAAGGGGGAGATCCTCTATTACAAGCCCCTCATGGCTCTCACCATCATGGGGCAGATGCAGCCCGGCGAATTTGACCCGGGCATTCTCTCCCTCTTCAAGGACATGCTCAAGAGGGGCGAGCTGAGAAGCCTTGCCGAGGAAGGGTGACGGGGAAAGCCAGAATGCATAGAAGAGCCATCGATATCTGCAACAAAGGATACGTTTTTGGCCTGGACGAGCGCTTCCAGGAGGCCCTTGAGCTTTTTGACAATGCTCTGGAGCTGGACCCGGGTCTTGTCGAGGCCTTGTCCAACAAGGCCGTTATCCTCTCCAAGACGGGCCATGTTCCCGAAGCCCTTCTCTGCCTGGAGAAAGCGGCAAAACTGAGGCCGGCCTCCTTTTCCGTGTGGATGACATGGGCCGACGTGCTTATCATGGCGGGTACCTATCAGGACGCCTTTGAGAAGGCAGAGCGGGCCACCAGGCTCTCCTTCAGGGACCCTCGACCCTGGATCACGAAAGGGAATACCCTTTTCAAGCTCGGGAGAAACGATGAGGCTCTGGCCTGCCACACAAAAGCCCTTTCAATAGACAGCAGGAACATACTTGCCTGGAAGAACAAGCGCCTTGTGCTTTACACGATGAAGCGCTACGGCGAAGCGCTTGAGTGCAGTGAGCAGCTCGTCAGGCTCAGTCCCTCCGACGTGGAGAGCTGGATAGGGATGGGGATCCTTCTGGAGGAGCTCTCCCGTGAGAAAGAGGCCACGGCCTGCTTTGAAAAGGCCCTCGAGCACAACAGCGAGAGCGCCCTTCTGTGGATATACTGCGGCCGCCTCAAGGAGAAGTCCGGCGACATCACGGGGGCAATCAGCGCATACAGCCAGGCTTTCAGGTACGATCCCTCCCTCGTGGAGGCCCGGCGCCACCTTACCGCCCTTTCGGGGAGGGGCGACGAGGAGGAGCTGAAAAAGGCCCTCATTGAAGATCCCGAGAACGTGGAGATCTACATAGAGCTCGGCTATCATTATTTCTCCCTGAACCAGAGCGAGGAGGCCCTTGAGATTTTCAGGCGCGCCCATGAGAGGGCCCCTGAGAACAAGGAGGTCCTGAACCTTATGGCCTGGATTCTCTATTACCGCGGGGCCATTGAAGAAGCCCGCGCGCTGGGAGATCAACTGATAAGCCGCGGCAAGGAGCCCCCAGGGGTGCATTACCTGATGGGTCTCATCTACTTTCAGGAGCAGAGGCTCAGGGAGGCCGAGGCGGAATTGAGGCTGGTCCTGGAGCATGAGCGCCATAACTACTCGCTGAGATATTACCTTGGCATGCTCAAAGGACAGATGGGCAGATTCGATGAGGCTCTCCGCGAGTTGAACGAGCTCATCCAGCTTGATCCCACCAACTTCGCCGCAAAAATTTCCGTGGGATCCCTCTATATCAAGCAGGGAAAGGCAGAGGAGGCCGAGACCCTTTTCCGGCAATTGGTGGAAAAGGACTGCACGCTCCCCGGCGCCGAGGAAGGCCTGATCTCGGCATATCTTCTCAGGAACAGGTACGACGAGGCCGAGGCGCTTTTGAACTCGATGGGGGAGAGAAACAAGAGCGAGGACTTTGTCCTCTATCATCTCGGGAACATCTGCTACGCGAAGGGAAAGCTCGAAGAAGCCTGCCGGATATGGACCCGCCTGGAAAAGCGCCCTGCGCACAGCGTTGACGAGAGATTTCTGCTGGCCCTTGTCTATTATTTCACCGGCAACCTGCAGAAAGCCGAGAAGGTGACTGCCGAAGGCCTCGCGATATACCCAGGGAACCTGGTGCTTCTTAATTGCATGGGGCTTGTGTGGCTCCAGGAGAAGCGGTACGAGGAAGTTCGCCAGGTGCTCTGCCACGAAGTGGCCCTCCTTCCCTGGTCAACCGATGCCCATTTCAAGCTGGCGCGTCTCTTGCTCACCATGGGCGAGCATGACAAGGCGCGGGAGCATTTCGGCAAGGCCCTTGCCTCGGAGGCCGACGCCACGCCGGTCACCATTGCCGCCGAAGGCTTTCTGAAGCTCATGGACAAGGCCTTTGACCAGGCCATCCAGGCGGCGAAAAAGGCCTCGGGCCTTGATATGAATTTTCCTGATGCCTATTTCCTCGCGGGGGAAGCGGCGCGGGGCCTCGGCAGATACGGCGAAGCAGAAGGATATCTCAGGAAGGCTTTTCAGCTTGTGCCCTACCACTGTGAGTACCGCGAGGCCCTGGAGGCTCTTACCGCCTCCAGGGGAGGCCCTCATCAGGGCGGGCATTCTCAGAACGGGTATTCTCAGAACGGCAGCGACAAGGGAGTTCTCTGAAGGCAGGGAAAGAATCCTTTACCGGTAAAGGGGTGAAGATCATGGGAAACAAGGGCAAGGATGATGAAGGCTGGCTTCAGCGAGAGGTGGACAGGAAGCGCAGGGAAAAGGAGGCCATGGCCTCAGTGTTCTCCGGGGCCCAGAAAAAGCGCCAGGAGAGCCAGGAGGCCCTCCAGGAGCTCATGAAGAAAGAAGAGGAAAGCCCGGAAGAAAAGGGCGGCCCCCTCTATACCCCGCTTGCAAAGGACCTTGATCTCCAGACGGAAAAAAAGAAAGCCATGGCAAAGGTCTTTTCGTCGGAGCAGGAGCGCCGCGAGAAGCAGCGCCAGGCCCTCAAGGCCTGGATGCTCGGCGAGGAAAAGAAAGAGGAGTCATGAAGCATTCCCGGCGGGAAGAAGAATCCGGGGAGAGGTTAACAAAATAGTAATTGACCTCCCTGGCAGTCTCTGTTATGATGTGAGGGAGCATTTATGCTCCCTTGATGTTTTCCGAGGCGAGGCCCGGGATTTCCGGGCCGATAAAGGAGTGGTGACCATGACATTGGATAAGATCGGGGCTTCATCGCCTTCCTACCAGGCTCCGCAGCGATCGTCTCCGCCCCCCGCGGGCGGCGAGGCGGCGGCGGCCGCTCCCGGCGACCAGTTCACAACGGGTGCTGCCGAGGCTCCCCGCCTCATGGCCAATCTGTCGTCTCTGCTGGGGGCGAAGGGCCTTGACAAGCAGACCATGGATTACCGCGTGAAGTCCTATGCCACGGGCTCTGACGGCACCACCTTCCTCTCCTACGGGTCGAACAGGAACGAGGAGGGAAAGGCGAAAGGCTACCTGTCGGCAGTCTCGAAGGAGGGGGAAGTTCTCTGGGAGGCGCCTGTCAGTGAAGAAGGGCTCTCGGAGCTCACCGTAGGCCCTGACGGCACTCTTTTTGCCACGACAAAAACCTCCATGAAGGCCTTCAATGCCGACGGCACCCTGAAATTTGACCACGCCTTCAAGGGAGAGGTGAAGGAGCATTTCATGGATTCGGCGGGGAACCACTACTTTCTCGGGCAGAGCCCCCGGGAGCTTTACCGGATTGCCGGGGACGGCTCCCCCCTGGAGCTTCCTGAGGCACTGCGCGGCCTTACTCCCCAGGAACTGAAGCACCCCTCGACCGATGAGCTTTACATGAGGGACGGCTCCACCATTTCTGCGTTCAACCTGAAAGAGGGCAGGAAAACGGGAGAGGTCACCTGGCAGGATACCATGGAGAAGAAGAACAATTTTTCCCGGTATATTGACCATTTTGATGTTGATGACAAGGGCCGGATAAAAGTCTGGATCCAGAACAATACCACCATACCCTCCCATCATTCCTTCCATGACGACCTGCACTTCGGCCTCGGCGGGTTCCGCCGTCCCTGGGGCGGCATGCCCCATCCTCCCATGGATGACGAGTTTTACAGCTCCACGACCGTCACCGATATGTCAATAGAGCAGCTCGGCAAGGAGGGGAAGGTCCAGTGGACGGCGGCGAACCTGGGCTCCGATCCCGTCTGCGGGCAGCTTCCCGATGGCAGCGTATTTTACACCACCAACAGGGATCAGCTCGTGGACAACCCGAAATACCAGGATCCCCCGCCTCCCGGCACATACGAGCCCAGGACCATAGCCTCGGGCAAGGTCTTCGTGGGGAGAGTAGGTCCCGGCGGCAAGAAAGATGAAGAGGCCCTCATGGTCGAGGGAAAGGTGAAGAAAATCCTCGTCAATGCTGAAAAGGGCACGTTCGTCGTGCGCCATGGCAACGACGGGGTTTCGGAGTACTCATCAAAGGGCGAGCTCATCCGGAGCGCCACGATTCCCGGAACCGGCAGCTACCTCTTTCCCATGGGCCTCCAGGGGAACGATAAGGTCATCCTTGAAGAAACCGAAGGCAAGAAGGCATTCTCCTTTGATATGGGAAGCGGCTCGCTCACCCCCCTTACCGACAGGGAGCGCGATTTCTCCTACAAGGTCATAAGCAAAGAGATGGGTGACGTGGAGGTCCCCGCGGGCGGCGGCGCCGAAGGCATCGAAGAGACCGACGAGTGGGTCACCATAGGGGGCATAAAGCTCAACAAGAAGGACCAGTAGCAGCAAGAAGGGCCGCCATGGTCTCCCCTGCGATGCTCTTTTTCGCCTCGGGAGGGAGGTGGGCCCTCCTCACGCGCTCCAGCTCGAACCGCATCTCGAAGAGGGGAGCCCCGCTTCCATAGACGAGCCTCTCAGGGCCAAGGGTCCTCGCCATCTCCTCGATAAAGTCCTCGCGGTAGATGCCCGATGTCTCCATAAGCACATTGGAATGCCGCAGCAGCAGCTGCCTGGCATGCTCAAGGCCGCCGCCGCTCACGTTGATCTGCCCTCCGCTGGTGGCGATTATGGTCACGCCTGGCCATTCCCCTGCCAGATCGCCTATCTGGCTCGCATGGGAGACGATGGGGAAGCCTCCCCTCACCATCACGGGAATTTTGTATTCCAGGGCCTTTTCCATCAGGGGAGCCATTTTTTTGCAGTTCACCTGGAAGGTCTCCTCCCAGGGATCGAGATAGAGCCCCCTGAGGCCCAGCGTTTCGACAGCCCTCGCAAGTTCCTCGACGGCTTTTGTCCCCCTGTGGGGGTCAACCCTTGCAAAGCCCGTGAAACGGTCGCCATGGGCCTTTACTGCCTTTGCAACGCGGTCATTTTCAGGCTCCAGGTGGTACTCAAAGGGTTTTACCGGGCAGAGCACGCAGCGATCAACTCCGCATGCGCCAAGCGACGACAGGATAGAGTTTTCGTCCATATGATGGCCGAAAAGCGAGGTTCCCAGGTGGACGTGGGCATCAAGTACCATGAATCTCTCCTCCTTGCGCTGCCCTGCGGGCAGAAAGCTCATGCGCCGTGGAGGCGCTCTATGTTCCCGTGGAAAAGGCAGGCCTCTTCGGCGCTTGAAAGCCCGGCGCACCGGACCTTCTCCGCGTCCAGATGCGGAGGGCATCCCGGCCCGTCGCTCGCGAAGATGACCCGGGCCGCCCCGAGCAGTTTCACGGCCTCCCTTATCACCGAGGGATAGGGCATGGCCGAGGTCTCGAGCATGATGTTGGCGTGGTGTTCTGCTGCTTTCAGGGCGTCAGCACAGTGGAAATAGCCTCCCATATGGCCCAGGATGAAGGTGGTGCCGGGGGCCAGGGCTGCAGCCTCGGCAATCTGAAGGGGCATGGTATATTCCTCATCTCCACAGTGGAAAAGGGCCGGCACGCCGAGCCTGCCGGCCTCCTTCAGGAGCTCCAGGGAGCTTTCATGGGCAGGAAGCATATGGTAGGCCACCGGGTGGAGCTTGAGGCCTTTGAAGCCGAGGTCCTCTATGGCATGCCGCAGGAGCCCGCAGGGATCTTTTTCCTCGGCGAGGTTGATGTTGGCGTAGCCTATGAATTTTCCGGGGTATTTTCTCACGCACTCATCGATGTAGTCTATGGAAACCTCGGCAGGGGCCCCGCCATATGACATGATAACAGACTTTTCCACGCCGGCCTCCTCCATGAGGGCGAGAAGGCGCTCGGGCGGCGAGTCCCAGAAGGAGCCGGGAACTCTGTGGACATGGGTATGGGCATCAATAATCATGGGGCACCTCCCTGAGTGGTTTCGTGGCACTGGCGGTAAAGGACGAGGGCGCAGCAGAGAGCGTCATCCTTTGAGGTGAGCCTGTCGCAGAGCTCCTGCTCCCTTATGCTGCGCAGGATAAGGCTCAGATGGGGGCCCCTGGGAATCCCTGCCGCCACAAGGTCATTGCCCTTTATCAGCCTGGGGGTGAGGGCACATTTGTCCAAGAGGTAGTCAAAGTCTCTCTTTTCCCTCACCACCGCCTTTTGATGGGCATTATAGAGGGTGATGAGCTGGCGCGCCATGGGATTCCCCGCCAGGATCTCCTCGGCGACTGCCCTCCGCTCCTCGAGACGTTCATAATTGACAAGGCAGAGAAACCACCTGAGGAGGTTTTCGATATCCCTCAGGTTGGGAAGGGCAAGCCGCCGCGCGACAATGGCCTGTCTTTTCGCCGTATAGAAGGCAGGGTCACCCGGGTGAGTCCCGCCGGGGACAGGCTTTTCCCCGTGGCCTGCCATCAGATCGCTGCATTCCTCGAGGGCAGTGTCGCAGAGGAGGCACGCGAGGAGGAGCGTGGCGGTGATCTCATGCGTGGCCGAGAAGGAGGGAAGGTATAGAAAGCGCCTCACAAAGATCTTTTCCCTTTCCCCGGCCATGGAGGCAAGCTCGGGGATGAGCTCTCTTAATGCCCCGCTTTTCTTCCAGTCATGGTAAGTTTCCACGGGATTCGCATGGAGTGACTTGATGAGCTCCTCGGCGATTCTCTCCATGGAGATCGTGTGAATGAGGGCGGGCATGGATTTTTCAATGGCCGCCCAGGTTTTTTTCTCTATCGTGAATCCGCGGCGCTGGTTTTTCTGCCTGATTGCGCGGAGCATCCTCAAGGGGTCCTCGGCGAAGCGCTCATAAGGGTTCCCCACGGCTTTTATCTCTTTTCTGGCAAGGCCTTTGAGACCTTGCTGATAGTCCACGATGGTGCCACCCACGGTCCTGCCCTTGAGGGTGAATTTGAAGAAGAGGGCGTTGATGGTGAAGTCTCTCCTGCTTGAGTCCTGGCGGGCCGTCACGTTCTGTGTCGAGATGGCAAAGTCCCTGTGCCCGCTTCCCGTGCTCTGCTCTTTCCGTGCAAGGGCCACGTCAACAGGGTTCAGGGCCCAGCGCACCGCTACTTTGAACACGGGGAAGTGTTTTCCCGCCGAGATGACTTCCTTGACCTGGAGGGCTGCTCTTCTTTTAAGGTCCCTGAGGATTTTTTCCAGGGAGGGGCTCTGAAGGCCGGTGATCATGAGATCGATGTCCTTGAGGTCGGACTTCCCTTCCAGGACATCTCTCACTGTTCCCCCTGCAAGATAGAGAGTTGCTCCGAGGGGGGCCATGGCCTTGAGGAGTTCTTTGATGAAGGCCGATAGCTTTCCGTGGTGGCGCACCCACCTGGTGAGCCTTGAAGCTCCCTCGTCTTCCGGCGAACTCTCATGCAATGCCTTTCTGTTCTTCATCAAGAGGGTATCATGCCTTTCCGGGAGTGGTCTTTACTTCCCCTTACTTATTCTGACCTCCGGCTCCTGAATCCTGGATTCCCCCGGGGGCTCCCGGGGAATTTCCATCATGGCTGGCACAAAGCCGTGGACGGAGGTATGCCGGTAACAACGCCGGGGGGCATGATCAGGAAAGGATAAGGTGAGAGGGAAAAATAAAAAAGGCGGAAGGCTTCCCTTCCGCCTTTTTCTTGCGTTCCGCTTAACCCTTGATGTATTCGTCCCACTTGTTGAACATCTTGTCCTGGGTCTTGGCGCGGTTGAGAGTCACATCCTGCTGAATTTCATAGATTTTTGTCTGCGTGTCCTGGAGTATCTTCCACTTGGTCCATTCATGCTTCTGCTTCTCAGCAGCCATCTGCATCGCCGTCTGCTCACCCTGCAGAGAGTCGGTCTGCTGCATCTGGGCCATGGTCATCATACTCGAGGAACCGCCACCACCTACGCCTCCAAACATAGCTCCAACCTCCTTTCAAAATATAGTTTCCTCTTACTCTGAATATCACCGCATGAGAGAAAAAAGTAAAGGGGTTTTGTAAAAAATTTTAAAAAAATTCATGAGAGCCGTCACAGGGGGGCTGCGATCCTCTTCCATCTCTCCCTGAAAAGGGCCTCTGAGTCTCCCCGGGCTGTCTCTTTCATGATCTGCCAGACTTCTGAGAAGGAGAGGGCGTTTCCATGGATGGGGTGACGCCAGTGCTCCTTGCCGTTTTCCGATATGATGACCCTCATGCGGTGATGGGTTTTGGGGGGAAGATAGATCCCTGCCGAAGCCTCGCGGTATTCCAGGCGGAGGCCGCTTTCCTCGGTATCATGGTAGGAGAGCGCCCTCCTCCCGCTGAGAGATCCCATGACGGCGCTCTCGATGACGATGCAGTCCTCAATGTCGGCTTCATGAAGCCATGATTTTATCACAATGGAGTTTTTTACCCTTCCGCTGCCTATATGGGAGCCCAGCACGACAGAGCCCGAGATTTCCGTGGCGTCTGTCCATGAATCCTTCACCGGAGGCGAGGGCACCTGGTAGAAGAGGCGCATTGCCTCGCCTTCGGCTGAGTTCTCCAGGAGCTTCAGGAGATTCTCCTGGTAGAGGGCGAGCTGGCCGTAGTCCCACCAATAGGAGTCACCGGTGTCGATGGCGCCGAAGGGGCGGATACCTTCGTCGCAGGAGGCGGAAAAGCTCTCCATGAACGATTTTACCCTGTCCCAGTTGGCTTCTGACCGCCCTGCCGCCCTGTATTCATCTCTCAGGGAGGTGAGGGGCTGCCAGAGGTCTGCATCGGTGTTCAGGCGGCAGGTTTTCTGGGAAAGCTCGCCCTGGTACTGGGCGAGGAGCATCTGGAGGAACCTTGTGGAGATCGAGAAAGAGCCCAGGCTGATGCCGGCCATGGCCTCCCTGCAGTGGGAGTTCCTCAGAGATTCTTTTATCCTCTCCAGGGGCATCTTCTCCCGGAGCTTCGCGTCGCCATGGTTCTGGAAAATAAGGAGGCCGTAATTCTCGAGCTCCCTGGAGAGAGGGACTTTTTTCGCGAGCATCTCCACATGGTGCGTTCCAGGGCACTTATAGCGCGCGGGGATAAAGACCTGATCCCCCCACCAGACCGAGAGCCTTCCCGGCCTTGTGGCGGCAAAGGGGCCTGTCTGGAGTATGACGGCTTCCAGGATGGTGAGCGGCGTGGCGGTGCCATTCACGGTAAGAAGCGACGGGAGCTTCACCGCTGATTTGGAATTGCACTCAGAGCCGGGAAGGGGGGCAAGGCGCGTGCCCAGCCCCGCGATATGATACATGGCGACGCTTTTCCCCGATTCCAGGAACCCGAGGAGCGTGGTGCCGCTCTGCTCCCTCATGAGCTTTTCCGCCTTCTCCCAGGCGTAGAGGGTGCCAAGGAGGTTCCCTGCGCCGTTTTCACTGTTCCAGTCTTCATAACAGGAGAATATAAGGGAGCCGCAGTTACTCACCATCCCCCTGGTGGCCTCGAGGCGCTCCTGCCAGTAGCGGGCTTCATGGGGGCTGTTGGTGGAGATGATAATGGCATCATACCCTCTGGCCTCGCGGGGTGCCCTGTGCATCGCGGCAATATAGTCATTCACAAAGCTCATTGCGGCCTTTCTCGATCACATGCTATATCAGGAGGCTTTCTGTAACGTTTTCGGGGTTGCATGAGGCATCAGTTTCTATGAGATGTATGAAGATTCTCACAATCTCGGGATCAAACTGCGTACCCGCGTTCCTCTGGAGCTCACTGATGGCCTCCTCGGTTTTCAGTGCCTTGCGGTAGGGGCGGTCGCTCGTCATGGCGTCAAATGAGTCGGCGACAGTGATTATCCTTGACTCGACGGGGATGGTCTTCCCGCTGATATGCTGGGGGTATCCTGTGCCGGAGTAAGTCTCATGGTGGTGATAGAGGAAGGGCAGGATCTTCTGGAAGGCTTTCACGGGCCTCATGATGAGGGCTCCGTGCTTCGGGTGCTCCTGGATGGCGGCGCGCTCCTCATAGGTAAGCTTTCCCGGTTTCAGCAGGATCTCGTCCTTCACGTTGATTTTTCCTATGTCATGGAGAAGGGAGGCGTAGTGAAGATTTTCCACCTCTTCAGGCCTCATTTTGAGTGCCTGGGCAATCTTCATGGAGTAGTGGGTTACCCTTATGGAATGGCCTTTTGTATAGGGATCCCTTGCTTCGATGGCGTTAATCAGGGCTTTTACCGATCCGATGAAGAGATCCTTGAGCTCCATGTGGAGCCGGGAATTCTCTATGGCGATGGCGGCCTGGTTGGCGAGCATCTGGAGGAGCCCCACATGGTCATTGATAAAATTCTCGTCTCGGATTTGATCGCTTATGTTCAGCACGCCGATGATTTTCCCCTTGATCTCTACGGGGACCGATATTGCGGACTTGAGCTCCTTGGAGTCCAGCGTGCTGTGGGAGTCGGCGAGCTTCACCCCCTTCTTTATCAGGATGGGCATGCCATCCCGCGCCACTTTGCCCGAGATGCCCTCCCCGATGATAATGCGTGTTTTCATCACGATGTCCGGGGAGAGCCCCACGGCGTTTACTATGC
Source organism: Candidatus Eremiobacterota bacterium (assembly GCA_031082125.1). NCBI lineage: Bacteria > Bacillati > Vulcanimicrobiota > Vulcanimicrobiota bacterium. The sequence goes on from JAVHLM010000002.1 coordinate 98,386, forward strand.
GCATTTCCTGGGTCTCCTCCTCGATGAGCATGAGGGAGCCCTTACGGGCATCGAGCATCCTGATGGCTTTGTCGAGGACTTCCTGGAGCACCGTGTCCAGATCAAGGGAGGAGCTGATGGCGTTGGTGATAAAGACCAGCATGGCCTGCTCCTGAAGCTTTCTCCTGAGACTCTCGTAAAGGCCCGTGTAATTGATGGCCATGGCACATCCGGCGGCGATAGCCTCAAGGAGGTCCAGTTCCTGCTCGCTGAACTTCCTGTCGTTTTTTGGATCGCTCACCGTGAAGACTCCCAGGGTCTTCCCCTGGGCAATGAGAGGCACCCACATGGAGGAGTGGCCGAAGTGGTGGTAAATCTCGGATTTCCCCGTTTTCACCACCATGTCCGCCACGCCTTCGTTGTGAGGGATAACGGTGTCCCCCGCGGAACCGTGAACGGCGCTGTAAGATGCCAGGCTTTCCAGGTTTCCCGTTTCCTCGTCAAGGGAGAACATGGAGGCCTTTTGCGCCTCGTAAAGGTGAGCCGTGAAGCGCAGCACGTCATACAGTATGTCCCTGAGCGGGAGGTCATTGTAGAGTGACCTGAAGATCCTGTAGAGAGATGAGACCTGGTGCTGGTGGTTTTTTGAATTCTCATACTCTTCGTGCCACTTCGTGATAATCGCGGTATAGCTTTCGCAGAGCCCCCTGAGCATGGCCACTGTTTCGCTCTCAATGACAGGGCACGCGGCGCTGATTGCTTCAATATCTTCACTGCTCATGTGGTACTGCTTCCCCCGGCTCTCCGCTTTTTTCCTCCCGCCGGTCTTTTCCCGGTAAGGTCCTGCAAGAAAAAGTATCTTGCCGCCTTCACACTCCACAAGGGGGATGACAAAAACCTTGAGCCCCCCGGGAAGATCATCAAGGATCCTTATGTGGGGAGAGAGGGGGCGGGGCATGGAGGCGCAGAGCTTTTCTATGAAAGGGATAAAAAAGGAAGGGGAAAGGGAAGAGTGTGCCAGGGGCTCATTGGCTTCGTCATCAGTGAAGGCCGATGAGAGCCCGAAAGAGGCGAGAAGAAATTCCTGGATTTGATGGATGGCCTCGCGCCGAAAAAATTCTTTGAGTGTTTTTCCTGGGTCGGGATTCTGATAAGTGTTTGTATTCATTACAGGATTGAAACTCTCTTCATCGGTTCTTTTGTGAGGCCTCCGATCCCTGAAGGAGGCTTTTCCTGAGGCTCAAGCCTGTGCCTCAGAGGCTCACTTTCCAGGCTCCTTTTTCCTTCACCAGGATCATCTCCTGCTGATAGGGCTCTTTTGACTCGAGAGGGAACTCCAGCGTGACGGTGGCTTTGCCGTTCTTGACCTCTTCCTTCACTATCTTCGTGGCCTTGAGCTGTGCCTTGAAGGCTTCGCTCTTGAGGGCGTCCTCGACGTGGCTTTTAAAGCCCGACGCGCCTGCTTTTTCTACGGGGCCTTCAAACTCTTGCTGCGATTTTTTTGAAAGATCCCCCCAGGCTTTGTGGTAGTCTCCCTTCTGGAGGGCCGTGACAAAGTGCTCCATCGCCGCTTTGGGCGTGGAGCCTTGTGCGCACCCGGCAAGCAGGGCTATGGCCACCGCAATAAGTGCCCCAAAGAGCACTGCGTGAGCCAGGGGTTTCATATGATTCATAGGGCACCTCTCCTTCCCGGCGAGTAATATGCTATAATTCTCCTTCCCTCCTGCTTTTCCTGTAAACAGGCACAGACCGATAGTAACAAAATGTTCCCATATCAGCCTCTTTCCATAAAAGAATCAGTCCCTGCATTCGCCCGAGAGCTTGAGGCGCATCGGGAGGCCAGGGGAATTCTCCCGGCAAACAAGATTTTGTCTGTGTGTAGATGCACCTGTAGGGACAAAATCCAATGTTTGCTGAAGAGGAGAATAGCCCCTGGCCTCTCATCACAAGTCCTACAGGTCCCCCATAGGCTTCAATGGTGAGCGGATTCCGCTGCCGCTGGTAAAGAAGGTAAGGTCATGGGGCGCACTGCCCCTGATGATGAGGTGCCCCTCGTGGACGCACCTGAGGTGGTGGGCCATGCAGAGGGTGATTCTGTTGTGAAGTCTGTCACTCCCCCCGTGTGAGCGGAAGATGATATGATGGGAATGAAGGTTGCGCCGGCACTTGCAGCCGGGAGCCTGGCACTGGTAGCCGTCGCGTGCAAGGGTCCTGTGGTGGATATCGCGCTTTTCGGGGAGGTCCCAGGCGGCGAGGAAGGTGTCAAGAAGGGCCTCGATGAAGAGCGCGAGCTCCTGCCCGCCCTCGGCGGCCTCTTCTGGTCTGCCGGCGGCCCAGAGTCTCACCGCGTGGTTCCAGAGGGGGATAAGATCTTTTTTGATGAAGAAGCGGATGATGGCGCCCCGGTCTGAGGGATTTGATCCGAAGGTCCCTTCTTTCGGGGTCTCTCCCGAGAGGATCGAGAGAATCCCGGGGAGATCGGGGTGCTCCCTGCCCCGGGTGACCTCCCAGATGACGGCTCCCCCGGAACTATCTCCCCCTTCCCCTGTTTTTTGCTGTGCGGAAATCTGGACTGCGGCATCCAAACCCATATCCCCATTGGGTTCATGGGCATTTGAATCAGCCTGGATAATCCTCTTGACGGACCTCCCCGTGACGGCCACCTCGAAGGCCTCGGGAGCGATATCCCACTTTTTGTGGACAGCCCTCTTCGCGAAGCGAAGGAATCCCTCGACAGCCTGCATGAGGGTGGCCACCGGGACCTCCCGGGCGTAGTCAAGCCACGCCCCCTTGACGCGGGTCCCCTCATTGAATACCCTGGCAAGATGCCGCGCCTGCTCAGGGGTGAGCTTCCCCGCCTGCACGAGGTCCAGCATATCGGGATACTCAAGATAGCTCCTTTCTGTTGAGATGAGGGAATACGCGGTGCTGCGGGACATTCCCAGGCGCTCCCTGGTATAGTGCCCGAGGGAGAGGAAGAGCATGTCCCTGTAGAGCCCGAAATTGTTGAGAGTCCGAAGGAGGCGCCCCTGGTAGAAGGAGAGGGAATGGCGGAGGGCCGCCATATTCCTGAGCCGTGCGACGGTTTCGAAGGGATCGGCAGGAGGGGTCGCCTGGGCGCCGGAAGCCTGGAACTCCCCGGGAAGCTCAGTGGTGACGGGCTTCCATGGGAGAAACTCCCACAGGTGCGACACCTCTTCAAGGTCCTTGTGGACCTGCCGTGCAAGCTCCTTTTCCTTCTCGCCGAAGGAGGCCTCGTCATCGAGGGAGCCGATGGCACCCGCCAGGGCGCCAAGGAGAAGGGCTTTCTTCTCGATGGCGGGATCGGTTCCGTTCTCCTTGGTGCCGGAAGCATCAAGGCTATTCCGAGAGTATGCCCCCTCGCCGTGGGTGACGCAGGCTCCCTGGGAGTCTTTCCCCTGCGAGCGGCAGAGAGAAGCTCCCGCGGCCTCCCGAGCCTCAGGCTTCCCTGTCCCGGAATCGGAATCCTCCGGAGACTGCACCGTTGTGCCAGGATCCCCGAGACCTTCGAGCGGCGCCGAAGCGACGAACTCGGCGATAAGAGCCTCCACGAACGACTCCGAAGGGAGGTCCGCCTCCTCCATCCTGCGGAACACCTCGAAGGCCCGGTCCCATTTCGCGGCAACGGAAAAAGGAACCCGCGCGCTTACCGCGAGGCTCCCTGTATCCTCTTCGTCGTCATCGGCGGCAGCAAATGAATTGATGCCGCTTCCCTCGGCACCGGACTTAAAACACTTCACCTCCTCTTCAATTTGTCTTATGGTGCACTCGATGGCTTTTGAGAGCCACTCCGCCTCGTTCTCGGGCGTCACGACCTGGAAAAGATACCGCAGCGCGCTTTTGCGCAGAAGCCCCTGTTCAAGAGCCTCCCTGATGAGGGGGAGCTTCTGAAGGGCCTTCGCATTCCTCATCAGCTCATAACCGCTCCTGGATGAGAGGCCCAGCTCCTCGCGTGCAAAGTCGCCGACACGCACATAGCCGAGCTTCTCGAGCTTCCCGTGTAGAGAAAGAAGTGCCTCCCCGATGAGAAGATCGAGCCTGACCCCGGCGGAAGAGAGGCACCAGAGGTTCCAGTCCAGGACCTCCCCGGTGAGATCCCGGAATATGTGCCGGCTGTCAGCGCGTGAGAGCACCTCGTCGGCGCCATAGGTCACCAGGGGCATACCAGGGGCAGCCTGGAAGACCTGCCCGCCCCCCATCACGGCTTCATAGCCGGGATACTCGCGGCGAGCAGCCTTCCTGTGTGGGGCCATTCTGAGGTGAGAGCCGGCCGGCGTGTTCACGATAATCCTCCTTTCATAAGTGATTCACTTGTCATGAGTAACATATGTATCCTTTATTTTATTATACCCTATAATAGATGCCGAGTCAAAAGAGCTGTCTGCAGAATGTATTGTGATTACTGGGTTTCATGACCATCACCAGATGCCCCTCTATGGGATGGAAAGGTCTGTTGGGCGATTTTTTCGCTCTAAGCCTCTGAAGGCCCATCCAGCGAAGAGAAAAGGCGCCCTGCGGCAGTGAATGGAGAGACCTGAGGGAAAGGGGGTGGGAAGAAAAATAATTTCAGGCGGGAGCCCCCTCTGCGGAAGCAGAGGTATTTCAGGATCCTGCCGCTGAGCCCATCGATGGTGCAGGCAGATCCGGGAGAAGTCCCTGAGATAAGGTGATATGATATGCCCGGCAGAAACTCTTTACATAGGGGAAAAAGTGTGCTATAATCCTGCCACGGCAAAGACGCCGGGGTGGCTCAGTGGTAGAGCAGCTCACTCGTAATGAGCAGGTCGGCCGTTCGAATCGGCTCCCCGGCTTCTTTTATTTCTAAGGCTCCGGGGCATTTACGAAGTTACTGGGTTTTCAGGGGTTGTGCCAGATTTGTGAACTTTCCCCGGCAGGGTTGCTTCATTGTGGCTCCAGAGCCAAAGCAGAGTTGGCCCTCGTGGCTCAGCCATGAGGAGGTCAATAAGGCCGTTCCCTCGCGCCGTGGGCTTTGAGGAGGCCTATTATTTCTTTATAACCTACAGTGCTTGCCATTTGAAGAGGGGTAATGCCATCGTTATCTCTGGTATTGATATCAGCGCCCTTGGAAAGAAGCAGTTTTACCAGTTCTTTTTGGTCTTTGCAGCATGCATAGTTTAGAGAGGTCCAGCGGGTATTGTCCTTTGTATTCACATCAGCACCCTTGGAAAGGAGAAACTTGGCTACTTCTATGTCGCCTGCCAGGTGTAGAGGGGCACGGCCATATTTATCCTTAGTATTGACATCCTTTCCTGCCTTTATAAAGAGTTTCACTGCTTCCAGGTTTCCTGCTCCAACCTGCTCGATAAAATCCTCATCAGTATAAGGAATATTTTTGTTCTCTAATGCAATGCGAGCGCGTTCGTTTTCACTTGCACACCCAATAAGAAACAAGCAGCATAAGACGATTATCACAGTGAATGGCTTATTCATTTTCCCTCCTCTTTCCTCATCGTGCACCATCACAACGACTCTCATTATATCGCTCTCTTGTCCCGATTCATATGAGAAAAAGTCTAGTCTTTTGGGGAGGCTCTCATGGGTCATGCCAGAGCTGGCCCTCGCCTTGGTCGCCTATCACAGGAAAGCCCTCAGTGAAATGTTTTTGTTAAAATTTTGGACTTTTTCAGAAATCTATTGTATACTATTTTGCGAAAACCAGGGGGCGACACTTGAATGATGAAAAGAGAGAGACCGTGATCGGTGAAAAAGAACGGGCACAGGAAGAACTGAAAAGGGAAAATATCCCTTTTACCGGCCAGGCTTTCCTGAGTCAGATACGGGAGGGGAATCTGGAGGCAGTAGAGCTCTTCCTCAAAGCAGGTAGAGACGTGAATGCCACTTGCAGTGAGTCAATGGGGACTTACACTCCCCTGCACGGGGCAAGCGAAAATGGTCAGAGAGAAATAGCCGAATTCCTCATCTCACAAGGAGCAACAGTCGATGCGAGGGGAAACTATGGCATCACTCCTCTGCACGCTGCCTGCCATAAAGGTCAGAGAGAAATAGCCGAGCTCCTCATCTCACAAGGAGCCGGCGTCAATGTAAGGAGCGATGATGGCATAACGGCCCTTCACTGGGCATACAGCGGAGAAATCGCGGATCTGCTCATCCGCAATGGCGCCGAGGTCTGCGCAAAAGACAGTAAGCTTGCGACCCCTCTTCATTGGGCAGGCACCGGGGAAATTGCAGATCTGCTCATCTCCCGTGGAGCGGAGCTTAATGCCAGGACGGAAGATGGCTGGACGCCGCTTCACTACGCGGGTATTAATGGCCAGAAAGAAGTGACGGATCTGCTCATCTCCCGCGGAGCGGAGGTCAATGGGGAGGATAACCATGGCTTTGCACCTCTTCACCTGGCCAGCTGCAAAGGGAACTATGAAATAGTGGAAGCTCTCCTTGCCCGGGGTGCCCGTGTCAATGGAAAGAATAAAGATGGCATTACTCCTCTCCACGGAGCAAGCAGCTGCGGGCACAAAGAAATAGCAGCACTCCTCATATCCAGGGGTGCCGGGGTCAACGAAAAATCCGGCGATGGCAGGACACCGCTTCATGAGGCAAGCAGCTATGGCTGGAAAGAAGTGGCGGAGATACTCATCCAGAGGGGTGCCGATGTCAAGGCAAGGGCCGGCGATGGCAGGTCACCGCTGGACATGGCAAGCAGCTATGGGCATAAAGAAGTAGCGGAGCTCATTGTCTCGAGTGGCGCCGATATTGACGGAAGGGGAAAATTTGGTGTCACTGCCCTTCACAGGGCCAGTGCCAGAGGCTGCAGGGAAGCGGCGGACTTTCTTATCTCCAGAGGTGCCGATGTCAATGCAAAAGCCGAGGATGGCAGGACGCCGCTGCACATGGCAAGCGGATTCGGCCATAAAGAAGTGGTGGAGCTCCTTATCTCACGGGGTGCCGATGCCGCGGCACCCGACAAATCAGGGAGGACACCGCGGCACATGGCGGAGATTAACGGTTACAAAGGGATAGTCAAGCTTCTCTCGTCGCACGGCGCAGAGGATTGACAGAAACAGGGCACTATAGCTCCATATCTTTCAGGAAATTTCTCTTTTTCCCATACTTGTCAAGGGCATCAGCCAGCATGGAATCGCGATTCCGCTTCGTGGGCTCGAATTTTCCCACCTTTGTGTCGTGGTTCTGATGGATTACATAGATATCCCTGGGTGAGACGGTCTTCCATCTGTTCATCCGCCGGCGCTGCTGGAAATCATAATCCACCGTGCCCCAGTGGGGAGATTCGTTCAGTCCCCCGAACTTTTTCCATGCCCTCCTCGTCATGCCTCCAAATACCCAGGATTCCCAGCATTCTATGGTTTCAACGATTTTTGGCGTGTAATATTGATTCCCGGTCATCCCCAGGTATTCTTCCCCGTCAGGGGAGTCTCTGTAAAAATTTTCCATGGTTCTTACCTGGTAGAAATCGGACTGCCAGTCAATGGTTTCCAGTCTCTTCTGCAAGTGCGGGGTCATATAGTAGACGCGGGCATTAAAATATGCATTCTCATTCTCCCGGAGCGCGCTGTTGGCGTTTTCAATGCAGTCGAAGCATACCATGACCTCCGGGTGGGTGATATACACAAATTCTCCTTGTGACATGATGATGCCCCGGTTGATAATGGCCCCGGCATCTCTCCACTCACCGGGCTTCTTGTCACTCAGCCGCTCATAGCGGATGGCGAGATCACCTGAGAAAGAGCGCACCAGGCTCTCGGTATCATCCTCGGAGCCGTCGTCCAGTATGATAAGCTCAAAATCCCTTGTGGTCTGTTTTTTGTAGGTGACGAGGGAGTTTTTCAGCAGATGGGCCCTGTTGTAGGTGCATAAGACCACGCTTGCAGAATTCTCAATCACGAGCGCCTCCTGTAATAAACCGGCTCCCGGGAATAGTATCCCGGCAGTGCCTCCCTTTCTGTCGTTCAGATATTATTATATCAGGTCTTTGTAAACAAGAAAAGTCGCAGTGATGGAATATTGTGCGCCGGTAGAGCGGGAACCTGTCGAAATGACATGGGCGGTATACAAGGCTGGAGCCGATTATGGCGCGTGTCTTTTATTGGGAAGGCTTCAGCATGGTCATGGGGAAGGAGCGCACCTGGCTTTTTGTGCTGATATCCCAGAGGCGCACTGTGCCGTCATCACCGCCGCTTGCAAGTGATTTCCCGTCAGGGGAGAAACAGGCTGACCGCACCGCATCGCTGTGCCCTCTGAATAAAGCCGTTTCCTTGCTGGTTTCCGTATCCCACAAATGGATGAGGTTGTCGTCTCCTGCCCCGGCCAGGCTCTTCCCCCCGGGGGAAAAGTCCAGGCAGTTGAGACACCAGTCTCCCTTGCCAATGGTGCAGCGCAGAGCTCCTGACAGGGCATCCCATATCCTGACGGCTCCGCATAATGAAGCGGCGGCAAGAAGGTTTCCCCCGGGAGATGCAGCCATGACATAGACCGGATCCGGCTGCGGTGCCCACGGCAGCTCAGGCTTCATCCCTTCCTCATCCAGAAAGGAGAGCGAGGAGCCTCCAAGGGCAAATGCTCTGATGGCAGGGAGCGCGGCCAGGGTGTGGAGTTTATCAGCCTTGGCCCGGCTTTTCTCCCTGCCTGTTTTACGGTCCCAGAAGAGGAGCGAGCCGTCGTAATAGGCGGCCGCGATGGCAGTGCCGTCGGGGAGCGCAGCCAGGGAGTCCAGCCACTGGGAGAATGAGCCGTCTCCGGCCTCTCTTTTTCTCACAAGGGCGCGCAGGTGCTTGCCCGAGGGAAATTCCCAGAGCCTCAGCGTTCCGTCAGGGCTTCCGCTGGCCATCACGGGGCTCCCGGAAAGCCAGGTAAAACAGCTTATCCAGCCGGTGTGCCTCAGCAGGATCTTCTTCAGCTCGCCTGATTCCATGTCCCACATCCTGAGGGCTCCATCGACAGAGCCTGCCACGAGGCACGTACCGTCAGGAGAGAAAGCGAGGGTATAAACATAGTTGGGCTCCGGTGAGAGGGTCTGGAGCACCTGGCCGCTCTCCGGATCTATGAGCACGGCCATATTTTTTGCTCCGGCGGCCAGCACCCTTCCATCCTTTGAGAAAGCTACGGGAAGCATATGGTTCGCCCTGAGGTTCTGTATGCTCTGGACCGAGTGGTTCTTTGCATCCCATAGATACAGGCTCCCCCCATCGAACCCGGTGGCAAGGAAGCGACCGTCAGGGGACCAGGCAATTGAATCGATTGACTCCCTCTCGCTCCTGTCGCCGGAGCTGAATTTTTCAAGAAGCCCCCCCTTTCTTGCATCCCATATTACTATGGTATTGGGGGTTTCTGATGTCTTTGCGTAACAGCAGGCAATGGTTCTGCTGTCAGGTGAAAAAGCCATGGCTTTTATACCGGCGAGCATGGGTTTCGGCTCACCCGGAGATGAGAGCTCCAGTGCTCTTCCCCCGGCAAGATCCCAGACGCGCGGACAATTATTGAAGCCGCACCCTGCAAGAAGCGTCCCGTCAGGGGAGAAGGCAACATGCTCCACCGGGGTGCCTTTGATGGTATGGACGGCATATCTTGTTCTGCTCCTTGTATCCCAGAGCCACACGGTGCCGTCGCCGAAGCCTCCCGCAAGAAGGGATCCATCGGGTGAATAGGCGAGGGCATGGAGATTTGCCCCTGGTCCCTTGAGCTTCCCCGCCATTTTGCCAGATGGCAGCTCATGGAGAGACACTTCCCCATAGGTCCCTGAGGCGGCGGTTTTCCCGTCAGGCGTCAGTGCCACAGTACCCGGCTCAAAGCGATGCAGGAGCTTCCCCGAGCCCATGTCCCACAGAAAAACTCCCCCGTCACCCCCTGCGGCGAGCACTTTCATGGAAGGGGAGAATGCAATGCTCTCTATATTATAAGTGCTGTCGCCCTGCTGATTGCGCGCCTCGAGCCCTGCGGTGAGAAGCGCGAGAAAAAGAAAAAAGGGGATGATGCCTCTTGCCATAAGTACACACTTTTCTCATTTTCCAGATATTCCTTCTTGTCACCATGGGAGGGAAGACTGCCCTTGTCGCATCGCCGTTACATGCCGAAGCAAAGATTCCATAATGTCTGAACCGGTGAAAGGAAACTTCTGTATAATTGATTTCGGTGCCTGAGAACAGGAAGCGCCTACACCATCGAGCAGCGGAGGGCCTCTTCAACGGTAGTTATCCCTTCCTTGGCCTTCCAGAGGGCGCTCTCCCGGAGCGTCGCGAGGAAGAGGGGCCTGAGCTCCTCCCTCAGCTCGGCAAGTGACAGGTTCCTCGTCAGAAGCTCGGGGAGCTTTTCGTGGCGGGGCAGGATTTCATATACCGCTGTTCTTCCCAGGTAGCCTGAATGATGGCAGCGGGCACATCCTTTGCCGCGGTAAAGCACGGCCGGGGAATCCCCCTTTCCCGGGATGCTCCCCGCGATTTCGGCAGAGCTTTTCACTTCCTCCCTGCAGTGAGGGCAGATCTTTCTCATGAGGCGCTGGGCTATGACCCCTTCAATGGTCATGCCCAGCAGGTAGGGCTCTATGCCTATATCAACAAGCCTTTTCAGCGCCCCCGCCACGTCGCTCGAGTGGAGCTGAGAGAGCATGAGATGCCCGGTGAGGGAGAGCGTCATCAGGAGCCGGGCTGTCTCGGCATTCTGGATCTCACCGCAGAAGATGACATCGGGGTCCTGTGACATGAGGGCCTTGAGGGCCTTGGCATGGGTGAATTCCGAGTCCACGGTAGTCTGAACGAGACCTTCCAGGTGGTATTCAATGGGGTTTTCCAGGGAAATTATGCTGCAGCGGCCTTTTGTTCTCTCATGGAGATAGCCCAGTGATGCGTAGGCCGTGGTGGTCTTGCCGCATCCCGTGGGCCCTGTGTAGAGGATGAGGCCGAAAGGCTTGTCCAGAATCGATTTGATCGCTTTTTCCTCTTTTTCAGAGAACCCCAGCGTTCCCATGTCACCCTTGAGGAAGCTCACCTTGCCCGGGTCCAGGATCCTGAGCACCATCCGCTCGCCGAAGCATGTGGGGAATGTGGCGATGCGCAGTGTATACGCGACTGTCTTTTTGTCGATCTTATCGGTCGTGAAGGTGACGATTCCCTCCTGGGGGGTTCTGATTTCATCGGCCTTGAGAGCGGCAGCTTTTTTTATTACCCCAAGGAGCACTGAGATGACAGGGAGGGGGTGCCGGGAGATTTCCTGGAGGAGGCCGTCGATTCTGTATTTAATCACGCCCTCCTTCTGGCCCGGATCTATGTGGATGTCAGAGGTCCGCTCCGCGATGGCGTCAACGGCGATTCTGAGGGACAGCTCATGGGCGACGAGCTCCTCTTCGTCTTTCGTAGTGAACTGTGCAAGGCTGTTCACAAAAAATCACTCCTTCCTTTTATTATAGGGGAACCTCATCGGGCTCAAGGCTCAATATCCTTTTCCCTGAGCCTTGCCTCATAGAAATCCCGCGCCTGGCGGAGCCATTTTATCCTCCCTTCCCTTTCCTGGTCTCCCGATTCAATGAAACTCAGCAGGTCTGCCCGGTAAAACCTCCACTCCCTCCCTGCCTTGAAGGCCCTGATCCTTCCCTCGCCGACCCATCGGTAAAGGGTGGGCTTTGAAGTCTTCAGGAAAAGGACGGCCTCTTCAAAATCCAGAATATCGCCACTCACTGCACACCTCTTTATTATAATTAATCATAGCTTATCATAATTAATTATAGTTTATCTATGGTTTTTTGTCAAGCTTTTCCCTGAGAAGGCAGGCAGGCATAGACATTGGCTTCATGGGGAGAGAGGAGCAAAAAAAAATCCGCCTCTCAGTCCCCGGGCGGATCCTTCTCAATACGAGCGGCTGAAGTAGCCGTCAGTGCCTCTTCTCAAGCACTATGCCACCGATGATCACCACGTCGTCAGTTTCCTCGATAGAGGGCAAATCTTTTGGAGCCTCAAGCTCCGAGGCCAGGCCCTCAATCTCTATGCGGGCCTTTATCTCCTCGGCCTTTTCCATCGTCACGTATGACCCGTCAACGGCCCAGACCACCGCTTCGTCCAGGCGGTCCTTGAACTTCGTGATGAAGTCGCCGGCCTTCCCCACGGGCTCGGGAGTCCCCGAGGTGGTGTCGTAGAAGACATAGCCCTTCCTGGTGCCGGTAATGAACATGTCGAGAGGGGCGAGGTGCGGCGGCCTCATCGTGGCCATGACGGTGAATCCGTTTTCATGGGTTTTGTAGCATACCTGATCGCCGTATCCGGCATAGGGATTTTCCATCATCCTCACAAAAGCCTCGGCAGGGGGCAGCTCCTTCATGTCCTGGCTTGTGAAGTGCATCCCGTTCCTGGCAAGCGAGCTCATCCGGTCAAGGGCCTGCCGCTGCCTGGAATGATATGCCCGTCGGTGGTATCGTCATGGTATTCTCTCCCTTCGGCACCCGCTGCCCTGTAGAATTCCTTTTCATAGATAGAATAAGGCTTTTCTGCCAAAACTGCAATACCGGAGGGGCAAGATGCCTTTCAGGAAATGCAAGAGGGCTAAATAGCATGACAAGGCGCACCGCCATGGAACATGTGACGGCTCCCCGCGGAACCCGGAAGGAGTGACTATCTGTGCTCGTTGAGGATGTCGCGCACTCCTGGGATAAGGGCGTTGATAAAAGCAATTCCTCCCGAGGGCTTGTCGAAGTCCATGTCCAGCCTGTTGATGGCTACGAACACGATGCGGCCCGAATCGGGAAGGTAGGTCCACTGGCAGCCCATGCCGGGATTTCCGCCGCTCTGCGATAACTCCTTTTCACCCCAGCCGCCCTTTTCTTTGACATAGAGGCCCAGTCCGTAATCCCGGGAGGGAGGGAGAATGGTCATCATTTTTTTCATGGAATCCAGGCTCACCACTCTCCCTTCGACAAACGCATTGGTCCAGGTGAGCATGTCGATAGCCGTCGTCACACCTGAGCCTGATGGCCATTTCCAAGAAAAGTCCCATGCCGAGGTGTCTTCCATCTTGTTCTGAAGAGGGTTCCAGGTATATCCATGGACAAAGGGGGGCGTGAGGGCTCCCGATCTGGGGAGCGAGGTGCCTGACATGCCGAGGGGCCCAAAGAATCTGCTGCGGAGCTCTTCTTCAAGGGGCTTTTTGGTCGCCTTCTCGGCAATGAGCCCCAGGATGAAATAATCGGTGCTCGAGGGATACCAGGAGACTCCCGGGAGGGAAATGGGGGGGGCTTTCGCGATAATCTCCATAAGATCCTCAGGTGCCCATTGCGAGCCGGGGTTCTCGTACACTTTTTGCCATAATTCCAGGGAATTGGCGTAGTTGTAAAGGCCGCTTGTCTGTGAGAGGAGCATCATGAGGGTGATTTTCCCGCCTCCCGGCACCATGCCGGGAAGCCATTTCTCGACGGTGTCGTCGAGTGAGAGGAGGCGTTCCTCTGAGAGCTTCAGGATGAGGGCTGCCATGAAGACCCTGGTGATCCCCCCGATGCGCACTTTCATATAGGGGCTCATGGGCTTGCCCGTTTCCAGGTCTGAAATGCCAGAGGCGCTTATCCAGATGGTGCTCTTTGTCTGAATCGCCATGAGGATGCCGGGAACATCGGTGTCGTATACCGATTTGTTGAGGAGGGCCTGAAGTTCCTGGACGGGAAATTCCCTGCTGGCCTGGGCGGTGAAGATGTCCATAGGGAGACCTGATGCAGTGGTCCCCGGCAGGAGAGAGAAGAGGACAATCCCTGCAATAATGATAATGAGGCTGCCGATACAGGTCCTTGCTCGTTTCATGGCAATCCCTGGTGAGTAATTTTTGTACTCCGCATGCTATAATTTTAGCATTAATGAGGGAATCAGATCAAGATTGGCGCCCCTTCAATTCCGAGAAAATAATACCCGATGTGCTGCAGAGGTACTTTACCTGAAAATTTCTTCTAAACAGGGTAAGCTTTCCCAGGGGCGAATTATTTCATGGAACCAAGGTTCCGGAAGTGAAACAGGCAGGAGACACCAATGGCGCGAGGAGACAACTTTATCAACAACCTGGAGCGGACATCCTCGGAGAATTTTTTCAAGCTGGAAGAGCGGGTCAAGGCCGATCTCTGGGAGCGGGCCATGGAAGGCGACACAAGGGCTATCGATACCCTTCTGAAGTTTATCGAGGTGGGCATGAAGGTCGTGGAGCTGTCCCACTACAGGAACAACCTCTCCGCCATCGCCGAGCGCCTGGAGGGAAGGGAGCAGATAGGTGAGCTTTTCCTTATCCTGGACAGGATTGCCACGTCGCTCGACCATATTGAGAAGAAACTCGGCGGTACCGATTCCTTTTAGCACGGCATCCCGGGAGGGTGCACCGGGCTGGTTGCCCCCCCATTTTATAGCCGCCGCCGTGGAGCGCGCTGCATGACAGGGAGGTGCATCAATGGCTTTGACTGAAGGTATGGAGGCTCCGGATTTCACTCTCAAGGATACCGGTGGCAGGGAGATCTCCCTCTCTCACTATAAGGGCTCAACACCTGTGGCCCTCGTGTTTAACAGGGGGTTCATATGACCTTTCTGCCGCCGCCATATGACGCAGTTGCGCCATGAGTATGAAAAGTTCAGGGCCCTTGGCGCCGAGGTGATAGCCATCGGTCCCGAGGACCCCGGGGAGTTCAGGAGGTACTGGGATCGCGAGGCGATGCCTTTCCCCGGTCTTTCCGACGCCGATCACAAGGTGGCCGATCTTTACGGGCAGGAGGTGCGCCTGCTGGCCCTGGGACGCCTCCCCGCGCTCTTCGTCATTGATAAGGAAGGAGTGGTCCGCTTTGCCCACAGGGGGCGCTCCATGGCCGACATCCCCTCCACCGGGAAGGTGCTGGAAATTCTTGGCGCTCTGACGAAGCCTTCATGACAGGCCCCCTTCCCGGGGCCCGATCTCTCTTTCCCTGCTTTGATGAAGGTATGGGGCGGAGAATAGCCAATTATATCAGGGGACTCTTATAAGACACGAGGAACAGATGCCATGAGATTATTTTTTGTCCTTTTAATCTTTGTGCCCCTCTCGATTCTTTTCCATTTCCTTCATTTCTCCAAAGCCCTTAATTTTTTTATTTCGGCCCTGGCCATTATCCCCCTTGCCGGTTTCATGGGAAGGGCGACTGAGGAAATAGCCTCGAAGAAAGGCCCCACCGTGGGGGGGCTCATGAATGCCACTTTCGGGAATGCCACGGAGCTTATCATCGCCTTTATCGCCCTCTCAAGGGGATACATCGAGGTGGTGCAGGCTTCTATCACCGGCTCAATCATCGGGAACCTGCTCCTTGTCATGGGGGCGAGCTTTTTGGCGGGCGGCCTCAAGTACAAGAGTCAGCCCTTCAACAAGGCAATCGTGGGGAATGGCGCCTCGATGCTCACCATTGCCACCATAGGCCTTGTGGTGCCGGCCATGTTTGCCTACACATGTCACCTGGACTCAAGGAGCATTGCCGTCGTGCACCTCAGCGAGTGGGTTGCCATAGCACTGCTTTTCGTGTATTTCCTGGGACTCGTCTTTTCGCTCCATACCCATAAGAATGTCTTCTGCGTTCCTGACGAGGATGCCGTTGATGAGTGCGCGCAGATGCACTGGAGCATGGGCCGCTCTCTTGCAGTGCTGCTGGTGACCACGATTTTTGTGGCCATAGAGAGCGAGCTGCTTGTCGATTCCATCCATGAGGTGACCAAGGTGCTCTCTCTCACGGAGCTTTTTGTGGGCATCATCATCGTGGCAATAGTGGGAAACGCCGCAGAGCATGCTGCGGCGATAGTGGTGGCCCTCAAGGGAAAGGCAGATCTCTCCCTCAATATATCGCAGGGCTCTTCAATTCAGGTGGCTCTTTTCGTGGCTCCCGTGCTTGTGCTTTTCGGTACCATCGTGGGCCAGCCTATGAGCCTCGTGTTCACGCCCTTCGAGGTGCTCGCTGTGGCGGTCTCGGTGATTATTTCCACGATAGTGTCCATGGACGGCGAGTCCAACTGGTTTGAAGGGGTGCTGCTCCTCGCCGTCTACTTTATTCTTGCCGTGGCCTTTTTCTTCTACCGCGCACCGGGACTCTGATCAAAGGCCCCGGTTATGGGCTCTAGCCGGCCTTCTTAAGGCCAAGAATGCCGGGCCGCGGTATCAGGGAGCGCCATAGTTTCCTCACGGTCACCATGTGCCTCATATAGTCATATTTGGTAAGGGTATTTCCCGTTCCCGGCGGAAAGCACAGGATAATAGCCCAGAACACGAAGGTGATTGTCACCAGAATTACAGAAAAAATACTTTCCATGGAGTTCCTCCTTGATGGCTTTTGTGGATGCGCTATGAGAGCGGCTCTGCAATGGTGAGCCTCCGGGGCTCACCTTGAAAAGAGAGGGGGCAGGTCTCGAGAGGCAGTTCCTGCGCAAAATGGATCCTGGCGCGTTTTTTCCTGGTGCTCCGCTCTTTCCAGGCTTTTATCTTCTCCCGTTTGGAGCACCGGGATTCCCTCCTGCACACAACAAAAGAGACAAGACCCATAAAATCCTCCTTTTATGAGCCGTCTCTCCGCATTGATACAATTCTCGGAGAGGGGGTCCATTTCCTTCCCGGTAAGAAAATTTCCCCTTTTCTTTTTCAAGAAGGAAAAGAGAAGCCTTTGGAGTATCGTAAGAAGGTACCTACTATTGCCAAGTTTCAGCATCAAAGGTGGTGAATACCATGTCAGATGAGGTTGAGATTGCCCGTATAGAAAGAGGATACGGAAAGTTTCTCGTAGTCAAGATAGCGACATGGAAAGACAGTAATTACGTGGACGTGAGGGAATATTATACCGAGAAAGAATCAGATGAGCTGAGGCCCACCAAAAAAGGGATCAGATTCTCCTATGATCTTGTCGAGGAGATCCAGGATGCCCTCGCAAAGGTGAAAGAACATGTCGAAGGGGCATCATGAGCCAGTCCATGGAGCCGCATGATGAAACTGTCATATGAATCCCGCGCCCTGAGTGAAGACCTGATTTACGTGGAGCTCAAAGGTGAGTTCGGCTATCCTGATGTGCTTCATACCAAGGATGAGCTTTACCGCTTGCTGGGCAAGGCAAAGAAAAACCTTCTCATTGACCTGAACAGCCTGGAATATATTGACAGCGTGGGCATCGGGGTCATCATCGGCCTTCAGAAGCGCGCCAGTGAGCTTGAAGGCACGCTCTCCCTCATCTGCAGGAAGGGGAAGATATTCAAGATTATCGAACTTGTCGGGCTTGATAAAGCCTTTAACCTGTTTTCCTCCTTCGCCGCTGCCCGCCAAAGCCTTCTCGGCGTCTCATGAAAAAGAGGGCTCCCTTAGATTTTTCAGGTGATCCTCTGCCTTCAGGAACCTTTCCCTGCTGGCATTTCATGATGAGGGAGGAGCTTCCTTGAGCATTTTCAGGTGATCCTCTGCCTCCAGGATCCTTTCCCACTCGCCTGGTTTGTTCATTGAGCTGTCGATAAATGCCTTCCAGTACTGGATGGCATTGACGGTGCTTCTCCCCTCGTAGACAAGGGCGAGCTGATAGAGGGCGTCGGAATAATTCTTCTTATGCTTGATGGCCGCCTTATACTCCTCTATGGCCTCATCTATCTTCGCGATGCGCTTATAGACGTTTCCTGTGTTGTAGTAAGCCTCGGCATACGAGGGGTCAACCTCTTTGGCCTTTTTGAACTCCACGAGGGCGTCATCGAGCTTCCCCTGCTCGCAGTAGCAGACGCCCAGGATGCTCCGGGCCTCGACAAAATCGGGCTGGAGCTCAATGGCATTCTTGTATTCGCCGATCCCCTTTTCATACATTCCCTGGGCATAGCAGGCGCTCCCCAGGATGAAATGGGCCCAGGCGTTGGGGCCGAGCTCTATGGAGTTGCAGCATTCCTCGATGGCCCTGTCGATATCGCCGAGCACGTAGTAAGCATTCCCCAGGCTGCAGTGCGCCATGGGGTCGTCGGGGCGGATTTCCACCACCTTGGAGAAATACGAGATGGTCTCCTCGAGGTTGTTATCCATGAATTCGGCCGTGCCAAGATTATTATAGGCTTCGGCGAACATGGGGTCAATCTCGATGGCTTTTCCCCAAGCCTGCTTTGCCTCGGTGAGCTGGCCGATGCTGTGGTTGGCGACCCCGAGGTTGTTGTAGGCTTCGACAAAGGCGGGATTCTCGGCGACGGCCAGCTTGAATTCCTCAATAGCCTCTTTTATGTTGCCATTCTGCTGGTAGGCAAGCCCGAGGTTGTTGTGGGCTTCGGGGTTCGTGCCGGTGAGGGCAATCACCTTCTTGTATTCCTCGATGGCCTCGTCATTTTTACCCTTGATCTGCAGCACATTGGCAAGGTCAAAATGGGCGCGGGGGAACTCGGGATTCACTTCCACGGCTCTCCTGTAGGCATCTATGGCGTCCTCGTCGCTTCCCTTTGACTGCAGGGTGAGCCCCAGCGAGTGAATCACCTCCGGATTGTCGGGATCAATCCCCAGGGCCCTCTGGTAATGCTCGATTTCCTTCTCCACGATCCCTTTCTGACCGTAGGCAAAGCCAAGGTTGCAGAGTGACGTGACAAAATCAGGCTTGTAGGAAACGGCGCTCTCAAAGCACTGGATGCTCTCGTTGATGAGGCCCTTCTTCCCGTAGGCGATGCCCATGTTATTGTATGCGATGGCGTTATTAGGGTCAATCTCAATGACCCTCTGGTAGTTCTCCAGGGCCTTGTCATAGTTCTGGAGCCGTGAATGGCAGACTCCCATATCATTGAAGGCTGCGGCATTCGTCGGGTCTTCCTTCACCACGCGGTGATAGGCTTCAATGGCGCTCTGGTTGAGGTGGGCCATAGCGCAGATGCGGCCGATGTAAAAGTGCATCCTGGGATCTTCGGGCCCCTCGGCGATCACGTAGTTATACTGCTCTTCGGCAGTTTCAAAATCCTGGACTCTCAGGCATGAGTTCGCAAAGTTGATCCTTGCCACATGGAGGTCGGGGTCATTTTCCAGGGCTTTCTCGAACTCCTCGAGGGACTCCTCGACTTTTCCCTCCAGGCTGTAGGTATAGCCGAGGTTGTTATAGGCGCCGGCATACTGGGGATTGATGTGGAGCGCTTTTTTGAAGGACTCCTCGGCATGCTCGAGCTTGTGCTGCCTGAGGAACTCCTTGCCCTCACTGTTGTAAAACTCGGCTTTCTTGAACTGCTCGGCGGCGATGTCCAACCGGCCGTCCTGGGCCTTCTGGCCGGGTGTCTCCTTTGTCTTATGGGCTGCAGCCGTCTTTTCCGGGGGGCGCACCGCATGGGCGGCCTTTTTGGCGGGAGCTGCCTCTGGCACTTCGGCCTTCTCTGCCGTTTCCACCTCCTGCGGCTCTTCTGCCGTCTCCTCTGCGGTCTTCCGGGCAGGCTCTGCCGTTTCATGGTCAGGCTCCCCGGGGGCGGGTTCCTGCGCCGTGGGCTCCCCCTCCTTCAGGGCTTCGGGAGGCTTTTCCTCTGGCTCTTCCTTTTTTTTCTTCCTGGGCAGCTTCGGCTTTGGTTTTGCGCTCGGCTGCTGCTCAAGAGCCTTCTGGGCCAGCTCCTGCTCGAAGAGCTCGCCTTTCTTTTCCAGCTCAGCGGCTATCTCTGCCCTGATCCTGGTCTCCTCCTCCATATCCACCGAGGCTTCATAGCCTTCTCCCTCGAGGGCTATGCCTTCCTGTTCCTCGGTCATGATCTTCTGGATTATCTTGTTGGGGAACTTGAAGGCCGGCGCCTGCTCCTGCGTGCCCTCCTCACCCTTGCTCTCAGCCTCTTCTTCGCCTGCTATGAAGTCTTCGTCGCTGAAGGCGGGAAAGGACTTTTTCCGGCCGGCCGCTTCCTTGTCGTCATCTTCATCGTCAATGTTGAAAAGCACTTCATCGGAAAAGCTTCTGTCCAAGGCCTTATGCTCCTTAACGATGGTTTCTCTTTATGGGATACTCGGGGAGCTATGAGCTCTTCAGTAATGATTTCAACTTGCCGTCATATTCATCCTGCAGCTTTTTTATCTGCTTCTGGAGTGAGTCACGCTGCCCCTTGAGGGTTTTCACTTCCCGGTAGAGCGCCGCCGTGTCCTTTGACATGCGCGCCGCCATGTGCTTCTTCCAGGTTCTGATGTTTCTCTGCTCCGCTTTCAGCTTGTCATACTGTTTTTTTCCTGCTTCAATCTTGTCGGCATTATCCTGGGGGTTTTTCTCCAGCTCCGTGAGGTCGGCATCAAGCTCGGTGAGCTTTTTTGCCACCTTTTTCCCGCGCTCGTTGAGGCTCCTTATGGCATCCTGGTTTCTCAGGTCATCCTTGCCCTTCTTGAGTCCATACGTCTCTTTCTTGTTCTCGAGAGAAGTCTGCACTTTCTGAAGTTTGTCCCTGAGGGTGGCGAGCTTCCCCTTGAGGGTGGTGATATAAGCGAGAAGGGCGTTCTTGTCGGCTGGCTTGGCCGTGACTTTTTTGTCAGGGCTTGCCTTGGGTGCTGCCGTGCTCCTGGGAGAAAGGACCGTCTTTGGTGTCTCCGAAGGGTGCGGCAGAGATGAGGGAGTCACTTTGGAAGTTATTTCAGGCCTGGGCAAGGATGGCCGAGCAGAGATCTCCCCGGGTGAGGGGCTCTCTGTGGGCGTTTCGGGCGTAGGTTTCGCCGTAAAGGTCTCCTTTGGCGCCGGCGGGATGGGAATCGCTTTGGTGCGCGTCTCTTCAGGTGTTGGCGGAGGAAGGACCTTGACGGGAGTGGCCGAGGCCGCCGCAAGCGGGCTTGCCATGGAAGGAGAGGGCGATGGCGCCGGAGTGGGAGGGGGCACCGTTGTGGAGGCCTTCACTGAAGGCATTGCCGTCGGTGTTCTCACGGTATAAGGCGAGGGGGAGGGGCTCTCCCTGGGGGGGGGCGGGACAGGGATAATGGGAGGAGTGACCACTTTCGGAGACGGCTTTGGCGCCTCGCTTGCCGAGGGCGTGGCCGTGGCTTTCGCGATACCCTGCGCTCCCTCCTCGAGTTCCTCGAGCTTCTTGCACATGAGGCTGAAATTCCCCTTTTTCTTCGCCACGATGTCGATTTCCACCTTGTTGTCATCGCCGCCCGAGGTTATCACCGTCTGCTCCGCGCCTCCCGGGAGGTCGATGATCTCGTAGTATTTGTTCTTCACCATTATCTTCCAGGGCTTTTTGGAGCCGACGACCCTGATGATCCCCTTGGTCTTCTGGCCCGCGTTGAGGTTCTTGTCGGCAAGGCCGAACTCGATGTAGGGAATCACGTAGAATTTGTATTCCTTGCTCCTCAAACCCAGGACATCGACGGTGACGCCGCAGACCTTGGCGCCTTCAGGCACGGTCACGACGAGCATATCGGGCCAGGCCTTCTTGATCTCGGCCACGATGTTTCCAAAGCGCACGATGTTCTTTTCCTTCTCCTTGTGGAAGTTGCTTCCCTTGATCATGATCTGTTCGCCGGCCTTTGCCTTCGAAGGCGTGATCTCGTTGATGACAGGAATTTGAGGTTCCTCTGCGAAGAGGGGAAGGGCTGTCAGGATGAGCAGGAGCAGTGCAAGCGACGTCTTTTTCATTGGTTCACCTCTTTGTGCGTGGCCTTTCTTTATGGTAAGGTAATTATCTCCCCCCATGGCAATTTCCTTCTTGCGGGTGGCTCTGAAGGGTGCCCTCCCCGCCGCTGAGGCCTTTGCGTGCCTCGCTGTCGGAGAGAAGCGCGCTGAGCCTTCCATGAATCTCTTCGAGAGGAGCTTCAAAGAGCTGCGGGGGGAAGCAGAAATGGTAGCCGGTCTCTTCGTGGTTGAGGGCGGCAAGCCCCTGCATCGCTTTCCTGAGGCCTTCGGTTCCTGAGAGGGCAAAACCCAGGTAGCGCTTTCCCGAGTGCTCGAACATGTCGATTTTTTCGATAATCTGCCATTTCAGCAGCAGGGGCCTCAAACCGGCGGGAATGGTAATGCCCTCTGAAGTGACTGAAAGGGCGCCGGCCTTGCCCATCCGCCCTGCCATCGCGGCGACGAGGAAGATCACGAGGGCAAGGCCGAAGAGGCCATGAGCGAATAAGGCAGGGGCTCCCAGTGCCTGAAGATAAAGCGAGAGAAAGATGCACGCGGTGGCAATGACTGCTCCCATGGTGGCGAGGGCCCTTGCCCTTGTTCTGTTTCCCGGTATGATCATGGTCCCGTAAGCCCCTCTATGCCCTTGTTTCAGCGGGGGTGCTGCTCTTCCACCTTGATTTCGCGCTGGAGCGTCACCAGGAACTGGTTTATCTCCTTCTGTGCCTTTTCGATATCCTCCTGGAGAGACTTTATGGTCCGCTCCAGGGTCTCGATGAGGTTCTCCTGCTCCGTCATCTTGCCTATGAGCCGCTCCCTGAGCGCCGTCTCCTCTCTCGAGGAGGAGAGGGACTGGATATTGTTCCGCAGGCGCTCCTGGTCATTGAAGATGCTCTGGAGCTCGGCGCGCCTGAGAGCAATCTCCCGCTCCATATCCTGCTTTTTGATCTGCAGGCCGTTGAGCCTCTGTATCTCCTCGGCGGTGTCACTGTCGTAGAACTTCTGCGAGAGGAAGTACATGATGGCGTCATTGCTTAGGTTCATCAGGTTATAGGTGGTCCAGAAGATTCTCTTGTCCTTGACCGGGAAGGTATATTCACCGGCGGCGGGAAGGTCCATGAGGAAGCGGTAAAAGCTCTGCGTCGTCTCTATGGGCGCCGGAGTGTCCACAAGCTCCCAGTCCACCTCGCGGGGATGCTCTATGATGAGCTTCACTGCCTCGGCGCTCTTGTACTTGATCTTGTAGATCTTCTCCCTTTTCCGGTAGTAGTGGGTGTTCATCACGCCGCCGGCGATATTGACGAGAAACACGGGCTCGTCATTGAAAAACTCCATTTTTTCTATATGGCAGCCCAGATCCACGGCGTAGGGAATGAACTTTTTCTCGTCGGGCTTGGTGAAATCGAGCATCGACTCGCCCATATAGGTGTCCTGCTCATAGACGGTCACGGGTCCGCCCTCGAGGGTAAGTCCCGTGTCGTTGGTCATTTCAAGGCATGTCATGGGATTGTGGGCTCTGTTCCGCTCGTTGTAGACCAGGATTTTCTCACCCTTGAAGTGGCCGTGGATGATGGGGACCAGGGCCGACTGGTTTCTCTTGATGGTCACGGGGTGTGCAATTCGGTACTCGAAGAAATCGCCCACTTTCGCGGTGATGGTCTTCACCTCCACGGAGCTTGCCATCTGCGCCCTGGCGGGGGCCGGCGCTCCCGGCGCGCCGCCGGCGAAGAGCATCGCCTGGTCGCCCTTCGCTTTCATCTCCCTCTTTCTTGGCATTATGGCGGCTTCTTCCATGTCCATTTCCATGGGAGCACTGGGGGCCGGCTCGGCGAAGCCCTCCTCGAAGGAGGGAGGGGCGACGCCCGCCTCGTCCCGCACCTCCACAACGGGTCTCCGCTTGAAGCGGGGGTGGTAGAGATCGTGGACAAAGGAGACAGGGAGGCCCGAGACAAGGGAGAGGGCAATCTCATCCCAGTCCTCGTCCTGCGTGTTGTCCACGACAGCCCAGCCCTGGATGAGGGGCTTTTTCCCCGCTCCGAGGACCACGCGGTAGGTGGTCTTCCAGACAGGCGACTCCAGCACGTAGCTCACGAGGAGCTCCCGCTCGCCTTCGCCAGAGGTGAAGATGGTGAGCTTCTTGAGGTCCTTCTTCTGCTTGAAGATGATGGTCTTCAGGTAGAACTCCAGGTCCCTGTTGATGCTCTCGTCGGCGATCCTGATGCTTTTTATCTCCTCGAGGGGGAAGCTGGTCATCTCTCCCCTGTCGTTGAGGATGGTGAGGCGCTGCGTCTCGATGATGGTATCCTGCTCCTTCCTGGTGAGGGGATCGAGGCCCACGACGGCGCCCTGGAGGATCTCCTTTCCGACGTGGAGCTCTATGCGGGCCCCCTTTATCTGGGACAGCAGCGAAGTGAGGCTCCGCTCCTCGGGGATCCTTATCGAGATATCCTCAAGGAGCTTTTCCGTCGGCGTCGTGGAGTCGTAGCTCACCGATGAGACTATGCCGCCGCCCAGGTCCATGATGGTGAGGGACTTCAGGACGTCGTTCATCTCCCTGGTCTTGAAGGAGAGGTCCACGGCGGCCTTGTCCCTGATGGTCATTCTTTTCTCGAAGTATCCCACGCCGTGCTTATAGAGAATCACCTTTTTCACATGGGGCATTGCATGAACCTCCTCTCGTTGCTGAAGCGGTGCCTCTGCGACCATTCATTCTCCGATGTCTTCATACCTGGTGTGGTGCCTTCCATAGAAGAAATACACCACAAGGCCGATGACAAGCCATGATACAAAGCGGATCCATGTGATAAGCGGGAGGCCGCACATAAGGTAGACGCAGGTGGCAATGCCCAGCAGGGGCACCAGGGGCACCAGGGGGGTCTTGAAGGGCCTGTGAAGGTCCGGCGACCTGTAGCGGAGGATGATGACGCCGGCGCAGACCAATACGAAGGCGAAGAGCGTGCCGATGTTGCAGAGCTCGGCTACCTCGTTGATGTTAAGGACCGTGGCGCAGAGGGCCACGACGATGCCCGAGATGATGGTGGTGCGGTAAGGCGTCTTGAAGCGCGGGTGCACCACGGAGAGCCACTTGGGCACAAAGCCGTCGCGGGACATCGAAAAGAAGATCCGCGGCTGGCCGAGCTGCATCACAATCAGCACGGCGATAAGGGCCACCACGGCTCCCACTGAGATGATGTGGGAGGCGAGGAACGTCTCGCCGACATACTTGAGGGCCGTGGCCACGGGCTCCGAGGTGCCCAGCAGGTTCCAGGGGCAGATGCCCGTCATCACGCCGGCCACAATCACGTAGAGGATGGTGCATACGATAAGGGAGCCTATGATTCCTATGGGAAGGTCCCGCCCCGGGTTTTTTGCCTCTTCAGCCGTCGTCGAGACCGCATCAAACCCGATATAGGCAAAGAAGATCATCGCCGCCCCTGTCTGGATGCCCGCGATACCATTGGGCATGAAGGGAACCCAGTTCTGCGGGTTGATGTGGCGAATCCCTACAATGATGAAGACCGCCAGGATGATGAGCTTGAGGGCCACGATAAAGCTGTTGACCTTGGCGCTCTCAGAGATTCCCACCACCAGGAGCGTTGTCACCAGGGCGATGATCAGGAATGCCGGAAGGTTGATGCATACCGGCAGGTTCCCTATATGGGGAGCTTGAAGGGCCGTGATGAGAAGGCTGTTGAACTTGATGAGAATCGGTGATGTGGAGATATCGGGCACGGCTCCTATGGCATCAGCCATGGCCTGGGTCTTGTTCGCCACCGCGGGATTATGGATGATGTCCGTGAGGGTTCTCGCGAGGTCGGGAAAGGCTTCGCTGAATTTGGAGATATACTTTTCGGGATGTTTGAGGGCTTCCACCACCGTCATGATATCGGTGGTGATCCATGAGGGGAGCCTGATGCCGAAGCCATCAAGAAAAGACTTGAAGTAGCCTGACCAGCCGATGGCCACCGTTGATGAGCCCACCATGTATTCCAGCACGAGGTCCCAGCCGATGATCCAGGCCACGAGCTCGCCCAGGGTGGCGTAGGAATAAGTATAAGCGCTTCCCGCGATGGGGATGAGCGATGAGAACTCCGCGTAACAGAGGGCGGCGAAGCCGCAGGCAATCCCCGTGATGATGAAGGAGATGACGATGGCGGGTCCTGCGCCGATATGGCTTGCGCCGCCTGCGGCCGCCGTGCCGGTGATGACAAATATGCCGGCGCCGATGATGGCGCCTATTCCCAGGGCCATCAGATCAACAGGGCCAAGGACCTTCTTGAGCTTGTTCTCGCCTTGCTCTGATTCCCTGAGGATTCTCTCCACGGATTTTACTTTGAACGCGTTGTGAAACAGGGTGACCACCTCCGGTAAAGTTTTGTGCTTATTCTTTTTCCATTTCCTTGATTTCGGTTATCTTCCATCCCATGGGGGTAAGCTCAAGCTTCATCAGCAGCCGCTTCTCGCTTCCCGGGATTGCCATGAGAAAGTCGGCCCTGTCAAGCCCGGGGAGAGGCTTCTTGATAAGGGGAAGTGCATTCCCCCCGTTGGCCTTGATATAGCCCATGTAGCGCTCCACGTCAGCATTGTAGTCCCTGTATTCCCGCCCAATGTAGCTCCTGATGGCGGTAGTCGCCTCAGGGCTGTTCATAACGGCAATTATCCTGTCATGGACCTTCATCGCCGGTCCCAGGAATATGACGATATACCACGTGATGAGCAGGAAGCTTATGATGGTGGGGATAAGGAAAGGCATCGTCGATCTCAGCGATTCTGTGAAGGTGACCTTTTCCTTCCTGAGGCGGCTGTGGGCCGCGCCGTAGAGAAAATAGATGAAAAGGCCAATGATGAGCCAGTAAAGGAACCTTATCCATGTGAGGAGCGGAAGCTTTATCATCAGGAAAGCGCAGCAGGCAATGCCCAGGAGAGGCACCAGGGGCACGGCGGGGCACTTGAAGGGGCGGTGGCGATCCGGGTCCCGGCGGCGCATGATGATGACGCCTATGCAGACAAGCACAAAGGCGAAAAGGGTGCCGATGTTGCAGAGCTCCACCACCTCGTTGATGTTGGCGAAGGCGGCAAAGAAGGCCACGAAGACGCCGGTGAGGATCGTGGTCACATGGGGCGTCTTGAAGCGGGGGTGTACATGGGAGAACCATGCGGGAAGGAGTCCGTCGCGCGACATCGAGAAGAAGATGCGCGGCTGCCCGAGCTGGAACACAAGCAGCACCGCCGCCATCGATACGATAGCCCCGAAGGATATTATCCCCGCCGCCCAGTTCACCCCTATAAGGCTGAAGGCCCTTGCGAGGGGATCGCCCGTACCGAGCTCAGAGTAAGGAGTCATTCCCGTGAGCACGGCGGCGATGGCGATATAGATAACGGTGCATATTATGAGGGAGCCTATCATGCCGATGGGGAGGTCCCGCGCGGGGTTCTTGGCCTCCTCGGCGGTCGTGGAGACGGCGTCAAAGCCGATATAGGCGAAGAAGATAAGGGCGGCGCCGCTGAAGACTCCCTGCCACCCGTTGGGCATGAAGGGGCTCCAGTTCTCGGGCTTGATGAACTTGATCCCTGCAATGATGAAGAACGCGAGGATAAGGAGCTTGAGGCCCACGAAGATGTTGTTCATGAATGACGATTCCTTGATGCCTATGACCAGCACAAGGGTGATGAGTGCCACGATGGCCACGGCGGGAAGGTTGAAGATGACGGGGAAAGAGCCGATATGGGGAGCGCTTTCCAGCACCCCGGGCGCGGAAAAGGCGTCACGGTAATTCGTACAGAGCCATACAGGGACATTGATACCGAGCCCCTTGAGGAACTGTACAAAATAGTCTGACCAGGAGATGGCTACGGCGATATTTCCCACGGCATATTCAATGATGAGATCCCACCCGATGATCCAGGCCACTATCTCTCCCAGGGTGGCATAGGAGTAAGTATAGGCGCTTCCCGCAATGGGGATGAGGGAGGCAAACTCAGCGTAGCAGAGGGCCGTGAAGGCGCAGGCTATGGCAGTGAGCACGAAGGAGAGCATGATGGCAGGTCCTGCTCCCTTGTGGGCCGCACCGCCTGCTATTGCCGAGCCTATGGTGGCAAAGATCCCTGCGCCTATGATGGCGCCCACGCCGAGGGCGATGAGATCGACTGCGCCAAGGGCCTTCTTGAGCTTGAATTCCTGGTTTTCCGACTCTTCAAGGATAATGCCCAGGTCCTTGGTTTTGAAGAACTGTGCCATACCCCGTCCCCCTGAAATGAAACATGCCCGGGGATCCCGCCCCGGGAGTATTTCTTTAATTCCTTTTCATCATCACAAATCCTTCCCTGCCTGAAAAAAAATCGCGGGCAGGAAAAGCGCTCCTGCCGTGTGGTATTATGGGAGAATGGGAAGGGGGCTCTATGGACCTCGCAACGAGGGAGTATTATATCTCCAAGAAGATGGGAAAGGCCATCTTTGACTATCGCATGCTGGCCCAGGGCGACAGGGTTCTTGTAGGCATATCGGGAGGCAAGGACAGCCTCACACTCCTCAGGATTCTCACAAGGTGGCGCGACGTGGCGCCTTTTGCCTTCCAGGTGAAGGCCATCCACGTGGCAATGGAAGAAATGAAGGAAGAGACCGAAAAGGTGCTTGGCTATCTCGAAAGAGAGGGCCTTGACTGCATAGTGGAGCAGGCGAAGCCCGTAGTACCCTCAAAAAGGAGCCGATGCTACTGGTGCGCCCGCCGCCGAAGGGAACATCTTTTCGTCGCGGCCTCCCGCCTGGGCTTCAACAAGATTGCCCTGGCCCACCACATGGATGATATCGTCGAGACAGTCCTGCTGAATCTTTTCTTTAACGGCGAGATAAGCACGATGGCGCCCAACAGGGCCCTTTTTGACGGGAAGATCCATATAATCCGCCCCTTTGCCTACGTGGAAGAGAGCGCCCTGAAAGCTGTCGCCTCAATAGCCGGCTACCCCGATCTCCCCCCCTGCCCCTACGGGCAGGTCTCCAAGAGGGCGAAGATGAAGGAGATCATAGGGGGCCTCCGGCACAGGAACAGGAACGTGAAAACCAACATCATGAGGGCTCTCTCCCGGGTCAAGGAGGGCTACCTTCTCGACCTTCCCCCTTCCCGGGAGTAGCGTTACTTCCAGTCTCCTATCATGATGAAGGGAGCCCAGTGGAAGGGGAGGGGATATTCTTTGATGAGCCTCACCTGGGCCTCCCTGAGTGCCTCGTCTTTTCCTGTGCTCCTGGCGAGGGCCTCGTAGAAGTACCCCATGAGCTTTGCCGTTGATTCGTCGGCGACGCTCCAGAGCGAGGCCAGGACAGTAGGAGCCCCGCAGTAGATAAGGGTCCTTGATATGCCTATCATATCGTCACCGGAGGTGATTCTTCCCAGGGCCGTCTCGCAGGCCGAGAGCGTGGCAAGGCGGCAGTGCCCGAGATTTATCGAGCCCAGATCGTTCAGGTTCATTACTCCGTCGCAGGTGGCTATGCCCGAGAGGAGTGGATTGCGCTCATTAAGCACCCCATGGGTGGCAAAATGAAGATAGGAGGCTCCCGGTGCATATTCCCTCACGGAATCCCTCGTGAACTCCTTCTCTTCTTTCAGGGAGGCTGACGGGAAAAGAGCTCCCAGCTTCTCCACCTCAAGCTTTGTTGCGGGAAGAGGGCTCATCGAGCCCACCTTTTCATTCCCCAGGGCGAAGGCTACCAGGTGTGCCGACCCTGGCGGCGCTCCCGGCCTTTTTCTTATCTCCACAAGGACCGATGCCGAGGGAAGCGTGACAATGGTGCGGTCCATGACAAGGGGCTTCCCGCTGCGGTCCAGAAGGGCCGAAAAAGGGAGATTGTTGAGAAAGCGGTGGGGCACTATCACCAGTCTTTTTGCTTTCTCGAAGAACGGCTCTGCCGGGGCGATGAGAAGTGCATGGAGCTCGGAGAGCTTCTTCTTGACCATGGCGGAGCTTTCGGGGAGCTTTTTTTCGGCGTCGCGCCTTATAAGGCTTTTCGCGTCATTGGTGAGAGACCGGAGGTCTCCATGGTTTTTCCCGATGACCTTTGCTTCCATCCCATGGCGGGTGATTATGAAGAGAAAGGTCTCCCGGGCCTCCACGTAGTAGGCAAGCATCACGGTATCGTCATCGAGGTCCTCCTGAATCGCCGCCAGGGAGGCGGGCTTGACAGCCTTGGTGTGATAGAGTCGCTGGTTTTCCATATTAAGAATCGCGAGGGCTTCCTGGTATTTCGCGTAGTACTGGTCGATATAGGACTTGGGGACTTCGGGAGGCGCCAGGATGGAAGATCTGCCCGCGAAGGAGGCGCTTCTTTTGGTTTCGGGAGCCCCTGTGGGGGCGAAGGCCACTTCAGCGCCTGGAAGCACGGGAGAAATGCCGGCCATGGCTTCCCCCGGAGGCTTTGAAAGAGCATTCAGGAGCCCCTCATATTCTCTCATCCCTTCCATGAGTGACACCATCTTTTCCCGGACCTTTCCCCCCGAAGGCGCAGGCCAGAAGCTCCTGCCCACGGTCTGCAGAAAAGCCCTCGCCCGGTCTCTTTCACTGAGGCCGAAAGCCTTCTCTTTTTCATTTTTCCTGAGGAGAATCCTTATGGTCCCTCCGTAGGGGGACTGTAAGGATTCTGAGAGCTCCAGAAGCTTTGCCTCGCTCTTGATGGTTCCGAGAAGCTTTTCAGAGAGCTTGATAGCCTCGTCATAATAATCAAGAGCTTTCTGGTAGCATTTCTCCGCTTCGTCCGGGAGCTTCTGGGCTTTCCTGTCTCCTTCCTTTTCTGCGAGAAGTCCCTGATCACTGAGATTGGGCACCTGCTCGAACACCCTGTAGTGGAGCCTGTCAAAGGCGCTCTTTTCCCTGAGTAACGGGGCTATGGAGTCGTAGTCCTCGACTGCAGAGTAATATAAGATGATATTTTTGAGAATCTCGCTCTTCTGGCGGATATTTGACTGGCTGGCGCTCAGGTTCCGGAGTGTGTTGACGATCTCCCCGGCCTTTTGCCTGTCTTTGTTCCTGCAATATACACGGAGGAGCCTTTCGTTGATTTTCACCGAGAGGTTCGGAGCATTAACCACAAGTTTCTCCGCATGGAGGAGCTTTTTCTCCGCATCTTCCAGGTCTTCCCGTTCAAAGGCGAGATCGGCGAGCCCGATAAGTATGTCCCCGGAGAGTTCCGGGTTTCTCAGGCGCTCTGCCTCTTTTGAGGCTTTCTCCAGCAGGGCCTGAGCCTTGTCAAGATAGGCCATGTCGTACTGCCAGAGGCTTGTAAGCTTTCCTGCCACAGCCAGCGAGAGCAGGATATTGATTTTCACCTCACCTGCCTGCTCGCTCAGGGCAAGAGCCTCACTGGCATAGCCGAGCAACAGCTCGGGACTTAGCATGTCGGTACCCGAGCTCATGGAGAGCAGGGTCATGAGGTACGTCACGATAAGGCGGAGGTTCCCTGCCTTTCTTGCTTCTTGATAAAGGCGGTGGAACTCGAGCGCCGATTCCTCAAATTCATTTTCTTCCCCGAGGATCTTCGCCTCGGTGAGGCGGCACTGCCAGAGGCCCTCGCGGTCTCCGGTCTTTTCGAACAGGGCCCGGGCCGATGAAAGGTGTTTTCTTGCCTTCGCGGCATTTCCCAGGTTGAGAAGGATTATATCGGCGAGATTGAGCGATGCCTGGGCGGCGTCGCCCACAAGGCCCCGGCTGGCAAAAAAGCGGGCAGCCTCTTCCATGAGGGAGAAGCCTTTTTCAGGATCCCCCAGTATGAGAAGGTAATAGCCTATTGTGTACTGCGCAACTCCCCTTTCTCTTTCCAGGCCCTTTTCTTCAGCGAGGTCAAGGGCTTTCCGGTAGTACGCAAGGGCTTCGGGGGAATGGCCGCGGTTCTTGTAAAGGTCGCCGATGAACTGGAGCACCATCACTATCCCGCGGGGATCATCAAGCTCCTCGTAAATGGCGAGGGCCTTCCGGTACTCCTTCTCGGCGGCGTCCATGTCGCCCCGGTGCCAGTAGGCCATGAAGCCAATGTTCACCAGGTCGGAAGCCTCGCCTTTCCTGTAGCCCAGGCTCCTGTTGAGGGAGAGCGATGCCTCATAATGGGCCTTTGCCTCTTCTATCCGGGACATGTGCTCGCAGCATCCCCCAAGCGCTGTTTCTAAAAGGGGGAGGCGCAGCCGGAGCCCCCCGGATTGAGCTTTTTCGAGGGCCTGCTTGAAAATTTTCTCGGCGCCGGGGGCGTCACCCCTCGCCATGGCCAGCGTGGCAAGGCTTTCTAGGGCGCTCAGGACTCCCTCGCGATAATTAAGGGCAGTGCTGAGCGCCAGGGCTGCTTTCAATGCTTCTTCTCCGCGGGCTCCGTCGCCCGTCGCGGCGAAGAGATTTCCCAGTGAAACAAGGGCATAGCAGGCTTCAGACACCAGGGCTGGATTCTTTGCCGCATCATAATAGGCGCAGGCTTTGAGAAGGGGCGCCACCGCCTTCTGGTAATCTCCCAGGAAATACCATTGCACGCCCGTATAGGCCTGTATCTTTGCCTCAAGAGCCCTGTCACCGCTTTCAGCGGCAAGCCGGAGGGCTTTCTCGTAATCCTGGAAGCCTTGTTCCGCCTGGCACCTCTCAAAGGCGATGTCGCCGGCCATGAGAAGGGCCTTTGCTTCCCCGGGCCTGTTCCCTGAGGAGGCATAGATGGCCCGGGCCTCTGCCGCCTCCTGAAGGGCTTCCTTCACTTTTCCCAGGGTGTGGAGAATCGTGGCCCTCTTGAGATGCAGCCCGGCTTTTTTCTCTCCGTTCTTCTCGCAGGCCGCAAGCGCCTTTTCATAAGCTCCCAGGGCTTGCGTGCCACGGCCGAGCGAAAAAAGAGTCTCGCCTTTCGTCTCGAGGACCTGGGCCTCCGTCTCCTTGTCAAGGGGGAGGAGCAGCGCCTTTTCCAGGGGGGCGAGCCCTTCCTCCTCCCTGCCGAGCATCGCGAGGGTATTTGAAAGCTGAACAAGGGCCAGCCCATAAAAGTGAGTGTTATCCGTTTTTCCCAGAAGCTCTGCGGCCTTTTCCGCCGTAGTGAGGGCTTTTTCATACTTTCCCTCTAAAAAAAGAGAAGAGCTCCACGTGAGGCAGGCGGCCCCCTCTTTCATTGTATCGCCTGCACGCTGGAATGATAAAATGGCCGATTCCATGGCTTTGTCAGCATCGGCGGCTCTGCCTGATGCGCGGCACAGGAGTGCGTACTGGAATTCCGCCGCGCCGGCATAGAGATGCTCCTTCTCTGCCTTAAGAAGCCTCCCGCTCTCCTCAAGGTCTTTTTCTGCCTCGCTGTTCTGCTGTTTTTCCTTCCTCCACGATCCCCTTCTCAGCAGCGTGACCCCCACTCCCCATGCGTCATTGCTGCTCCTGAACAAGGCGAGGGCCTCATCCCATGCTCCTTCCGGTGATTTCCCCTCCGATGCCGCCGCCTGGCCTTCCAGGAGCTTAAAGTAGGGAAGCCAGGGAGCCTCACTGCCATGGGCCGCCTTCATTGAGGCGAGGAAGGCGGCTCCTCCCTCCAGGTCTCCCGAGAGAATGGTTTTCAGAGTCTTTCTTGTGAAGTCCCGGGGATCTTCCGCCGTGGCCCAGGCAGAGTGAAGCAGAAGGCAGAGCAAGATAAAGATGGCTCCAAGCAGACTTTTAAAAGTCATACTTCTCTTCCATGACATATCCTGTATGGAGGTTCACCTTGCGGTACCCCCGCGAAATTGTAGTGGAGGCCTTTTCTCCCTGGGTGAGCTTTGAGGTATGGTGAAATGTTTTTTCTATGAAGACCTTCCCTTTGGACAGAAGCCTGTCTTCAGTTCTCTCGACGTAAGTGGTGGCCATGGCGAGCTCGCAGGCAAGGCTTTCCGGGAGTCCCTCCTCGCCGGCATCATCTTTTTCGAGCGTGAAGGAGCCCGCGAGCTCGGTGGCTATCCTGCTGGTCACAAGCTCCTTTCCCCTGGAAAAGCTCCCTTTTTTTATCGTGAGAATTGCGGCGGCATTTGTTATGCGGTACGGCTCGGTAAAGATGCCCTGGAGGGAGAGATGCCTGTCAATGACAAGGTCGTCAAGAAGAGAGAAGCCGTCTCCTTCAAACTTTACCTTCGCAGGAACGCTTTCGCCCAGGTATTTGATGATGCGCGCGAGGTTCTCAAACTCTGAAAGCGTGAAGGGATCGCTTTCTTTTGCTTTTTTATCGCTCCGGCCCTGTTCGCTCATTGTTCCTCCGATATCTCTATTCTTCCTGGGGTATTCTTCTTCCTTTGTGCCTCCCGGCGGGGATTCCTCAGCGCACGGTGAGCCTGATGCCGGGAGCGCTTGCTCCCCGCCAGGGATCCTTGTACTCATAGGCATAGGCGGCCTGCGTGGTGATTTCCACAGGGTAGAGAGCCTTGAGGCTGAGCGGGAAGGTAAGGGAGGTGCCCTTTTTTATGGCGCTGATATAGAGATAGAGGTATCCCGGTGTTGCCACTGAGGCCTCTATTTTCCCGGTGCGCTTCATCTGCTCCACCCCGCTGGGGAGCAGGGAAAAGCCGGGGGGGATGGGCAGCCTTATGACTACGAGGGGAATGTCGCTCTTTCCTCTGTTGGAGAGAGTAATTTTCTCCTCGACGCTGCTGCCGGGAGAGACAAGGCCTTTGTCGGCCCTGAGAGAGAGCTTGAGCCCCGCGGGGCTTTTGTTCCCGGCGTCCCTGGAATAGCTTGCCGAGACCTCGTAGAGGGCTCCTCCCGTATTCCTTGCAATGACATGGAGGTCGTTTTTCCCGTAAAGAATGCCCTCGGAGAAGTCCAGGATCTCCTCGCTGCCGCCGCCTGCCTGGCTCGTCATGGCCATGTTCTTCAGGATATGGCCGTTGAAAAGCACCGAGGCTTTCACCCTGGTACCCGCCCTGCCGGAAGGCTCGCCGGCAAGAAAGGTCTTCAATGCCTCGACTGTCGCGGAGGCGGAATGCCACGTACCTTCGGGGTCCCGGGCCTGCGCGAGGAAGGCGAGGGCTCCCGCAGAGCTTTCAGGGTGCGTTCCCTGGGCCATGAGCACCCGGGTGCAGAGAGCTGTTGTTTCTATGTCGGCATGGATGCCCGGCAGCGTTGAGAGCGTGCCGATACTGGTGCTCCAATAGCAGGCATTGCCGGATCTCTGGGCCTGTCGGTAAAGGCGCTCGGCGATATCCACGGGGAGTGTGCCCTCGGCAGCGGTGAGTGCCATGGCGAAAAGGGCAAGGGTAAGGGGATCGGCATTCTTTCTCAGGTCGGCCTTCAGGTGGCGCAGCCCCCTCTGGACCTTGCCATGCTTTCCCTTTCCTGCCTTCGCGAGTGCCATGATGACAAGTGCCGATGTGGAGGGATTGTTCTCCCATGAGCCGTCAGGTTTCTGGGAAGAGATGAGCCATCGGCAGGTCCTCTCACGGAGTTCATCGTCAATGGCATGGAATTCAGAGATATCGACAAGATCCGACAGAATCTGGGCAGAAAGCCACACAGACGGAGGCGACTCCCTGAAAAGGGCGAAGCCTCCTCCTTCGCGCTCAAAGGTGAGGAGCTTCTGATATCCCACTGAGAGCTCGTCATCGCAGAGCGTACGGTCCTGTTTTTCCCCGATCCGGGCAAGGTGCCTGAGCAGAAGGTATCTCGTTGAGGCCGATGCCCTCACCTCGTCACAGCTCTCCGACGGGAGGCTCCCGAGAACCATTGAGGCCCTCTCGATGAGGGCTCTGTTTCCCGGAAAAATTGAAAGGGAGCCCTGCATGGTGTGCGCCATGGCCTTATCGGGGATCTCAAGGGTGGCATGGAGGTCACCCTTGAGCCACCCGCTCCTGGTGAGATATTCCCTTGCACCTGGATTGAGGACCTCTATGGTCTTTCTGAGGGTCTGGGCGCTGGAGCCGGAACGCGCCGTGAGGGAGAAGCTCTGCTGGCCCTGCCGGGCTGCCAGGAATTCCATCATGATCTGCCTTTTTTCTCCGCCGTCAAGCACTGTCTTATAAGGCAGAGTCCCGGTGAGCTCAAGCCCTCCTCCCGCGGCGAGCTCGAGAAAGAGGCGGAGAGGCCTCGTGGTGCAGTTGGTAAAGGTTACAGGGAGTGAGATCCTGTCGCCGCAGGTAAGGAAAGGCGGCACCGGGGCATCAATGAAGAACTCCCTTGTGAGGGCAATCTCCCTGGAAGCGCTGCCCTGCTGCCCCTGCCGCGTATAGCCCCGCGCCTGGATGGTGAGATTCCCCGGGGCTTCAGGCAGGAAGAAAGAGAAATTTGCGTTTCCATACCTGTCGGTGGGCACTTCAGGACTGCAGGCAAAAGTAATGCCGCATGGGGTGACGGTCTCAGGAGGTTCTGCGGTTTTCATCGCCTCCGGGGTTTTTCTCCCTTCCTCTCCCTGCCCGGAAGGCTTCATGGCCTTGCCTGCCATGGCAAGGCTTGCCCTGTGACCCTTCACAATGCTGTCTGAATGGGCAAAGATGAGATACAGGGCGGCAAAAGCTGCACCTATGACGATAAGGGCGCTCCCGTGCCAGGCCAGGGAGCGGGCTCTGGATTTCCTGGGTCGTGCGAGATGGGAGAGCGTAGTGAAAAGGAGCAGGAAGGGCATGGCAAAGATGGTGAGAAGGGCGCAGAGGATGAAGGGGGCGTTGTCCTGAAGGACGGCTGCGGCGTTCCATTGCCTGAGAGAGCATATGAAAAGGAGTGAGATGGAGATGATGAGGGTCCCGGTGTACCACTCCATGAGATGGACAATGTGCTTCAGTGTGGCAAGGTTCCGCACGGACTCGAAGCGGGAGTCTCTCTTCAGCGTCATCAGGTATATGAACATGAGGAATATCTCCATTGCCATGAAGAGCTGGAATAGAGAGTTCCTGTGGAGGCTTACAAAGTCTGTTCCCGAAAAGAAGAGGAGCGCGCTCGCGAAGAGTGCGGGAGCAAGGAGGAGAAGATAGAACCCCACTATGAAGATGATGATGCCGGTGATCTCGTAGTTCTCCCTGAGGACAAGGCACTGGCCGGTGCCTTTTGCTTTATCGAGGCCATGGAGATAGGTGAGCACCAGGATTGCCAGGGTGCAGGCCACGAGGAAAATGAGCATGAGCCTCACCACGGCGGTGAAAAGTACCGAGAAATAACGGATTTTCCTGTCATAATTTGACCGGAGCGTGTTCTGAAGAAGGTTTTCCCTTTGAATTCCGTTATCCTGGGTGGTGCATAGTGAAAAGACCACGCGGGCCTTTTTCTGGAGGGACTCGCTGGAGAGGGCCCCGGTGCCCTGGGCCGTGGCCTGTGCCACCTCGTCTGCAAGGGCCATGGGACCGAAGCTCTGGGGTATCCTGAAGGGAAGGGCGGAAGGCCGTCCGTCCCTCTGATTCTTGAGGAGCATGGTGAGGGCGCCATACAGCGGCCTGCCTTCCCTGGTGCTGAGCCTCACCTTGACGCTTGCCCGTTCCCCCGGGTAAGAGGATTCCGTGTCGGGCTCAAGGTCAACCCTGAGCGGCTGGGAGGGGACGATGAAGATTGTCTGGCCAGCCTTCTCAATGGCGCCTTCAGAATCAATCCGGGTGGCTTCAATAGTGGCTATCCCTCTCAGGTGATGAGGGATGGCCAGGTCGCACGAGGCTTTCCCGTTTTTCACCCACATGGTGGCGCTCCGCTCCAGGTTGCCGCCGCTTGTGAGGTCCAGAAAGATTGTGCCTTCTTTGTCAAGAGCCTGCACATGGACCGGCACCTTTTCCCCGGCACGGAGCACGACGCGATCCGGTGAAAGGGTAAAGGTATGGGATGCCGCGGGAGATGAAGAGTCAAAGGGCACTTCGATGGTGGTTCCCCTGCTGTCTTCGACTCTCACTTCCGTGATGGTGCCGGCCTCTTCAATGGGATCATAGCTTATCACGGCGATACCCGATGAATCGGTGGTGAGTCTCTCTGTTCCGTGAGCCAGCTTTACGGTGAGCCTTGCTTTCACCGGCGCGCCGTCGGGGGAATAGCAGACGATGAAGAGCCTGTTTCTGAGGCCCGGCACCAGGAATCCCGATTCAGGAATAAAGGTGACGGCGCAGGGTTTCTCGCCGAGGGGAATCCTGCGCTGCACTGATCCCCTCCTGCCCTGGGGATCGGTGAAGGAGCAGCTCAGCACAAGAGCTCCCATGGCGCTTCCCAGGCCTTCGGGAGCGATGCGCTTCGGGAGCGTGATGCTGAAGGGAAAAGAGCCTGAAGAACCGGTGACTCCCTGGAGCTCACTCAGGGGGATGTGGGTTTTCTCCGATTCCATTCCGCACTTCAAGACCACGTCTCTTCCCCCTTCGGGGATACCGGGCGCGGTGGTGACCTCCACGACACCCTTTACCTGTTCCCCGGGAAGGTAGAAGGGGCGGTCGGTGGTGATTGTGGCCATGGTGGCGCATTCGGGGAAGGATCCCACGATGACGGAAGCCACACCTTCCGCGGGTTGAGCGGAAACTTTGATGGTATAGGTGCCCATGATCGTGGAATCCGCAAGGGTGAACACGCAGTGCACAATGCCGCATTGCGAGGCGACTCTCTTGATGAGGGCCACCCTTGTGCCCTTGGGATTCAGCACGGTGATCTCTGCAGGGCGGGATGCGAGGGGCTTCCATGTAGAGGAGTCATGGAGCGCCGCCTGTATAAAAATCCGCTCTCCTGGCCGGTAAGAGTCCTTGTCGGTAAATACTTCCACGGCAACGGGAACCGTGACGGGGATCTCTTTATGAAAACTGCTGGTTCCCTGGGGAGAGCGGATTACCGCCGCAAAGGTGAGCTCATTTTCCGCTACATCCTGGGGCACGGTGAAGGTCATAGTCGCAAGCCCTCTGGAGTCCGTTCTTCCCTCGGCAGAGGCTATTTTTTTTTTAAATTTTGTCTGGAGCACGAGAGAGACTGAGGCATTCTCGATGGGCCTGTTGCCGGAGTGCTCTCTTACGGCGACCCTTCCCTCATAGGAAAGCCCCGGGTTCACCTGAGAAGGGAAAAAAAGAAAGGCCTCCTGGTCGCCGGAAAGGTAGCTGGAAAAGGTGATGAAAAGCGAGTAAAGGATAAACAGGACAAAGCCAAAAGCCCCAAGGACTCTTGCCCCTCTGCTGAGGCTTGCAAGACCATGCTGGTTCATTGAATGTCTGCTTTCCTCTACTGACACATAATAACCAGGGATCTGCTGGTTATTATGATGTGTCAGGTATGCCGTGGTATCCCGGTGATTATTTTCCCTTCTCTTTCTCTTCCTTGCCCTTCTTGATGACCTCGGGCTGGGAAGCCGATCCTGCCGGGGCCGCCACCGCTGCAGCCGGGACCTCCCCTTCGGGAGTCTCCTCAGCGCGCGGTGCATGGACTACTGCCACAATCTCCCCGGGATCGTTGGTGATAGTGATATTTTCATCCTTCGGGATATCCTTGATGGTGAATTCGTCGCCTATGTCAAGGTGGGAGACATCAATGACAATATTCTGCGGTATGTTGAGAGGCAGGGTCTCGATCTCGACGTTCCAGAGCACATGCTCCATGACGCCGCCCTTCTTGGCTCCCTTGGGATCGCCTTCAAAGTGGAGGGGGATGGTGGCCGTCACCTTGGTATCGAGGGAAATCTTGTGGAAGTCCACATGGAAAATCCTGATGCCCAGGGGGTCCCTCTGCACTTCCGATATCATTGACAGATGGGTGTTTCCGCCATTTCCCGCTATTTTCAGCTCAACGAGGGCGTTGTAGCCCGCTCCGATTGCCACCATCTTCCTGAACTCCTTGTCCGGGATCTCAAGCGCGACAGGAGAGGTTTCCTTCCCATAGAGCACC
Source organism: Candidatus Eremiobacterota bacterium (assembly GCA_031082125.1). Classification (NCBI taxonomy): domain Bacteria; kingdom Bacillati; phylum Vulcanimicrobiota; species Vulcanimicrobiota bacterium. The sequence goes on from JAVHLM010000002.1 coordinate 137,666, forward strand.
GCAGGGATATATCCTGTTCTCCTGATTTTCTTGCAGTATTCCTTGCCGGTTTTTTCTCGAAGTCTTGCTTCAAGCAGTACTTGTTTCATTGGGTCCTCCTCTAGTCAAAGAGCTTGCTTACTGAGAGATTATAAAAAATCCTTCTGATGGTCTCACCCAGAAGGGGAGCCACCGAAAGGGCGGTAAACTTGCCACGCTGCGCATCAGGGGGTATGGGGATCGTGTCGGCCACGACGACCTCTTCAATGTCGGAGCTCTCAATGTCCTTGATGGCATTCCCCGCGAGAAGGGGATGGGTGGCGCAGGCATAGACCTTCTTGATCCCGTGTTTCTTCAGGGTTTTGACACCTTCTATCATGGTGCCTCCCGTGGAGATCATGTCGTCAATAATGATGGCGGTCTTTCCCCTCACATCGCCTACAAGGTCGATGGCCTCGGCCTGATCGGGCTTGAGCCTCCTCTTGAAGATGATGGCAAGCGATGCCTGGAGTTTGTCGGCAAAAGTCCTCGCGCGGGCCACGCCTCCCGCGTCGGGCGACACGATGACGAAGTCGCCGTTGAAGAAATTCCTCTTCTTGTAATAGTTTACAAGGATGGGAAGAAACATGAGGTTGTCAACGGGGATGTCAAAGAAGCCCTGGATGGCGGCGGCATGAAGGTCTATGGTGATGACCCTGTCAACGCCGGCGACGCAGATGAGGTTGGCCACGAGCTTTGCAGAGATGGGCTCCCTCCCTGACGTCTTCTTCTCCTGCTTGGCGTAACCATAATAAGGCACCACTGCGGTCAATGTCTTGGCTGATGCCCTCTTGACGGCGTCGATCATAAGCAGGAGCTCCATGAGGCTGTCATTCACGTTGCCGCACGTGGGCTGCACAATATAGACATCCTTGCCTCTCACGTTCTCGTTGATTTTTACCCGCGTCTCGCCGTTGGTGAAAGTGGTGACGAGAGCCTTGCTGAGGGGAAGCTGGAGATACTGGCATATGTCATAGGCAAGCTGAGGGTGGGAGTTTCCCGTGAAAATATTCACGTTGCTCCCCACGAGGGAATATTCATCCCGTTCCTCTTTTTCGGCGATGTTGAGAAGCTTCTTTTCTTCCTGGAGCATCGTAAGATTTCTCCCTGTCTGTCTTGCGTCCGGCTCTCCCGCCTTTTCGATAAGCCCTCTCATGGTAACCTCCCTCTCGGCAAAAGTCAAGAAGTCACTCAAAAGGTATGGGTGTGAGACTCTTCCTTCCCCCGCCAGCAGGTCACCCTATTATATCGTATGAGGAAATGGTTTGCAAGGGAAATTGAAAAGAGATTCTCCCTCGAGGCCAGGAATCCTCTCTCATGCTTAATGGTCTATAATTTTTTTGATTACCGCGGGGATGCCCACGGCGAGGCCGTAATCGGGCACATCTTTTGTCACGACGGCCCCGGCTCCCGTCACGGCGTGCTTTCCCACTCTTACGGGCGCCACCAGATTGGTGTTGGAGCCTATGTGGGCCCCGTCCTCAATGAAGGTGGGATTCTTTCTCACCCCGTCATAATTGCACGTGATGGTCCCCGCACCTATGTTGACGCCTTCGCCGAGGGTGGCGTCTCCCACGTAGGAGAGGTGGGGAACCTTGGTGCCCTTGCCGATGACGGATTTCTTCAGCTCCACGAAGTCCCCGATCTTCACCTTTTTCCCGATGACATTGTCGGGCCTTATATAGGCAAAGGGTCCCACCTGAGTCTCCTCGTCGATTGTTGACTCCATCACGATGGAGTGCATGATGGTCACCCTTGAGGCTATTGTGGCGCCGCTCACCCTCGTGGAAGGCCCGATGTGGCATTCCTCGCCGATGACGGTGTTCCCCTCCAGGATGGTGTAGGGGTAAATCACGGTGTCCGTCCCGATTTTCACGGTGCTGTCGATATGGCACGACAAGGGATCGATAATGGTGACGCCCTCGAGCATGAGGCGCTCCATGGTCCTTCTTCTCATCACCTGGTAGATGGCCTGGAGGTCTATCCGGGAGTTTATCCCCCGCGAGGCCTCGGGATCGGGGCAGAGATGGCCATGGACGGCGAGTCCCTCTGTTCTAGTGAGGTACACGGTGTCGGTGAGGTAAAGCTCCTTCTGCACGTTAGGCAGGCCAATGCGGGGAAGGACTTTCCTGAGGTGGTCCGCGTCAAAAAGGTAGATGGAGAGGTTCACCTCGTTGAGAGAGCGCTCGTAAGGGGTGGCATCCCTGTATTCCACGATCTTCTCGATGGCTTCCTTATCATCGCGGACGATGCGCCCGAAATCGGTTTCCCAGGGCACTCTGGCGGTGAGAAGGGAGAGGGGAGCGCCATCTTCGAGATGGGAAGCGAGAAAATTGGCCAGTATCTCGTTTGAGATGAGGGGCATGTCGCCGCAGAGGACAAGGACGTTTCCCTTGAAATCCTTGAGGTGCGGCATCACCTGCTGCACGGCGTGGCCCGTTCCGAGAAGGGGCTCCTGGTGCACGAAGGTGACCTCTTTCCCGATATGCTCCGTGACCTGTTCCATGCCGTAGCCCACGACCATATAGGTCTGTGATGCTCCCATGGGCTTCACCGCGTCAAGCACATAATCTATGACTGGCTTCCCTGCAAGGAGGTGGAGCACTTTCGGAGTCCTGGTCTTCATGCGCTTGCTTTTCCCCGCGGCAAGAATTATGACGGCAAGTTCCTTCATGGCAGTCTCCTTTCCTGATGACAGGATATCAATAGACGGGCCGCTTGAAAACAGTCCAGGTTGCGGGAGGGGCAGCGCCCTCCCTGGTTATCTCTCTCTGTTCTATTGCCACGAGCTCCCAGCCTTTCTCGCCGAGCTCGTCAAGGTGCCTTTCAAGATCAGCGGTGAAGAGCATCACCTTGTATTCCCATTTCTGGAGAGCCCGGGGAAGGTCAGGGAGCCCGGGAGCTTCCTGTTTTTTGTGCTGTTTCATGGGATGGTCCTCCCTGTGTATTTTATCTAAAACATGTGCCGTGATCCCCGGAACATTCTCGCAAAAGTGCCGTCGTTCCTTCAGCATGTGCCAAGACGTCATGTATTTTTCAAAGGGTTCGGCGAGGGAAGAAGGAATTGGGGGGAGCGGCATGAAAAGAGAGGGGGTTCCTGTGAAAGGATTACTCCATGGAATGTGATGATATTTTTGGCGCCCACGGCCTTCTCTCGCGCCATGTCCGCGGTTTTGAAGCCCGTCCCCAGCAGGCCGCCATGGCCAGGGCAATAGACGAAGCCATAAGGCATGAGCGCCCCCTGATCGTCGAGGCAGGGACCGGCGTGGGGAAGTCTTTTGCCTATCTTATACCTTTCATTGTATGGGCAGTGGAGCAGAAGAAGAGGGTCGTGGTCTCCACCTATACGAGGGCCCTCCAGTACCAGCTTGTCGAGAAGGATCTCCCCTTTCTCGAGGGCGCCCTGGGAATCCCTTTCCGCTACGCCCTCTGCGTGGGGGGGCAGAATTACCTCTGCCGGAGAAGGTTTCTCCAGGCCCTCTCTCAGGACCTTTATGAATCAAGAGAGGAAGGCCGCCAGATGCAGGCCCTGGTGTCGTGGGAGAAGGAGACCTCCACGGGCCTCAGGGGTGAGCTTCCCTTTGAGCCCCTGTTCTCCCTCTGGTCCAGGGTGAGCCGTGAATCGGATCTCTGCTTCAGGAACCGCTGCCCTTTCGCCCCGCAGTGCTTTTTCATGGAAGCCCGGAGGATGCTCTCTGCAACCCATGTGATAGTGGTGAACCATCACCTTCTCTTTTCGCACCTCGCGGCCGGTGAGCGGATTCTGCCTCCCTATGACGCCGTCGTCCTTGATGAGGGCCACACCGTAGAAGAGGTGGCCGTGTGCCATATGGGCACCGAGATCGCCACCACAAAGGTCAAGCACCTGCTGGATACCCTTTTCCCCCTTAAGGGCCACAAGGGATTTCTCTCCCGCGTCGAGGGGGAGGCTCCTGCCGCCGCCGGGGCGCTCAGGGAGCTCAGGGAGCTCGTCACGGCCCTCAGGGTAAAGTGCGACATTTTTTTTGACGAGGTGCTGAGGCTCCACCGGGGGGCAAAATTTCCGTACCGTCTCAAAACACCGCAATGGACGGAGAACCTGGCAGGCGGGGCGCTGCGGGATCTTGCAAAAGGCCTTGGGAAGCTTTCCGAGGAGCTCCAGAACGAGGAGGACTCCCTGGAAGCCGCTGCACTTAATAAAAGGGCAAGGGAGATGGCAAGGACGCTTGACGACATGATAGAACTTGGCGAGGCGGGGAGGGTGTACTGGCTTGACGTCGAGGAGCGCGGAGGCCCGAGAAGGGTGTCGCTCCACTCCTCGAAGGTTGACGTGGCCGGCACGCTCCAGGGCTTTCTCTTTGACGGATCCCTCCCCGTGATCATTACCTCGGCGACCCTCTCCACCGACGGTACCTTCCAGTATATCAAGGAGCGCCTTGGAATCGACGAGGTGGCAGGCCTGCTCCTGGATTCCCCCTTTGACTTCCGAAGGAGCACCCTCCTTTATGTGGCCCGCGATCTGCCCGACCCGGTGAGGAATACGCTGCAGTTTGAGGAGAAGGGGAGGGAGCGCATTGCCGACCTGCTCCGCCTCTCAGGGGGGCGGGCTTTTGTGCTCTTCACAAGCTTCCGGTACATGGATGAGACCTACCAGTGGCTTTTTGACGCCCTTCCCGGCTTTTCCCTGATGAAGCAGGGAGAAATGCCTCCCTACAGGCTCCTCGAGGCGTTCCGTGAGAGGGAGCGTGCGGTGCTCCTTGGCACCAACTCATTCTGGCAGGGCGTGGATATACCGGGAAGGGCCCTCCAGACCGTGATAATCACCAAGCTTCCCTTCGCGGTACCCGATGATCCCCTCACGGAGGCCAGGATAGAGTCACTCAAGGAGAGGGAGATCGATCCCTTCACCCATTACCAGGTGCCCCAGGCAATCATATGGCTCAAGCAGGGGTTCGGGAGGCTGATTCGGAGCGCCGCCGATACAGGGATGGTGGCCATTCTTGATCCCCGCGTGGCTACGCGCTCCTATGGGAGGAGGTTCATGTCCTCCCTTCCCCGCTGCCGCATGGCCTTCCACCCCGGGGAAGTGAAGGATTTCTTCGCCAGGGCGGAAGCGGACCCGCGAAGGTGAGCAGGAAAAAACCATGAATGTTCGTCGTTTCGGTGATGTTTTAAAAACTCCCCTGCCGGTGGCCCTTATTGCGCTCCTCCTTATGCTCTCCCCTTCCACCGGGGCCATGGCCCGGTCCCGGACCGATGCCACTGCGGCGGGAAGCGCCTATGCTCATGAACTTCTCATCGGGGGGAAACCCCTTGAGGCCCCTCCTTATCGCGCCTATCTCAAGCAGAGAAGCTTTCAGCCGGCCTTTCTTGAGGCCCCTCCCGGTGAGGGTCTTTCACGGTACGGCCTTCAAAGGGATTTCAGCGCCGGGGATTCCTGCAGGGGGGCATGGAGGGTGGCCGGCACACCGGCCGCCTGTTATATCGATGACGGTGCCGTAGCCTGCAGGGAAAGGCTTCCTGCTCCATCGGGCCAGGGAATTTACCGCTACAGGTGGGTCTTCTCATCTCCCGGCGGCGCCTCTGCTACAGTGGAATGGGAATACCGCGTTCTCTCGCCCTGTTATGCGCGGCTTCTCTCCCGCGTGAACGGCGGCGCCTTCAGGGCTCACTACGGAGGCGACGCCGTGGCATGGCTCGATCTTACCTCAGGCTTTCTCCCTGTCTTGCTGGCGGAGTCAGCAGATGATGAAAGCCTTGAAAAGACAGTGGCAGGCACCTGGAGCATCACCAGGGACCATGAAGGCCTCCATGAGAAGGCAGGGGCCTTCGACCTGAGAATGCTCGCGGTCAGGGAGTTATCGCTGTCCCCCCCGGAGAGGGGTCTCTCCTCTTTCTCCCTTTCCCCGGTGAAGGTCACTGCCGAGGTTCGGGCCCTCCCTGAAAAAAGCTCCCTTTTCCCCGCTGGCTGGTGCCCTGACACGGTTTCCTGGCGTTTTGCCTCGTTCCGACGGAGGAATGAGGGAGCCTTTATTGTCCGCGGCGCCCAGGGCAGGAGCATCCGAGAAGGGGGAGCCATCACCATCACATACGAGTGGGACGGAAAGGGATTCGACTCACTCTGGGCCGAGGGAGGCACTTACCGCCTCATGCTTCAGGCAAGGGCTGTCACAGGTGACGGGCAGGTCAGGAGCCAGCTCAAGGGCATTCACGCGGTGAGACCCTATGAGCCGGCCCTCATCGTGAGGAATGAAAGGGGAGAAATCATTGCCGATTCCAGGGAGGAGAGCCGCGCCGATGCGAAGCCACCGGCACCGCAATGCGCCGGGGATGAGAGTGCTGATTTTGAGCCGGCGGGAGGCGGCATAGAAAGGGATCCTTCCCTTTCCTCCGGGAGCACTGCCTCGCGGATTTCCATGAAAAGCCTCCGTGACGGACAGAAGTTCCTGGTGACGGCCCAGGGATTCTCACCGGCTGCGGGAGAGGCGCGCCTTGTCATCACCTCGATGCTTCCCGGAAGGGAGGCGCTTGTCATTCCGCTTGGGAAGGGAGAGCGGAGGGACGTGATGGTGAAGGCCACTTCCGATCCTGCTCCCGGAGCGCTCCTTATCGGCAGGAAAGCCGGCGAAAGCAGGGCTTTTGCTCTCATGGACCTTACGTATCCAGAAGACTCCCTGGCCCTGAAGGGTGAGCTCCTGGCACAGGGATGGGTTTCGAGGGGCGAGTTATTCTGGGACAGCGCAAAAATGCGGGACAAGACCAGGTTTGCCAGGGATTTCCTGAGGGCCTGCGGCTTCGAGACGCTTCTTTTCACCTGTGACGGCCTCCCTGAGGTGAGGGCGGTGCTCCATGTAAAAAACCAGGCCGACCTCTTCTATTACAGCGGCCATGGCTGGGGGAACGGCTTTATTTACATTGACGGGGGATATTTGCACCCTGCCGAGGAGATCGAAGACGGCGACTGGGATGACGGTCTGAAGATGGTGATTTTCTCTTCCTGCTCAGTGCTTGATATCCAGAATTATAACAGGAGAAGCTTCACGGCGATGGGAAAGAGAGCATTTTCTCCGGGCATCGCATGGGCACAGGCAGCAGGGCCCCATGTGGCTCTGCTGGGCTACAACTGGAGCACCCATGAGGGTATTCCCCCGGGGGCTTTTGATACAAGGGTCGTGAGGCGCTTTTTTAAGCTGCTGCCCCTCCACGGTGCCCCGGTCGCCTGGATATATGCGAACATCCTGGAAGGCGATGCCGTAGCTCCCTGCGCCATCCATGAGGACAGGTATTACTTCATCAATGCTTCGTCGCAGCGGATCGTCGTGGTGCCCAGGGAATACTGGAACTCGGCCCGTCTTCCCCGGGGCCTCCCGCAGGTCCCCTGGCCCCGCTGAGGGTCACTCTGTCCTTATGGGAGGCACATAGGTCCTGTTCACGTCAACAAAGCGGACGTAGGGTCCTGTCCAGTTGGTGAGGAAAATCTTGCGCAAGGTCCTGTTTGCCGATCCGCCCTTCATCACGATCCCCAGGTTCCTGCAGTTATAGAAATAGTCTTTCTCCCAGTTGCTGCTCCCCACCCAGCTGTATTCGTCATCAACGATCATGTACTTGCCGTGCTGGGTCCTCGCGAAGGGGATGAATCCCCCGCTCCATTTTGGAATGGTGGAGAGCTTTATGCTCACCCGGGGAATGAGGGCAAGGCTCTTGATGTGGTCTATTTCGGGGTACTCGGTGGACCAGTCGGAAAAGATGAGGCGCACCTCCACTTTTCTCGTTGCGGCTTCGCGGAGGGCGCTGTCAAGCTCATGCCAGTATTCCCCGCCCCTGGCGACAGGGCTGAAAGTGAGGACCTGGACCATAATCTCCTTTTTGGCTTCCTTGATAAGGCGGAGAAGCTCCCTGCCCTCCCAGAGGGCACTGTCAGGGATATATCCCTTGGGATCGAAGACCGGGTAAAACTCAAGAGGCTGGCCTCCCTGATCCTTCATCAAGAAAGGCACCTGGTAATGCCTGTCCCGGGGCGTGGGGGCCGGGGCTGCCGTGTGGGTCCAGTCCATCTCGAAGAGGTCGGTGGCGCACCGGGCAAACCCTTCATGGCAGATTCTCACGCCAACCTCGCTGATATGGCTGAGGGCGCGCCAGTCAAAGTTCTGGCTCCCCAGGAATGTCTCTTTTCCGTCAACAATAAAGAACTTGCCATGCTGTATCCCGTTGAGATGGTCGAAGGCCTTTATCCAGCGCCATGTGACATTGGGCTTTTTCTCCAGGAAATCTGCCGTGGCCTGGGATTCCTTCCTGAACTTTTCCTCGGCAATGATGCGTACCTTCACGCCCCGCTCTGCCGCGTCTGCGATAGCGTTAATGACGGCCTCCAGCGATTCGCCGGGCTTGTTGGCGAAGTAGAACTGCTCGATGTCAAGGGTCTTTTTCGCCCCCCCCAGCATGGAGAGCCACACTGCCCTCGTGTTCCTCACCTCGGGGATGTCAAGGCTCGTTTCCATGGGAACGCTCTCGACAATTTCGAGAGCAGGAGCCTCCTGCCCCCAGACGGCTGCCCCGTGGGCGGTAAGGAGCATCCCGAGGCAGAGGGTGATGAGCATGTTCTTAAGCATCAGGCACCTCTTTCTCAAAAATGTCGGGAATTGCTTCAATAGTGATGTCGGCCTCCTTGAAGAGGATCCGCGCCAGGGAATCGTAATCGCCCATGTCCAGGTAAAAGACCCTTGCAATGCCGGCGTTGATTATGCTGATGGCGCATTCCTTGCAGGGAAGGGGGCTGTAGGTGTAGAGATCGGCGCCAAGGGTGGAAATTCCGTTCATAGCCGCCTGGGCGATGGTGTTCCTCTCCGCATGGCCTGCCACGCAGTACTCAATGCCCTCACCTGTCCGGAAGCCTCCAAGGCGGCGGGGGCATTCGCTTCTCCTCTCGCGGGAGACGTTCTTGGGGAGCCCGTAGATCCGCTCGCTGCAGTGGCTTGCTCCCCTGGCGGGGCCGTTATAGCCCATGCTCACGACGCACTTGTTTTTCACAATCACTGCGCCGAAATGCCGGGACATGCACTTTGAGCGCAGCGATGCCTGTCTTGCAAGGCTCATGAAATACTGCTTCCATTCCATTGGCAAAGCTCCTTTGGTTCAGAGTCACACAGCCCGTGCCATGGTGAATGAGGCTCCTGCCTTTTCGCGCTTCTCGGGGCAGAGAGCGGTGATCCGCCGGGATTATTCAAGGATTATCGAGGCGAGCTCCGCGAGGGGCGAGCGCTCGCCCTTCACAAGGGTGATGTGCCCTGCCACCTTCTGATCCTTGAAGCGCTCTATGATGTGAGTGAGGCCGTTGCTCGTTGAATCGAGGTACGGGTGGTCAATCTGGTAGGCATCACCGGTGAGAATGATTTTCGTGCCCTCTCCCGCGCGGGTGATTATGGTTTTCGCCTCATGGGGCGTGAGGTTCTGAGATTCGTCCACCAGGATGATCTGGAAGGGAAGGCTCCGGCCCCTGATGAAAGTGAGGGCTTTGATGTCGAGCTGCTGGGAATCCAGCAGGTAACCCACCGTGCTTCCCGCACCATCCTTTTTCCCTTCCTTCTCGTCGTCATGGAGGAGGAATTCCAGGTTGTCATGGATAGGGTGCATCCAGGGGTTGATCTTCTCTTCCTCTCTCCCCGGGAGGTAGCCTATGTCCCTCCCCATGGGAACGAGAGGGCGGTATACATTGAGCTTGCGGTAGGTCTTTTCGTTCACTACTTTCTGGAGTCCTGCCGCGAGGGCAAGGAGCGTTTTGCCGGTACCGGCGCGGCCCAGGAGGGTGACAAGCTGTATGGAATCGTTCAGCAGCATGTCCATGGCAAAGCGCTGCTCCCTGTTTCTCGGATGGAGGCCCCATACCTCCATCTTCCTCTCAGGCATGAGTGCCACGAGGGCCCTCTTCTCGCTGTCATAGCGGGCCAGGGCGGTATTGCTGGGGTTCTGCGAGTTGACGAGCGTCACATACTCGTTCGGGAAGAGGCCGGCGTCGCCTTTCGTGAGCACCTTGTTGCGATAGAATTCAGAGACCTCCCCCTCGGTGACGAAGAGCTCACGGTGCCCCGAAAAAAGCTCCTCGAGGTTCACCTTGTCGGCACGGTAGTCCTCGGCCTCGAGGCCTATGGCCTCGGCCTTCACCCGCATGTTAATGTCCTTGGTCACGAGGATAGCGGGATCCTGTGACCTGTTCTTTATGCTGAGGGCGTGGGCCAGTATCCTGTTGTCATTGCTTTTCTGGAATCCTTCAGGGAGGAGCCCGTCGAGTTCGGCGGAGTTGAAGTCCGTCTCCACGCGGAGCATCCCGTGGTGATTGAGGGGGACCCCGTCGGTAAGGCGCCCCTTTTCCCTGAGCTGATCGATGGTTTTTATCACGATGCGGGCGTTCCTGTTGACCTCCATCGAGCCTTTCTTGAACTTGTCGATCTCGTCGAGGACCACGATGGGGATCACCACGGTGTTCTCCTCGAAGGTGAAGAGCGAGTCGGGGGTGTGCAGCAGCACGCTTGTATCGACAATATAGGTTTTTTTGGACACCTTGTTCCTCCTTTGCCTGCGCAGGGGGCTCCCGCCGGGAGAGCCGCGGGAAACAGTCAGGCCCGCACGTCAGTCGTAGTTTAATTCTGCTTTGCAGGCCACTTTCCTCTTAACTCGCAGGTCTTGGCAAAAATTTCAAAGCGCAAAAAAGGAGATTGAAGGTCTTCCTCGAATAAAAGGGAGGCCTCGCATGGCAGTAGCCCGGTGAGGGCCGAGCATTCCGTGAAAGGAGCGATTGACATTGAGAAAATTTAGTGCAGTCATGCTCATATTAGGCGCCGTGGTGCTGTTTTCTGCAGCCGCTGCCGAGGCAGCGACGCCTCCCTTCCCCAGGCCCCTTGTTGACAAGATTCCCAATTATCTGGTGAGCAAGAACCTGGAGATGATCTTTACCGTTGAGGGAGGATTCATCTATGACAAGACGAGGGGCGGAAACTGGATTCCCTTCCCCAACGATATCTACTACCTGAGGAAGAACTGCAACGTGAGCGATAATCTTGTGCTCCTTTACGGCTATACAAAGGCATATGTCTATGACGTGGGGATTGGCAAGTGGGTCCGCGCCCCCGAGGAATACAGCTACCACGACAGCGACACCACGATGAGTATTGCAGGGAGCGTCATGCCGAACTACGCCATCGCCATTGGAGTGGAAAAAGCTCAGGTCTATGACTTCACCCTCCACAAGTGGTTTGTCATCAACGGCATCAGCTACCCCGAGGAGGCCCCTTACTTCTGGACCACCTTTCCCTCGAAGGCAGGCCTCCCCCTCCACCGCGAGAAGAAACCGAACGACTGGTATAAGACCATTCACTTCCAGTGCACCTATGAGGTGGGAAGCGGCAAATGGATAGAGGATCCCCTTGTCAAATACCCTATCGATATGAGGTACTCTGAGACCAAGCCCTACATTAGGACACAGGTTGATACCCCTTGCACTAATAACACCCGCCCCTCCTATTCTCCGCGGGATAAACAATAGGAGAGGGCATGCACCCCCGGGGAAAGCTTAAAGAGCAGGGGATGGGAATCCCCTGCTCTTTCTCTATGGCAGCCATCCCAGGGGAGCGCCATCTATCCTCACAAGGAGGAGAGAGCTTTGGAATACCGCGTAGGTATTGATATCGGTTCTGACACCATCAAATCAGTCATTGTGAGCGAAGAGGGCATTGAGCCTCTTGAGCCCCTCAAGATCAAGGGAAAGCCCCTGGAAAAGATAAGGGAGATCCTCTCTCTGGTGAGGAAGCGCATCCCTGCCAACAACGGCACCGTGAAGGGAGCCATCACGGGAAGGGGAGCCGACGCTTTTGCCGAGCTCCTCAGCGTCTCGACGGTCAACGAGATAGATGCCATTGTGGAGACGGTGAACCGCCTCTACCCCGAAGTGCGCCATATCATTGAGATCGGCGCGGAAACGCAGTCGTACCTCTCTCTTCACAAGGATGAGAAATCCAGCCGCCTCATCATAGAGGACGTGGCTCCCGGGGGGAAATGCGCGGGGGGCACGGGCTCCTTTCTTGATTACATGCACAAGAGGCTCAAGTATGACTCCCTTGACGAGTTTATCAATGTGGGCCTCTCCGTGGAGAACCCCGCCGGTATCTCGGGGCGCTGCGCCGTCTTTGCCGAGTCTGACATAGTCCATCACTACCAGAAAGGGACGCCCAAGGAGCGCATCGTGGCGGGGATCCACCAGGCTGCGGCAAGGAACTACAAGAGCATTATCCACAAGAGCAGCAAGCCCACCGACAAGGTGGCCCTCATAGGCGGTGTGGCCTCGAACAGGTGCATGAAGCACCATCTCATCAATGAACTGGGCCTCAGGGCCGAGCAGGTCGTCACGCCGGACCTCTATCTTTACCTTACCGCCCTGGGAGCGGCTTTCAAGGCCGAGAGGCCCCTTTTCTTTTCAGAGGCCATGGAAAAAGTGGAGAGGCACCTGACCGTCCCCTTTGATTACCCCTCCATGGAGCCTATAAAACTTGAGCGATCCGTCATCATGGAACGGCCGCCCCTTCCCGAAGGGCTTTGTCATGTCGGGGTCGCCGCCCTTGGCGTCGATATCGGCTCGGTAAGCACCAAGGCGGCCCTGGTGACAAAGATCGGCCCGGAATACCACGTGCTTGCCCACCATTACCGCAGAACTGAAGGCAACCCCATCAAGGCGGTGCAGCTCACCATGAAAGCCATCATGGAAGAGATAGGGGAAAAGGGCTTTGCCATAGACAAGATAGTGGCGGCCACGACAGGGTCAGGGCGTTATCTTACTGCCTATTTCATAGGCGCCGGCCTCATCAAGGACGAGATCACCGCGCAGTCGAGCGGCACCGCGGCATCCATCAAGGAAAAGGAAGTCACCATCATTGAAATAGGCGGCCAGGACTCGAAATTCATCCAGCTCTACCAGGGCAACACCACGGATTTCGAGATGAACTGGGCCTGTGCCGCCGGCACGGGAGCCCTCATAGAGAAGCATGCGAAGAACCTGGATATCGAGATACAGGACTTTGGCGACATCGCCCTGAAAGGAAAGAAGCCGCCCCTCATCAACTCCACCTGCGCCGTCTTTTCGGAGTCAGCCCTTATACACTTTCAGCAGAACAACGTGAGTATTGAGGACCTCTGCGCCGGAGCCTGTCTCGCCTCGGCGAAAAATTACTTTGCCAAGGTGGTCCGCAGCAGGCCGGTGAGTGACTTCGTGGTCTTCCAGGGCGCCGTGGCCTTCAACAGGGGCATGGTAGGGGCCTTTGAAACCCTCCTGTCACGTCCCATTGTAGTTCCGCCTTACCCGCACCTTACGGGCGCCATCGGGGTGGCGACCCTTGCGTACGAAGCCCATGAGAGGGGCAGCGCGGTGAAAGCCTTCAAGGGCTTTGAGGCCATCCTGGGTGCCGACTATTCCCTCACCTCCTTCCAGTGCGCCCACTGCACCAACGAGTGCCACGTGAACATGTTCAAGGTGGGCGACGAGAAATTCTACCAGGGGGATCGCTGCGACCGTTACAGCAGCGCCCAGAAAAAGAAGGAGGGTGAGGCCCTCCCCGACCTCTTCGAAGAGAGGGAGCGACTCCTCATGTCTCTTTACGAGGCACCGGCGCGGGAAAGCACTCTTGGCACCGTGGGCATCCCGAGGGGCCTCTTCTTCTCTGATTACTATCCCTTCTTCAATGCCTTTTTCAGCGAGGCGGGCTTCCAGGTCATCCCTTCGGAGAGGACCACCAAGAAGATCATAGCCTCGGGAGTGTCTTCCACCGTCGCGGAGCCCTGCTTTCCCATCAAGGTGGCCCATGGCCACGTGGCGAGCCTGCTTGAGAAGGAGCCCGACTATATTTTCCTCCCCTACATATTCTCGGCTGAAAAGCCCGTGGGAAAGAACGAGGCCTGCAATATATGCCCCTATGTGCAGTCGGCCCCTGACGTGATAAGGCGGGCCCTTGCCGCTGAGGGGAAGAGGACAGAGTTCCTCACGCCCACCTTCATGTTCGAGCGGGGAGAGGCCCATGTGAAGCGCGTGCTCCGTGAGCTTGGAAAGACTCTCGGCGTGAAGGCCGCGGCAGTGGACAAAGCCTATGGGGTCGCAAGAAGGACTCTGGATGAGTTCAGGGAGCGCATCAGTGCCCGCGGAAAGGAAGTGCTCGAGAGCCTCGGCGAGAACCAGATGGCCTTCGTGATAATAGGGAGGCCCTATGCCGTCCATGATCCCGCCGTCACCATGGATGTAGCGAAAAAAGTGCTTGACGAGGGGTATCTTCCCCTTCCGATGGATTTTCTCCCCCTGGAAGACCATGACACAGCCGTGCAGTGGCCCAACATGTACTCGGTCCAGGGGCAGAAGAAGCTTGCCGCGGCGAGGATGCTCTCGGGAAGGAAGAACCTCCACGGCCTCGTGGTCACCTATTTCGGCTGCGGCCCCGACGCCTTCATCGACCAGATGTTCAAGGAGGAGATTGACAAGCACTACCTCACCGTCCAGATCGACGAGCACACCTCCGATACGGGTATCATCACAAGGATTCAGGCATATCTGAATTCAGTGGGCCAGGTGGCTCCGCCGCTGAAGGCGAGCGAGAAGAAGGCTGCATCGGAGACTCCCCTCAGGGAGATCGGAGAGAAAATTCTCTGGGTCCCCGATATGAATGCCGGCTCTGCCGTCATATCGAGCGTCATGAGGGCCTTCGGCATCAATGCCCGTGTCCTTCCCCGCTCAGACGACAAGGGGCTTTCACGGGCGAGAAAGTATATCTGCGGCGATGTGTGCCTCCCCATGCTCCACACTTCGGAAGACATGTTCACCCATGCCTCGAGGGAGGGCTTTGATCCCTCGAAGGAGGCATTCTTTCAGGGCAAATCCATGGGGCCCTGCCGGTACGGCATGTACTTCATGCTGGAGAAAAGCATCATGGACGCCCTTCACGGCTCGGTGGACCTTGTCACCCTGGGTAACAGGAATACGAGTGGCGGCCTGGGTACCTTCTTTGTCCTCACCGTCTGGGACGGCCTGGTGGCCCATGACCTGCTGGAAAAAATGCTTTTTCACACGAGGCCCTACGAGGGGGAGAAGGGCGCCGCCGACAGGATATTCAGCCGTTTTATCGATAAGCTCTGTGTTCTGATAGAAAAGGGAGGCGTCGATTTCAGCTCTTTTACGCGCAAAGCCGGCGCCCTGCTCTCGGGAAGCCACCTTGAGCCTCTCGAGGCCCTTCTTAAAGAGGCGCGTCATGAATTTGCCTCTGTAAGGTCAGAGTGCCCGCCAAAGCCCCTGGTGGGGATGGTGGGGGAGTTCTTCGTGCGCCTCCATGAGCCCTCGAACCAGTCCATCATAAGATCGCTTGAATCAATGGGCGCTGAGGTATGGCTCGCCCCCCTAACGGAGTTTTTCGCCTACTCCAACTATATCACGGGCCAGCATTCCCTTGACCGCTGGAAGGATGACAAAAAGGCAGGCCTCATCATCGATGCGAAAATGAGGGAGTTCCTGGGGGCCTTTGCCTCCCGCGACGAGCACCGCCTCTTCAATGCCACCCTTCCTTACCTGGAAGGCTTTGATGAGCTCCCCTCCCACGAGGTGGTGGAGCTTGGAGCCCTTTACGTGAACAGGTTTTTCGGCGGCGAGGCTATCATGAGCATGGGAAAGTCAGAGGATTTCGCCCGCAGGAACCTCTCGGGCATCGTGAGCGTGGGGCCTTTCAACTGCATGCCCAGCCTTGTGGTGAGCGCCCTTTCGAGAGAGTTGCGCAAGGCACATCGAAACATCCCGTACCTCGTCATGGATTATGACGGCTACGAGGACTCCGTGAGGGACATGAAGCTTTCGATGTTCTTAAGCCAGGTCAGGGAGCGCCACGGGACAGGGACCAGCGGAGAAGCGGCAGCGGTGCCCGGCGAAAAGTAGAGGACCGGAAGGATGGAAGGCCGGCAGGAATAAGAAGTTCCTATAAACAGTAAAAGCAGCAGCAATGAAGAAAACAGAGGTCCTTGCAATGAAAAATCCTTATCTTCCTCTTCGCTTTGTCCTGATAAGAGCTCTTGCGTGTGCCGCAGTCTTTCTGGGGCTCATGACGGCGGGTCTCATGGCGGGCGAGGCCGTGGAGCTCCAGATACTCCATATCAACGACTTCCATGGCTACCTGCTCCCTTACGAGGACAAGGCCCTTGCGCCGCTCCCCGAAAAGATAGGCGGCGCTGCCTTTATCGCGTCAAAGATCCGCGAGCTCAGGGCCCTCAACCCCGAAGGCACCCTCACCCTGGACGCCGGCGATATCGCCCAGGGCACGCCCCTCTCCAACGAGTTCCGCGGAAAGCCTGTCGTGGAGTATATGAGCGCCCTCGGGTTTGATGCCATGGAGCTCGGCAACCATGAATTTGACTGGGGTGTTCCCGTGCTCCGCGAAATGGTGGCTCATGCCTCATTCCCGGTGCTCTGTGCCAACATCGTCGAAGAAAAGACGGGGAAACCTCTTCCCTTCGTCTCACCTTACCATGTTTTTACAAGGAAAGGCGTCAGGATAGGCATAATCGGCCTTATCACGCCGCAGACCCCCCGCATCAGCAATCCTCTTCATATGAAAGGCCTCAGGTTCCTCCCCCCCGAAGAGGTGGCGGCCCGCTACCGCGATGAGCTCAAGGCACAGGGGGTGCAGGTCGTGGGCCTCCTGTCCCATTGCGGCGTTGATGCCGACAAGGAGCTGGCGGCCAGGGTCCCCGGGATTGCCTTTATCATCGGAGGCCACAGCCACACGGCCCTCAAGGATCCCCTCGTCGTCAACGGCACCATTATCGTGCAGGCCCGGGCCTACGGGATGTACCTCGGCGATCTTACCTTCTCTGTTGACAGGGACACGGGGAAGGTCCTCTCCTTCAAGGAAAGGGATGAGCTTATTCCCATCGTGGACAGAGACATCACTGCCGATCCTGCTGTCGTGGCGCTTCTTGAGCCCTATGTCAGGAAAATACAGCCTGTCATGAAGGAAGTCGTGGGGTTTGCGCGCGAGGAGATTCCCAAGGTGCCACTCCCCGGCAGGGGAGACTCGGCCATGGGCGACCTTGTGGCCGATCTTTTGAGGGAATACTCAGGGACGGAGGTGTTCTTCATCAATTCCGGCGCCCTGAGGATGCCTTTTTACCGGGGAAAGATCACCAGGGAGGATGTGTACCGCATGTTCCCCTTCGAAGACGTGGTGGTGACCGTGAGCCTCGCCGGCAGCGCCATAAAGGCTGTGCTGGAGCACGGCGTCCTTACCGAGAAAGTGATCCAGGTGTCAGGGGTGAGCTTCGCTTACCGGCGGGGAGCCCAGGGCACGGTGCAGATCTCTGAGGTGATGGTCGGGGGAAGGCCCCTCGACGACCGCCGCCTTTACCGGGTTGGCACCATTGATTACCTCTATCACGGTGGCGACGGCTACATGATGTTTCAAAAGGGGAGAAATCCCCGCTTCGGCGAGGCAAGCGTGAGGGATATCATCGGGAACTGCATAAAGTCCAAGGTCACTATCGGGGTGCCCTCTGACGCAAGAGTCCTTCTCTCGGGGGAGCCGCCGGGCAGAAAGTGACCTATTTCCGGAAAAAGCCGATTCCCAGGGGGACCTGGGAGTTCCCTTCCTTGAGCTCGAAGCTGCCGGCCTTCACATAGAGCTGCGTGGAGCTCCCCCCGTCCAGGTTTATCACGTCGAGGGGAGTGATGCCGCCCCGCTCGGCGGGACCCAGCAGAATGGTGCGAAGCTCGTCCCAGCCTATCGTGGCGTATGAGGGCGCCGTCACGAAGAGCACTATTTTCCCTTCCCTGTCAATGCCGCACCCCGCCCGGCGGTGTTCCTCCCTGAAATCTATCGTTTTCTGGAGCCCCTCGGTGGCTTTACCTCCTGCCACAAGGCGGGGGCCTACCTGGAATGCCTCGTCGTACGAGAGGGGGTGAAAGGTGTCGCGGTGGACGATGGAGAGCCTTCCCTTTGAGAATCCTATGATGCCCGAGTAGATGACAGGCGTGGCGATGTAATCATTCACCATCTTACCGCGGGTCTTCAGGAAGCCGAGGGGACGGTCGTTCTCGTCGAAATAGCTCCCGTTGATGCCCGCCGCCGCTCCCGAGCGTGCCACCATGTCTTTCACCGTCATTGCGGTATTGCCCATGGCATGGGCGTAGAGGATTCCTGCGCGGAAGCGCGCGGGGTCAAGGCGCACCATCAGGAGGCATTCGCTTCCGTCCCGACCCCCTTTTCTCGGCAGGGGGGCTTTCCTGTGGCTTATCCCCTCTGCCGCCGTGACCCAGGCGGTGCCCCCTTTTTCGGCGAGAAAGCTGTTGCAGAGGCTTCTGAGGTCCTTGTATGAAAAGACTCCTGTATTGAGGGCGAGAAGGGGAAAAACAATCCATGAGAAAAGAAGGGAAACCTTAAAGAAGCTCTTTACCACTGATCTACCTGCCCTCCCAGGAAAGCGACCTTCACCATTCTTCTCTGCCCCATGGCAAACTCCTCCCGGGAGGGAAAGTCACTTTGGAGGAGAATTTCCCCTTGACGGCTCCCAGGAAGCCGGATTTCACCGGGAGCCTCCGGAAGCGAGGAGCATCAATGGCTATTCCCTGCCCCGTCTGCCAGAAAACCATGCATATCATCTATGCTTATGAAATCGAGCTCGATCACTGCCGGTGGTGCGGAGGGCTCTGGTTTGACGCCGATGAGATGGAGAAGCTCACCACCTTCAAGAAGGCCCCGAAGCTCGTGACGCACCCCATGGCCTACGATCCCACCCAGGCGAGAGTCGAGGAGGGGAAGCGCACATGCCCCCGCTGCGGCAGGGGGCTCCAGGTCATAGATTACAAGGGGGTGAATATTGACGCCTGCATGGGGTGCAGGGGGATATGGTTCGACCGCTTTGAGGTGGCGAAAGTGATGGGGATCACCGAGGGTCTTCCCAGAACGGGCGTCAATTACCATGAAACCCGCGTGGAGCGAAGGGAGCCTCTCGTGAGGGACGAGCGCCAGGGCCCTCTCATGAATTATGACAGTTCCGGCGACATTGCCTCTCCCCCTTCGGAGCCTTCCCCGCCGGTTTCCCGGGGGGCCTCCTCCGGGACATTCAGCGACTCCTCGTACGTCGCCCAGGAAGTGATCCACACGGTCTGCGACATTGCCCTGGACTTCTTTTTTCACCATCACCACCACCATGACTGGTGATGGTGCTCCTTACCTCTCCCTGCCCTCCCTTTGATAGAGCTTTGCCGCCTTCTCCGATGCCGTGGTGATTCCTTTTATCATGGCAGAGGAAAAGCCCATATGCTCCATCTCGTTGAGGCCGGAGATGGTACACCCCCTGGGGCTCGTGACCTTGTCAATCTCCGCTTCGGGATGGGAGCCCTGCTCCAGTATCAGCGCCGCCGACCCTTTTGCCGTCTGGGCCGCCATCAGGAGGGCATCGTCGGAGTGGAAGCCTATCTCGATGCCGCCCTGGGAGGCCGAGCGGATGGAGCGCAGGAAGAAGGCCACGCCGCAGGCGCAGAGGGCCGTGGCGGGAACCATGTCCTCCTCGTTGAGGAGCAGGGTTTTCCCCACGGTGTTGAAGATTTCCATCGCGGCCTCGATTTCCCTTGGGCTTGCCGTCTTTGAGGCGATGCAGGTCATGGACTCCCCTATCACTATCGCCAGGTTCGGCATGGCCCTTATGAGGGGTATTTTCTTTTTTATCTGAGACGCGATCTCATCAGTGGTGGCGCCCGTCACGATGGAGATGACAAGGTGCCTCCCGGGGATGAGCCCGGGGCCTATCTCGCGGAGCACGCCGTCAAGCTGCTGGGGGAGCACGGAGATCAGCACCGTTTTTGCCCTTCTCGTGGCTTCCCTGTTGTCAGACATGGTCACGAAGCCATCGAGGGCAAGGTGCCTGAGGAGGCCTGCCTGCCGGCGCGTGATGATGATCTGCCCGGGGGCGAACTTTCCCGACGTGGCGAGCCCCCTTGCAATGGCCTGCCCGATGTTGCCGCCTCCTATGATGGCGATGGATTCTTCAGATGCCTTTTTTGCCGTGCCTTTTTTCATGGAAGCGCCTCTTTTCTCTCCGGTGAGCATGGATTCGCAGGAGTGGGTACTTTAGTGCGGGAGAGGAGAAATCCTCTTGATTTGCTATGGCGATGGCTTTACCCACAGGGGAGCGGTAAATGCAATATAAGTCTTCGTAGCGCTCACACGCTTTTTTACCTCGTAATAATCATTTGCCTGCGCCAATTGATCCTTACTTTCCTGAAAAGCCGATGCTGCAGAGAAGCTCGTCACAAAGCGATTGGTGACACTCATGTGGGGGCATTGATTTGACTCCCTTTTCATATATCAAGAAAGGTGTACCCTCTGAGTAGGCGCCGAAGGTGAAGGTAAGGTTGTGAGGAGCTTCACCTTTGATGGTGAGGGTCATCAGGTTGTGCAGAATGTGAAGGTGATGGGCTTCACAGACTACGATGAGATTCCAGGGGTCATCGGTGCCGCCCTGGGAGCGCCTTATGATATGATGGACATGGAGATTCCGGCGGCATCGGCAGCCGGGAACCTGGCAGCGGAACCGGTCGCGCTTGAGGATCCTGTGATGATGGGCAGCTTTCTGGAAATGCCCTTCAGTGGAGAGATAGTCTGCGAGGAGGGCGGCAAGGAATCTTTCATCAGCGGAAACCCCTTCCTGGGCATCATCGGTGGTGACGGCGGCTTCTGAGTGCTCCTGAGAAGCAAGAAAGGCCAGGTTGGCGGTGTTCCAGAGCTCATGGAGCTCCCACGGCAGATAGAACTTGACTATCATCGAGCCCGAGGTGCTCCTGGAGGTGCTCCCTCCCTGGAGGATGTCCCTGAGAAAGGTTTCCTCGGGAGACTCTCCCGGGGGGAGGGTGCAGAGATGCCGGGCCTGCCTGAGGGCCTCATGACCCTCACAGAGGGAATCTGTCCCGCAGGTGCAGGGTGTGGTTCCGGTATCGAGTCCGTGACGCGCACACAGGGAAGAAAAATTTTCAACTACCATTGAGCTCTCAGCGGCACGCAGCTCATTGACATCGCTGAAATGTCTCCAGGGCTTCTCAAATCGCCTGTCGCGGAATTCCAGGGAGGCCTCGTCGTCCTCTGTCAGGGGCCATGAAGGGGCGAGGGAGGGGCCTGCATACCACGATCCAGTCCTGATGATGTCCTGAACTTCTTCAGGCAGGCGGTGAAACCTCTCATCGGTGAAGTAACGGAAGCCGGGGAGAAGGGTGTAATTCACCGGGACAAAGCAGTCATACTCCTTGATCCTGGCGATGCGCCCCGCCTCTTCCCTGAGGTCCGCCGTGGGGACGCTCGCGGCATAGGCAATCCATTGAGCTTCGTTTTTTGAGTCAACCAGGGGGAGTATAAGGCGGGCCTGCTCCCTGGTGATGATGCCTTTCTTGAAAGCATCCTCTGTGAGAGGCCTGCGGCGCAAGCTCTCGGCAAGCCTTATGAACTGGCGGGTCTGGGCCCGGGAGAAGCCGCACCTGGTTTCCGCGTAGTCCTCAACGGAGCTGAACCCGAAACGCTCGTGGAGAAATGCCTCACTCATCCCCCGGAAGAGCATCCCTGTTGCCGCATCAAGCCTCTGGCGTATCATCGCTCCTTTGATGAGAACTCTTGCGAGAGATCTTGCAGAGACGACCTCTGGGCCGGTACCTGAAGCAGCACTATCGCCATCAAGCCACGAGGGGAAAAAGATGTCCCACGGCGATTCCCAGGGGTCATTGCTGCCACTCGCCTGATCAGGAGCACCCATCTCCCGGAGAAGCTCCTCATCGCTCCCGCGGCATTCCCTCTCCCTCCGCGATAAAAATGGCTCACGGTAAAAGAGAGGGAGTGCTCCTTTCCCATCGATGGCTGTCGCCTGCAGGGCGCTTTTCCCGGAGGCCAGGAAGTTCCCGAGAAGCGCTTCGACAAAATCTGCAAGAGGCCCGTCGTAGTGCTCCTTGTCCCTGTAGAAGGTGAGGGCGAAATCCCATGTGAGGGCAAGAGACGGTGACACCCTGAAATGCATCATCAGGCCCTCAGCACAGTCGCCGCCGCCGCGCTCCTCCCCTACGGCAGGCTCCATCTCCCCGGCAAGCGCCTTTTTTACCTCTCTCTCAACGCCGCTCACTGTCATGCGCTGCGCCTTTTCAAGCCACTCCGCCTCGTTTTCAGGCGTGATGATCCTGGAGAGATGCCTCAGGGAGCTTTTGACTATTTTTCCCTGCAGATATGCCTCCCGGGTGAGGGGAAGTCTGCTCAGCAGTTCATAGTTGTGCATCAGCTCAGACGCCCTGCGCGCCGACATCGAGAGATGCTCCACGGCAAAAGACGCCATGGAGCGGTAGCCAAGATGATCAACTCCTTTCGTTTTGAGAGTGACGAGAAGGCCGCCCAGAACAAGGTCAAGGGCGAGGCGGCCCCGGATTGCCTTGCAGAGAGTGAAATCCATCCGGGAAGCCCGATCATCCCTGTCGATGAGCGAGGGGAGGGGTCCCCAGGTGAAGCCCTCCGTGAGCTTCTCCACTTCAGGGAGAAGGCCGTCAATCGCAATCTTCACCATGCGCTCCGCCTTATGATAGGCCTCGGCGGGGAGCTCATAAGGCTCAGGGAGGAGGAGCATATCTTCGTAATCCTGCGAAGAGAAAGAATCATTGAGGTGAAGAAGCTCTTCTTCATCGGGAAGGAAAAGTGTGTGAGTTTGGCAGAGTCCAAATGTATCCATAAAACTATTATAGCATATGAGAATGGAAAAATCAAAGAGAGCACCCCTTAAAAAGCTTATAGCAAAAAGGTTTTTAAGGCATCATAGGATGCCCTCCAGAAGGTTCTCAATGGATGAAAAGGTCAAAAATGACTCTGAATGCCTCCAGACAATTTTCTAGAGGTCTTTTTTTGCACTCCTGGCCATTTTTTATAAGGGTCTGGCATTTTTGCTGAGGATTTCAGATTTAGAAAATATTTTCATGAAGGTGCGGGACAGGAGAATGGCCATATCAGGTGAGAAAATCAGATTTTGGGCAAGGATTATTGCTCTGGTGCAGGGAAAAGTTTGAAAAGGAGATTCAATAACGAAATTGCAGGTTTTGGTTTTCCTGCATAATGGGATGCAGTTCATTATTGTGCTATAATATTCAGTAGACAGAGAAAGGAGGCCTTTTGAGGGTGAGAGGAAGACGCCGGGGCATAGCACTTCTCACCTCCCTCCTCATCCTTGTCTTTCTTTTTCTCCTGGGCCTCACCTTCAGGTTCGCCTGTGATCAGAACCTGATCTTCTCTGCCGACGTGGCGAGGCGGATTCAGCTCCAGTATCTTGCCGAGGCTGGAATCGAATACTGGTATTCCCAGAGAACCGTGTGGACAGGCGGCATCCCCCCCATGAATTACTGTGAATTCACCATGCCGCAGGGGTATGTGCTGATATCCATATTTACCAACCCCGCGGGGGGGGGCTATGTCATCATTTCAATGGCAAAGTTCCAGAAAACGGACAGCAGTTCCGTGATAATAACGGCCCACATGAGCGCCGCGGGAGACCTTCAGATTTACCAGATAGAGTGAGGCAATGAAAAAAAGATGATTTCCATGATCTGCCCGGGCAGGCGGTATAGAAGGAAAAATCTGGCTTTCAGCCTGATAGAGGTCATGATTGCCATGGTGATTTTCACTGTAGGCATTATCGCGGTGATGTACCTTTTCCCCCTGGGGGCAAGAACCATAGGCAAGGCCAAGGAAGTGACGGCCGCGTCCTTTCTCGGACAGGCCAAGATGGAGGAGGTGCTTCTTCTCCCCGCGGATCAGATGCCTTCTCTTTCGGAAGGGGATTTCGGCCCCGAGTACCCCTTGCTTTATTTCAGGGTCCAGACGGTAAGCCCTTATAGCGGCAAAGATTCCCTCGTGTATGTCTCTGTTGACGTGGAAAAATACCTGGTATCGGGGAGCAGGAGCAGCATATACCACCTGGAGACCCTAAAATGCTTGGGAGGCGCTGTTGAAACGAACTGGTAAAGAATCTCACCGAGGGGTATCGCTCTCCGAGGTCATTGTGGCCTGCGCCATCCTTGTGGTTTTCATGGCGGCATGCTATTCGCTTGTCACCAGGGCCCTGCGCACTTTCCGCTTCGGCGACGTGAGAAGCAGCATCCTGTCAGAATTGAGGACCACGCTCTATCTCCTTACCCGTGACTTAAAGGAAGGCTCCACCCTGGTGCTGCCCTTCTCAGACCAGATACTTGAGGCTCCCGGGGGGCTGATGACGAATTATATCACGGTGGAATCAATCCGTGCTGATAACGGGGGATATGCCCGGCGCATATACAGTTACCGTTATGACAATGCCCGGCGCACCATTGAGAGAATTCTCTATGATCCCGGCAGTGTTGATACTTCCGTTGACAGCAGCATGTGGACCGTGGCCGACACGAAAGTAGTGGCGAAGAACGTAAGCGCCTGCACCTTTGTATGGGAGAATTCCACCTATCCCCAGTGTATCCGGGTCAACCTGTCGCTCCCTGACGAGCAGGGCTCACCGGGCTCTGGCATGGCGCTCTGGACAAGGGTAACCATGAGAAAATACTCGGCGGTCATGGGGCCATGACAAGGGGGGCCGTCGTGAGGGTAAACCCTGAGGTGCCGGTGTTCTTTCTTGTGAGGGCATAGTCATCGAGAGTGAGATCCTTCGGCTTGCTGAAAGTCACTGTGCCGTAAATGGCCCGAATCGTCTGGAGGCTGTCCCTTTCGAAGACCCGGTAGAAAGTTCTGTCCTTTACCTCCTTGGCGCTGTGGCGGGAAAAAAGATAGTTTTTCACTGGTTCATGGAAGCCCGCGCATTTCACTGTCTGGGACGGCAGCGCCGTATCCCGGTATATTACTGAAAGTGATACATTCTCTATAAAGAGGCGCTCTTTCGGTGTGTTATACTGGTTGGTGAGCACAAGCTCCACCCACAGGGAGTTCCCTGACGGCGCAAGGCGCCCGTCGCCCATCCTTGCCACCTCCGAGGTCTTGGCTCTCATAGAAGAATTATAGTTATAAGCGATAAGCCTTACCGAGCAGTCGTTGGCCTGCTCCTGGGGGACATAGCCTGCACCTTTCCTTGTATAGGTCATGGGACTTTCCCTGAAGCACTTCATGAGCTCTCCCAGTGCGGAAAGCTGTGCATCATAGTCTGTCGGCGGCGCTGTTGCCGAGAGAGCGCCAAAGGTCTGGGGATCTGTCCAGAGTGCCGTATATGAGTCTCTTGCCATGGCGTCGCAGAGGACCGGTGACGCCTGGAGGCCCCCGCCAAGGGCGTAGGGATAGACTGCGAGGTCGCAGGTTTTTATGAGACCCGCGGTAAAGGGGTATCCCTTAGCCTTGGCTGCCACGGCAGCCTTCACCTCGGCTTCCGACGAGCCGGCGGGGAGGGGGGGGACAAGATGGCAGAACATGCTCTGGTTGCCATCGTCATCACCGGAGCTGAGCCATCTGTCAAACTCCTCCATGGTGCTCACCGGAGTATCGTTGGCGCCGTTGTTCCTGTATTTCAGCTGGCCGTTCTTCTGGTCAAAGGCGGTATCCATGGCCTGCAGGTTCGAGGGAAGGAGCGTCACTCCCCAGGACTGGGTCTGGCTCAGCAGTTCCGCGTCGAGCATTCCGTCGGGGCTGGGGCCTGCCAGAGAGCGGTTGCCGTTATTGAGGCACGGCACGTATTGGGATTTCTGAATCAGCTGAGGATTCTCGCTGATAATGTAAGGGATCCCATTGATAGGAGGTGAAGCGCTGTTCGCGGCGAAGCCCTTGGTGCCCACGGGAACCAGGACGAGATCGCCGCTTCCCCCCTGCCAGGTGAAGCCCTGGAGATAGGCAGTGTTCTGGGTGCTGCTCGCAAGCGTCTCGTTTCTTGTGAGAATCCATGACCGCAGGTTGAGGAAAGTCCCGTAATCTGCGAGGAGCATATATTTATAACCATAGGTTGAATAGTAGCTGGTGGGATAGGTGGAGGGAGGGCATGCCGCGTCAATGAGGTTGCCCACCCCCGATACTCTTGTCCTGAGGGGAGAGAAACTCCCCTTGATTATCGTGATGGCGGAGCCGGTATCCCATCTGGTCCATTTATCCGATTCCCGCGTTCCTGAAAGGGGAAAGGCAGGATTTTCCAGGCAGAGCAGGAGGACCAGAGAGATAAGAAAGTATCCCTTGTGCTTCAAGAAAATTCTCCCTTGTTCGAGGTAGTATACTTTACATTATATACCAAATGAAAGACAATGCACAATCGTCCGGAAGATCGATAAAGTGCCGACACCATGAGGAGCGCTTCGGCAGTATGCCATTATAAGGGGAGCGAACTCCTCATCTACCCTTCTTTTCTCTCCACGCCGAGCCTGTCGAAATCCCGGTCGCAGGAATAAACAGTGGCTATCCCGTGGTGGCGCATGAACGCCGCGTGGTAGGCGTCGGCAAAGCCCACGTTTTTCTCAGCGAAATCCGCGAGGGCTTCCAGAAGCATGGCCTTGTTTGCCACCCTGAGGCCCTTCAGGGAGAGGGAGGCTCAGCTCATGAAGGGGCTGGGGTAGCCGGCGCACCTGGTGAAGATGGTGAGAAGCTTTTTGGCGGTGATCCTCCTCTTGGAGCTCCTTTCGAGCTTCTCCTCCAGGGCTTTCGCCTCTTCAGATGAGAGAGGGAGCTTGCCGTCCAGGTAGCAGGCGTACTTCTCTATAAGGTTCAGCGTTACTCGTGATTTTATGTCTGCCATTATGGTCACCTCGCGGGTTGGTATTCATGAAACAAAACAAGATCACAGACCGGAAACTCCAGCCGTAATCCCGCGTGAAAGGGATTCTCCATCTCATTCCCAAGGTCCTTCTTTCCAGAAAATGATTGATATTTATTGTATTTTTTTCCCTTGCCTCTCATGTCCCGGGGCCTTATAATAACAGGAGGGGATCCTGTCATCCCCCGAAGGAGGACTCATGAAGATTTCTTACAAAAGCGCTATGACAAAGATCCTGACTGGCCTGCTCGCACTCGTTGCCCTTGCCACCGGGGCGCTCCCGGCCTTCGGCGGTCCTCGCTCGCGGGCGGAGGGAACCCTGGCGGAGATACGGGCCCTCAGGGATACCATCGTGGAGGTGGCGAAGGAGGTACAGGAGGGCGACGTGGCAGGGGCCACGGCCAGGGCTAATGAAGTGGTGAAGCTCTGGGACGGCCTCCCCGGGAGAGTGAAGTCCTTTATAGCGAGAAACCATCCCGATACCGAGGAGAAGATCCATAACCTCCCCGCTGAAGCCGCTGAGCTTGCGGCACTCCGGAGCAATGAGCAACCGGGTGAGGCGACGGCGTCTTCAACAGAAGGCGGAACAGCGGTATACCCCGCCGGTGCGAGGGTTTACCGGCCTGTCGTAGCCCCCGTGATAGTGGCGACAGCCACACCATATCCTGCGGAGACTTGTTCCACAGGAAGCACCACCACGGCAGTCTATGCCACCCCCGTTCCGCGGCCTGTGGTCTATGCCACCCCTTACCCGGAAGCGCAGAGCACCACTTCAAGCACTACTTATACCGGCGCCCAGGGAGGTACGGCAACGACGACGGCAACGACAACAGCTGCCGCAGGGCCTTATGCTTACGGGCAGACGACTACCGGCACGGTGAATGCAACGGGTGCCTATGGGACTACTGTGAACGGGTCCGGCACAGGCGGATATGCCACCAATGGAACTACCACCGTGGCGGGAGGCGCCGGTCAGGCCACCGTCACGACGCCGGGGAACCAGAGCGCCACCGTGACAGGCGCGGGGGCTGCCGGGAAGACCACCGTGGGGAATACCACCTATGCCGGTGGCGCAGGGGCAGTGAACGTGCAGACCTCGACGGGGCAGAATGTGACTGCCGCCGGGGCGGCAAAGGGAAAGAAGACGGTGAGCGGATCGACGACCACATACTCCTCGCAGGCAGGGGGAGCCGTCGTCAACAACACGACGGGCGCTTATGCCGCAGGCACCCACAGCGGCAGCGGCTCGGTGACGCAGAACAGCAACGGCTCCCTGAGCGGGTCGAGAACCTCGTCGAATGAGTGGAATTCCTCACAGGGCGGCGGCTCGTCACAGCACAGCGGGTCATACAGCAACGTAGGCTCCGGTTCGGGATCCTATACGGGCTCGACGAGCGTCACCACCGAAAATCAAGGGAGTTATACCAGCAGCACTACATTGAGCCAGGGAACCTCGAGCTCCACCATCACCAATACCACCACGGGCCAGAGCTACAACGTCGGCGGGCAGCCCGGCACCGGCTCTCAGGCGAAGAGCGCACCGGGAGCGTCATCGGCACAGCCCCGGACTTACGGCACCTCCTCTTCGACACAGCCCCGGACCTATGGCGCGTCTTCCTCAACGCAGCCCAGAGCTTACAGTACTTCCTCAACGGCGCAGCGAACCGCCCGCACCAAGGCTTCAACGCAGGGAGCCGTCTCCTCATCAGGGTTCTCCACGAAGGCCTCGGGCGCTTCGTCGCGCTCCATGAACCTCTCGCCTTCCTATGGCGACAGCTATGACCTTTTCGGCACCACAGGCCTTGGGGGCGCAAGCCGCTCGCTCACTACGGGCGGGAAATCGGCTCCCACCCTTTCGGCGCCTTCGCGGAGCGCCCCGTCAATGAACCGGGGCGGCGGTGGCGGCGGTGCCGGGAGCATCGGCGGCGGCGGAGGAGGAGGAAGAAGGAGATAATCCTGGAGGGGAGGGGATGATGAATCGGGAGAATGACCTTTTTCATCATCATGGTATGATGATCGATGAATGCTCCGGTGTCTTGCCTTAAAAGTTTTACCCGGGAGGACTGAAGCTCTTTATGGCTCTCAATGCTCGCCGCCACGGCGGGAAACTCCTTCTGTTCTCCTTGCTTTTTGTCGTTATTGCCTGGGGACATGCTGCTGCCCAGAGCTTTGTCTGCTCTTCCTGCGGTTATCCCATCACGGGGAGATACTGGCAGTACGAAGGCCGCGTCTACTGCGATCAATGCTATCAGAAAGTGGCGCCCCGCTGCTCGAAATGCGGCCAGGTCCCCCAGGGGAAATACTGGACCGGCCAGGGCGGGATTACCTGCGACGAGTGCTACAGGAAAACGGCTCCCCGCTGTGCCGTGTGCGGTCAGATTCCCCCGGGAAAGTACTGGAAAGGCAAGGATGGCATATTATGCGATAAATGTTACGCCATTCAGGGCCCCCGGTGCACGGTCTGCGGCGAGATAATCACGGGGAAATACAAGTATTTTGAGAACACGGGCAAGAAATACTGCCAGGATTGCGTCTCCCTCTACGCCGCCTGCTCCAACTGCGGCGGCCCCGTGGGACCTTCAGGCATTGCGGTGGAGCGCAAGCTCACACTCTGCCCTGACTGCGCAAAGGAAGCCATCTTCACCACGAAGCAGATTATGCCCCTCTATCTGCAGGTGAGGGGGGTGGTGCGGGGAATTCTCGGGATAGAGATTGCCTTCAACGAGAAGAATATTATCCTTACTGACGGGAACACCCTTCATGCCCTCAATTCCTCAAGGAATGAGTATGTGCCCAGGGACGGCATCGCGGGGCTACACCATTTTGACGGGGCGGTCTCCACAATTTACGTGAGAAAGGGCCAGTCGCCTGAAATGGCTTTTGATACCCTCTGCCATGAATACACCCATGCCTGGCAGGCCCGGTACTGTCCTCCGGACCAGAGCACCATATTCAGGGAAGGCTTTGCCGAGTGGGTTTCCTACAAGGCGCTCCTCTATAAAAAATACCTGGCGAGGGCCAAGCTCAAGGTGAGCCATAATGATCCCACCTATGGCGAGGGCCTCAGGAAGATGCTGGAGCTTGAAAAGCGTTACGGCGCTTCGAGCCTTGTGCAGCGGGTGAAGAGCCTCAACGATTTCCCCCAGTGAGGCTCTTAGAAGGTATAGTTGAGCACCACGATTTTCATTGCCTTCGGAAGGCTCTCGGGAGTCATCTCGAGGAGTGACGAGGGGGACTTCTCCACCGATGGCTGGTTTTCCGTGAAACCGGCGACCTCATCAAGGGGAAACTCGTCCCTTTTCAGCTGCCCTGTCCGGTAATGCATGGGGATCACGATTTTTGGTGCAAGCTGTGAGGTTACCTCCTTTGCCGCCTTGCCATCAATGGTGTGATGGCCTCCCACGGGGATGAGAAGCACATCCACAGGCCCTATCTCTCTGACCTGCTCATCGGTGAGGATGTGGCCCAGGTCCCCGAGGTGGCAGACCCGGATCCCGTCCATCGTGAGGCAGTAGACGATATTAATGCCCCGCCGCTCGCCGCTGAAAGCATCATGATCGGTCATTATGCCTTTCACCGTGACCTCGTTCACGGTAAGGGAAGCGGCCTGGGGCCTCAGCACCCTTGTTCTTCCGGAGACCGCGGGGAAATAATTGTGATCATGGTGCTCATGGCTTATAAGGAGCGCATCGCACCGGCGGGTGATGGCGCCATAACCGATAGCGGGGTCATAGGGGTCAATGAGGATGGCAGTACCTTTTGCCGAGAGGAGGTAAAAGGCACTGTGGGCCAAGTACTCTATATGCATGATTAAGTACTATTACGTCTCTTTCCGCTGAAATTCCTCTTCCACCATTTTCAGGTTGTAAACCGACGATTCCATGGCGCTGTCCGATGCGAGGGCTTTTCTGAAGGCCGCCGCGGCGTCTTCATAGGCTCCCATGGCGTAGCAGGCCACGCCATGGTTGTTGAGGGCTCTTGCATTCCCGGGGTCCGCCGTGAGCACCTTCTCGTTCAGCTCTATGAAAAGGTCCATTTTTCCGAGCTGGAAATAAGCCAGGCTCAGGTTGATGGCGGCGTGGAGGTTGCCGGTGTCAAGCTCCAGAGCTTTCGCCGATGCCGCAGCCGAGTCCTCGAAGTTCCCAAGGTCATAGTGGGTGAGGCCGATGTTGTAATAGGCCGCCATGGAGGTGCGGTCATATGCCAGGGCCTTCTCATACTCGGCCAGGGCCTCTCGATGCTTCCCCTCTTCGCGGAGGATGCTTCCCAGGTTGTTCCGCGCAATGGCGTTGGCAGGATCAAGCTCCAGAGCCTTTTCATTTTCTCTTATGGCCTCGTCAATCCTGCCAAGATGGTAGAGGGCAAGGGCTTTGTTGCAGTGGATTTTTGTAGTGCCCTTTGCGAGAGACTCGGCCTTCTTGTACTTTTCAAGCGCCAGATCTGTCCTTCCCTCGCGCAGGTAAGCGTGACCCAGGCAGAGATAGGCCTCCATGTGTGCGGGATCGACGATGAGCGCCTTGTTGCACTCCATGATGGCTTCCTCTATCTGGTGGCTCTTGAGCAGTTCCAGGGCCTTTTCGCTGTACCGCCGGGCATCGACAGGGGTATGGGGGGGCGGCACCTCGACGAGGAGCCTCAAGAGCGATTCGCCGAACTGCCCCGCATCGGGATAACGTCCCGCCGGGTTTTCATGGGTCGCCTTTTCCAGGGCCCTCACGAGACCTTCACGGGCGCCGGGGAGGAGCGAGGCAAGGGAGGATTTCATGAAGGGGTTGGGCTCTTCGCCGGTGAGGAGAAAGATAAGGGTTTTCCCCAGGGCATAGAGGTCCGACCGGGTTTCGGGAAGGCCTTTGAAGACCTCGGGAGCTATCAGGGCCGGCGAGGCCCCCGAGTGCTCCAGGCCCGCCACATAGTGGCGATAATCCATCTCCATGTGAACCAGCCTGGGGGACCCGCGCTCCCGGTCAACGAGGATACAGGAAGGCTTCACATGGATGAAGATGAAAGGGGGGGCCGCCCGGTGGAGGGCACCAAGGATCCCGGCAAGGGCAATGCCCCACCGGATCACCTCTTGCTGAGCGAGCCCCTTCTTCCCCTCGGAGCGGGCCTCCTCAAGAAGGTCAAGGAGTGTTGAGTGAAAGGCGCTGGCAAGCACCAGGTACTGCTTCCCCTGGTGGTCCAGGCAGTCCTTTACGGGCGGGAGCCCTTCATGAGGTATCCCGGCGAGGCGGAAAGCCTGCTCACGGAAGCCGCTCATCGCCTGCTGGCGGTATGACGCCTCCACGTATTCCGGCAGGAACTCCTTGATAATGCACTCCCCGCCGGCGAGGTGCAGGTCATGAGCCCGGTAGATAGTGCCGTACTCAAAAGAGGCCACGGTGCTTGTGATCCGGTAGCGCGAGGCAATGACGGCACCGCCGATGAGCACATCCCTTCCCAGAGGGTGCCCGCAGCGTGCGCAGAATCCTCCCTGGGGGGATCCTTTCGCGCCGCACTGGCCGCATCTCCTATCCATGGAGTACCTGATGCTCTTCTCTCGGCAGGGCTTCGAGTATTCTTTTCACGTGCTCAACGAGCTCTATGATTGTATCGGCTACGGGGACACCGGCCTCCTGGAAGGCCTTCACTTTGGCTGCTGCCGTGCCTCTGGAGCCTGAAATGATGGCGCCGGCATGGCCCATGCGCTTTCCGGGAGGGGCTGTCTTGCCGGCAATGTAAGCGACGGTGGGTATTTTGTGCTCTTTGATGAAGGCGGCGGCCTCCTCTTCCTGGCTTCCCCCGATCTCCCCGACGAGCACCACGGCGCGGGTGGCGCTATCGCGGGCAAAATGCTCGAGCATGGCCTTGAATGACGTGCCGATAAGGGGATCGCCCCCTATCCCCACGCAGGTGGACTGGCCGACCCCTGCCATGGAGAGCTCGTTCACCACGAGGTACGTGAGGGTGCCGCTCCGGGAAATGACGCCCACATTTCCCTTTTTGAAGATGTTCCCCGGCATGATGCCGAGCTTTGTCTCGCCTACGGTGATGAGGCCCGGGCAGTTGGGGCCGATAAGCACGGCTTTTTCCTGCTGGACGACATGGCAGATTTTCACCATTTCCCTTACCGGGATGCCTTCGGTGATGCAGGCGATCCTCCTGATTCCTCCGTCAAGCGCTTCCAGTATGGCATCGCCTGCATAGGCAGGGGGGACAAAAATGACGGAGGCATCGGCCTTGTGATGACGCTGTGCCTCCTCGACGGTATTGAAAACGGGGATGTCATGGCACCGACTGCCTCCTTTCCCTGGAGTGACGCCTGCCACGATGGTGGTTCCATATTCAGCCATGCGCTCCGTGTGGAATGAGCCTTCCCGCCCTGTAATTCCCTGCACGAGCACGCGAGTTTCCTTGTTCACAAGAATTCCCATTGTCTTCCTCCTTCAGTGCCTGCCTTGTTCGCTCGGGGGTATCACTCTGTGAAGGGGTGTCATCCCCTGCTCCCCGCCCCCACGAGCGCCACGATTTTTCTTGCTCCTTCCCTGACTTCCGTCACGGGCTCAAGCTGTGCCTCCTTGAGGATGGCCCTCCCCTCTTCCTCGCGGGTGCCGCAGAGCTTGATCACGAGGGGCATTTTGAGTGCCGACTCTTTCATCACCCCGACGATTCCTTTTGCCACCTCGTCACACCGCGTGATGCCGCCGAAGATGTTGATGAAGATCCCCTTTACCTGGGGATCGGAGAGCACGATCTCCAGGGAGCTCTTCATCACTGATGCGCTGGCTCCGCCTCCGATATCGAGAAAGTTGGCGGGGGCTCCCCCTTCCTGTTTTACTGTGTCGAGCGTTCCCATCACCAGTCCCGCCCCGTTCCCTATGATGCCAATATTCCCTCCCAGGTGAACATAGGCGAGGCCTTTCTGGTGAGCTTCACGCTCAAGGGGATCATCATCAGCCACGTCGAAGAGCCCTTCAAAGTCTTTATGCCGGAAAAGGGCATTGTCATCTATGGTGACCTTGCCATCGGCGGCTATAAAGGAGGCTCCCGACAGCACCAGGGGGTTGATTTCCACAAGCGTGGCATCAATATCGCAGTAAAAGCGGTAAAGCTTCCTTATGAGCGCGGCGAGCTGGCAACGCTCGGCATCAGAGAGCTTCAGGGAATAAATGAGGTTTTTCACCTGGTATTCCTGGAGCTCAAGGAGGGGGTGAAGGGTTGCCTTGCATATGGCCTCCGGTGTTTTCTCCGCCACCTCCTCGATGTCCATGCCGCCCTGGGAGCTCACCATGATGACGTTCTGGGCCCTTTCCCTGTCCAGCACCACCCCCAGGTAAAATTCCTTGTC
This sequence comes from Candidatus Eremiobacterota bacterium, assembly GCA_031082125.1. Lineage (NCBI taxonomy): Bacteria > Bacillati > Vulcanimicrobiota > Vulcanimicrobiota bacterium. Next base: position 171,768 of record JAVHLM010000002.1, read on the forward strand.
GATTGCGAGGGCTTCCTCGACGAGGACCTTTTTCACCGTGAGGTCCTTGATTTTCATGCCGATGATGGCCTTGGCGGCAGTGACGGCTTCGTCCGGTGTCGAGGCGAGCTTCACCCCCCCGGCTTTCCCCCTTCCTCCCGCATGAACCTGGGCTTTTACCACCACTTTCCTGCCAAAGCGCTCATAAATGCTTTTCGCGTCAGGCGGCGATTCGATGACAGACCCCTCAGGCACGGGAATACCGTGTTTTCTGAAGAGCTCCTTGGCCTGGTACTCGTAGATATTCATCATTGCTCCTTTCCTCCGGCATATGCCGTCAATTGCGCTTTATCCATAGTCCTTTGAAGCATTGCAGCACTCGTGCCGTCCCGGGTCACCGCGTGCCTTTTTCCTGGAAGAGCTCGCTGCTGGATATTGAGCAGGTTTCCTGCGCTTTCAGTAATCTATTCCTTTCCGTGCGCCCACGCCTTTTCTGAAGGGATGGGCAATTTCCCTCATCTCCGTGACAAGCTGGGCTTTTTCAATGATCTCGCGGGGAGCATTCCTCCCGGTGAGCACCAGCTCAATATCTTCAGGCTTTTCCTCGATGAGGGAAAGCACCTCATTGAGGCCCAGGAGGCCGAAATCGACAGCCACATTTATCTCGTCCAGAATCAGGAGGTCACACCCCCTGCCTTTAAGCTGCCTCTGCGCCTCCAGAAGCCCTGCCCGGGCCTCTTCAAAGTCAGCAGGCGAGGGATTATCCCTCGCAACGAGCTCGGCCCTTCCGAACTGGAACACGGTGAGCCCCTCAAGGGAGGGGGCGATGAGCGATTCACCGTAGCAGTCTCTGGCACCTTTCATGAACTGGATAAGGCAGACTTTAAGGCCGTGGCCGAGGGCCCGCAGACACAGGCCAAGAGCCGCTGTCGTTTTTCCTTTCCCGTTTCCCGTGTAAACCTGAACGAGGCCCATACTTTGCAATCCACACTATTGATATTTACCTTCGAAAAAGCCGGCAAGGAGCATCTGGTTCAGGATCAGCTCGATAAAGGCATAAAAGAACATGAGATAAAGGGCAAGAGTGATCCCCAGAGTAATGAAGGCATGGGACATGGGAATCTCGCTTATGGCCTCCAGGACCTGGCTCGCAAGATACATCAGCCATAGAAAGAAGGCAAAGCCAAGCAACCCTCCCAGCCATTCCAGGGCAACGATCTTCATCACGCTCCCGAAGTAGAAGAGAGGAAAAGTGATTATCAGGTAAGCAAGGAGCGGGTAAGAGAGGTAGCCGAAGCAGATGAGGAGGTCACGCATCTCACCCTTGATGGCTCCCATTTTTTCGGCGATGAGATCGCAGGCGAAACTGCAGGCAAGCCATGCCGTCAGCACGATGAAGGGCATAAGAAACGCCATCACCATCTCGGCATCTCTCATGCCGTATTTATGAGGGGTGAGCTCCCGGGGTGCAAAGTTCTCCAGCTTCAGGATGAAGGCATTGTACTTCAGATAGCGCTCAAAGCCCATGATGATGCCGCAGATGAAAAGGAGCACTCCCGGGATGGTAAGGGACTCATAGGTGGCAATTCTCTTGAAGGTCTCCTTCGGTTCCCGAAAAAATCCTTTCCAGTCCTGAATAAAAAAGTCCATGGCTCCTCCTGGCAGATGCTGAAATGCGGTCTCGACAAGTCTTTTTACCTTTTTCTTTCGCGTTCCCCCGGGAAGTTTCCTTTCTGGGGGCGATTATTTCTGAAACTGCCGCGGGGAGCCTGAAGAAGCTCCATAACCTCGCGGGCTGCATTCCTCCTGCAGCGCTCCACGCTTTGAATAATTGTCAAGAAAAGGAGTTTCGTCGTTTATAAAGAAAAGTTATGGACCAAAAAGATACCCACAGGGAACGGTACCGTCATTTCCGGGATTGGGCCGCCAGTGGCCTGACAAAAGCTTCCCGGTCAAGAGATCATAGGCAAAGGAGTGAGTTACGGCATGGAGTTTACCCTCAATGAAGAGCAAAGAATGCTGCAGGACATGGTGCGGGAGTTCGCTCAGGAAAAGATAGCGCCAAAAGCCGCCGAGCATGACGCCGCATGCACCTTCCCCTCGGAGAACATCAAGGCCATGGCGGAGCTGGGCCTTATGGGCGTCACCATACCCGATGAGTACGGCGGGGCGGGGATGGATACGCTCAGTTACTGTATTGCCATAGAGGAGATCGCGAGGGCCTGCGCTTCCACGGCGGTGATAATGGCGGTCCATAACTCCCTTATAGGGAACGTGATCTATACCTTCGGCACCGACGGCCAGAAGAAAAAATATCTTGCCGACGTGGCCTCTGGCAAGAAGCTTGGAGCTTACGCCCTTACGGAGCCCAACGCCGGTTCCGATGCCGCCCACATAGAGACCCTTGTGAGGAAGGAAGGCGACCATTATATCCTTGACGGCACGAAAACCTTCATCACCAGCAGCGTGGCAGCGGACCTCTTCATCGTCTATGGCACCATGGACCGCTCCCTCGGCTCCAGAGGCATCTGCTGCTTCATCGTGGAGAGGGACACGCCCGGCTTCAAGGTGGGGAAAAAGGAGGAGATGATGGGAATGCGGGCCTCAGGGACCTCGCAGCTCATCTTCGAGGGATGCAGGGTGCCGGCGGAAAACCTCGTGGGGGCTGAGTGTGAAGGCTTCAAAGTATGCATGGGCGCGCTGGATGTGGGGAGGCTCGGCATCGCCGCCCAGGCTGTGGGCATTTCCCAGGCGGCCTTTGATGCGTCGCTCCGTTATTCCCAGGAGCGCAAGCAGTTCGGCCAGCCGATCTGCAACTTCCAGATGGTGCAGGCCATGCTGGTGCAGATGGCGACGGAGACGGAAGCCGCCCGCCTGATGGTGTACAGGACGGCATGGCTTAAAGACCAGGGTGAGAGCTTCTCCAAGGAGGCTTCAATGGCCAAGCTCTTCGCTTCAGACACGGCAGTCCGCACCACCATCAATGCCGTGCAGGTCCACGGCGGCTATGGCTACACCAAGGAATACCCCCTCGAGCGCTACCTGCGCGATGCCAAGGTGACGCAGATTTACGAGGGCACCTCGGAAGTGCAGAAACTGGTCATCGCCAGGCAGCTTTTGAAGAAATAATCACCGGAGGAGGTTCCCATGAATATTGTGGCATGCATCAAGCAGGTTCCCGATACGGAGACTGTCATCAAGATCACCGCCGACGGGAAGGATATAGAAAGCCAGGGAGTCAAGTACATCGTGAACCCTTACTGCGAGTTCGCCGTCGAAGAAGCGGTGAGAACAAAGGAGAAACATGCAGGAAGCACCGTCACGGTGCTCTCGGTGGGCCCCGCACGCGCCAAGGACGCCTTGAGAACCACACTCGCCATGGGAGGCGACAGGGCCGTCCACTTCGTGGACGATGCCTTTCAGAACGGCGACGGGCATCTCACGGCTGAACTGCTGGCCGCTTATCTCAAAACCCAGGCTCCTGACATACTATTTGTGGGCAGGCAGGCCATCGACGATGACTGCGCCCAGGTGGGCCCCATGCTCGCGGGGCTTCTGGGCTTTCCTTTTGTTTCTGTCATCAACAGGCTCGAGTTCTCGCCTGACCAGAAGAAAGCCAAGGTGCAGCGCGAGATAGAGGGGGGCGCCGAGGTTTTTGAGGTGGAGCTCCCGGCGGTCTTCTCCTGCCAGAAGGGGCTCAATGAGCCCCGCTACCCGGCTCTCAAGGATATCATGCAGGCGAAGAAGAAGGAGATCAAAGAGCTCAAGGCTGCCGATATCGGCAAAAGTGCCGATGAGCTCAAAGCTCTCTCCCGCACGAGGGTGATAAAGATGGAATACCCCACCAAGCGCCCGCCGGGGCGGGTGCTTCAGGGAGAGCCTGCCGACGTGGTGAAGCAGCTCCTCACGCTTCTCAGAGAGGAAGCCAAGATCCTGTGAGCTCACGAGCCCCTGACTTGAAACGAAAGGAGTAGGATAATGGGAAAAGGAATATGGATACTCGCGGAGCCCAGAGATAAGGCTCTTCCCCGTGTGGTCTTTGAAATGCTCGGAGAGGCAAGGAGGCTGGCAGCCCCCGGGGGCGAGGAAGTGACGGCAGTCCTGCTGGGCCACTCACTTGAGCCCCTTGTGGCAGAGCTTGAAAAATACGGCACCGACAGGGTTTTTCTCTACGATCATGCCGATCTTGCCGAATACAATCTCCAGGTGTACTCGAAAATCCTCGCAGATCTTATCGTGAAGGATCCACCCCGCGTGATGCTTCTGCCGGCCAATGCTCATGGCCGTGAGCTTGCCCCTTCCGTGGCGATAAAAGTGAAGAGCGGCATGGCTTCCGACTGTATCAGGTTTTCCCACGAGGGAGCCTTCCATGGCATCCGCCCCGCCTATGCGGGAAAGGTGCTGGTTACTCTCGAGTACACAGGCGACGGCCCTTCCATTGCGACCGTGAGGCCCAACCAGCTTGCCATGGGAGAACTCAGGGAAGGGCACAAGGCCACCATAGTGAAGATGGAGTTCGAGAAGCCCCAGGGACTCAGGGCAAAGCTGCTTGAGGTGAAGAAGCCTGAGCAGGGCGCCACCATGGAGGTCACCGAGGCCACCATCGTGGTGTCGGGAGGACGGGGACTGGGAGCGAAGGAGAATTTCTCCCTCTGCGAGAGCCTCGCATCGGTCCTGGGCGCCGCGGTGGGCGCCTCCCGCATGGCCGTCGATGCCGGGTGGCGTGAGCACAAATACCAGGTGGGGCAGACGGGAAAAGTGGTGACGCCCAACATCTACATCGCCTGCGGCATCTCCGGTGCCATCCAGCACCAGGTGGGGATGAACCAGTCCAAGTGCATCGTGGCCATCAACAAGGATCCCGAGGCCAACATCTTCAAGCTGGCTGACTACGGCATCGTGGGTGATATCTTCACCATCCTCCCTCTTCTCACCCAGGAGTGCCGCACAATGCTCGGGAGCGAGGTTCTTGCCTAGCGGCTCACAGAGAAAATCATCTGGAAAATCAGGGACAGCTGCCGCGTTTTCCCAGGAAAACCCCGCAGCTGTCCTCTCTTTTTGCCAGTTGACAAGAAGGCGGGAAGTACGTATACTCAAGAGCATTACTGAACGGGGGTAAAACCATGAAGATTTCCAGGGAAATCCTGCCGGAAGGCTACATTACTGACCGTAAGGAAGGCCTCTCGGCAAGCTTTTATCCCGACGGCACCCTTGCCCGTTACGGGTATTTCCCGGGAGGGAGTCCCCGGGGATGGCACCTTTCCCTTGAAGAGGGGAAGGCCCTGGGGAAGGTGGAGCGCTTCGAGTGCCACATGTTCCCTGACGGCGACGAAGGCGATTCGCCGATCGACGGCGAGGCTTTCAGGGAATGGGTTGAGCGGTGGGTCACGGAGATTTTCCGCGAAGCCTCTCACCGCCTTCACTGCACCTTCTGCGGCAAGGCGCAGCAAGAGGTGCGGAAGCTCATCGCGGGACCCACGGCTTACATATGCGATGAATGCGTGAGTCTCTGCAGCGATATCATCGCCGAGGAGTTTCCCCGGGAGTGAGGGAGCCTTACAGGATACGGCGGCCATTTCATTGAATAATGGTTTTCTGTCACGGCAAGGCATCTTACCAGCGAGACACGGCATTACAGGAGGATTATATGGAAGAACTGCACCCCGCACGTCAGTCTATAGCCGGCATCCCCGGCCAGGTATTTCTGCTCCTCATCATGGCCTGCGGCTTCGGGATCTTCATTTACAAGGCCCTGGAGGCATACCGCCTCTGTGCGAAAGGCCAGAAGGAAAACCGTCTTGATGCTATCACTGAGAGGGTAAAATCCCTCGTCATCTACGTGCTGGCGCAGCTCCGGGTCTTCCACGAGCCCTTTGCGGGCTTTATCCACGCCTTTATATTCTGGGGCTTCCTGGTGCTCTCGATAGGCTACGGAAATGCCATCATATCTGCATTCTGGAAAGGCTTCCACTTCCCTTTCACGAATACCTTCGCCTTTCTCACCATCCACAACTTCTTCTCATTGATGGTGATAGTGAGCGTGCTCCTCGCCCTCTTCAGAAGGCTTGTGCTCAGGCCGAAGCGGCTCGAATACACCCCTGAGGCCGTGATCATCCTCTGCATGATTCTCTGCATCGTGAGCTTTGACTTCGTGAGCGAGGCCTTCAAGGCGGGGGCTGTGATAAAGAGCGGCCAGGCGCTTCAGGCTTCGGTGCCTCTCGTGACGTCATTCCTGGGGGAGCAGTGCGCAAAGATGGAGATGGCTCCCCAGGCGATGATATCGGTGAGCAGCCTTTTCTGGTGGCTCCATATGCTGCTCATCTTCAGCTTCATGGCCTTCCTTCCCTTCTCGAAGCATTTCCACATCGTGACAGCGGCCATCAATGTATTCCTGAGGAACTTGAAACCCCCGGGACAGCTTTCCACCCTTGACCTTGAGAACTCCGAGACCTATGGCGTCACGGCCGTCAAGGAATACTCATGGAAGAGCCTCTTCGACCTCTTCGTCTGCACCGAGTGCGGCCGCTGCTCCGAGAGCTGCCCTGCCTATTCTACCGAAAAGCCCCTCTCGCCCAAGAAGGTGATTCAGGATCTCAAATACCACCTGAAAGGCCAGGCGAAGCTTCTCCTTGAGCCTCCGCCGCCCGCCAGGGAGGGCGAGGCTCCCTCCCGGGAGTTTCCGCCCATAGTGGGCACTGCACTCAAGGAGGATGAGATTTGGAGCTGCACTACATGCGCCGCCTGCATGCAGTCATGCCCTGTCTTTATAGAGCATGTGCCAAAGCTTGTCGAGGTGCGGCGCTCTCTTGTGCTGATGGAGAGCAAGTTTCCCCAGGAAGTGGTCCTTACCTTTAAAAACATGGAGAACAACTTCAACCCTTACGGCATTGGTTTCGGCTCCCGCGCCGAGTGGTGCGCCGACCTCGGCGTGAAGATCCTTGGAGAGGGTCAGAAGGCCGAGTACCTTTTCTGGGTGGGCTGCGTGGGCTCATTTGACGACAGGAACAGAAAAGTGAGCACTGCCATCGTGAAGCTCCTGAAAGAGGCCGGCGTGGACTTTGCCATCCTTGGCGCCGAGGAGGCCTGCTGCGGCGATCCTGCCCGCCGTATCGGCAACGAATACCTCTACCAGACCCTCGCACAACAGAATATCGAGCAGTTCAAGAACCACGGCGTGAAAAAAATCATCACCCACTGCCCTCACTGCTTCAATGTGCTCAGGCATGAATACGGGCACCTGGGAGCCGGGATCGACGTGGTCCACACGACGGCCTTCATAGGGGAGCTTGTCGAAAAGGGGAAGCTCGTCCCCAGGGAAGCCTTTTCAAAGAGCGTGTGCTACCATGATTCATGCTATCTCGGGCGTTACAACGGAGTCTATGATGCTCCCCGGGGCCTTCTTTCCGCTGTACCCGGCGCAAAGACCCTCGAGATGGGGAAAAAGAGGGAAGACAGCTTCTGCTGCGGTGCCGGCGGCGGCAGGATGTGGATGGAGGAGACCCTTGGAAAGCGCATCAACAAGGCCCGTGTCGAGCAGGCCATGGCGAAGAGCCCCGAGGTGATTGCCTCCAACTGCCCGTACTGCCTCACCATGCTCACCGACGGTGTGAAGGATATGAATCTCGAGGAGAAAGTCAAGGTAATGGATCTGATGGAGATAATGGCGCATTCCTGCGGGGAGCAAAAGTCTCAGGCCGGTGAGTGAGAAGGATGTGGGGTCCCGATCCTCAGGCGCTTCCCTCTGGGCCGTCATGGGATCCCCCCTCATGGCTGTGCTGCTCATTGTGCTTGTCCTTGTGCCCTGCATCGTGGGCACCCTGATCCCTCAGAACCTGGCTCGCTCCCTCTATTTTGAGCGCTATTCCCCCTCGGGGGGAGCCCTTCTCCTCACCCTGGGCCTTGACCATGTTTACGAAACCTGGTGGTTTCTTCTCCTCCTCTGCCTGGTGGCCTTGAACCTTGCCATTTCAAGCCTGAGACGCCTCAGGCGCCTTCGCCTGCAGGCAAAGCCCGTGGTAACAGTCCCCGTGGAGCTTTTCGCCGATCCGGCCCTCACCCTCTCATTTCCCGGAGAGGGAAGTCCCGCCAATGCCGTGGCGGGCGTTTTAAGGAAGCTGGGCTACCGCGGGGAGCATGCGAGTGAACGGGAGGGGAGGCTTTTCTTCGCGGCGTGGAAGGGAGGGCTCCAGAAATGGGGCTCCTTCGTGACGCACATGGGCCTTCTCGTAATATTCGTGGGAGCCATTGCGGGCCATGTGAGCGCCCTGAACTTCTCTTACTATACCGAGGTTGACGAGGGGCAGGAGGTGAAGGTCCGCGGCGCCGCCTTTACCATGAAGCTGCTGGATTTCTTCGCCACCGTCAACTCAAGAGGCTTTGCCACGGAGTTCACCAGCCTCGTGGAGGTGAAGGAGGAGGGACAAGAGCCTCAAAGGCGCGCCATCAGAGTCAATCACCCCTTTCATTACCGGGACATCTGGATTTACCAGGCCACCTGCGGAGTGAGGGGCTTTTCCGTGACGGCGGACGAGGGAGGAAAGAAGGTGCAGGTCTTCTTTCCCCTCGGAGACGGCGGCGGCCTCGAGGTGAAGAGCCGCTTCAATGAAGTGAAGGGAGAGAGGCTTGTCCTCTATGTGCACAATTTTTTACCCCACTTTGTCAAGGACAATGACTCTCTGGGCACTCTTTCCCATTACCCTGTCAATCCTGCGATCCGCCTTTTCGTGAAGCGCGGTGATGTCAAGGCCCAGGGGGAATGGGAAGAAGTGGGATGGCTCAAGGGAGGGGAAAAAAAGGAGCTTGGCTCTTTCATCTTCCAGTTTCAGGGCGTCACCGAGTACAGCGGCTTTATCGTCCGATCTGACAGGGGAATTTACCTGGTGTGGGCAGGTTTTCTCATCGTGGCGCTGGGACTTTTTCTCTCATGCTATGGTGCATACCGAATGGTGCGCCTCATGGGTGAGCAGGAGGGCTCGCAATGGAAAGTGTCGGTCCTTTTCATCGGTGATGATCGCCGCTTCGACAGGGAGCGCAGAGCGCTCATTCAGGCTTCCGGCGGCACCTGCTGAGGCTTTCCCCGGGGCGCAAGGTAGATGTTGTAAAGGATCAGGCCTATGATAGTCGCAAGGCCGATAAGGGAGAAAAAGAGCCAGAGGGTCTGGGGTTTGTGGAGCTTATCCACAAAATAGACGTAACTCGAGGCACCCAGGATTCCCCCTATACCGCTGCCGATTACGCCGTAAAGAAAGCAGTACCCCATGTAGGTCGCCACCTTGTCGCGGGGGGCAATCTCTCCCACGTAGCTGATGTACTTGGGGTGGGCTGTCATCTCGCCAAGCGAGAAGAGGATGATCCCCGCGATGAATACCCAGCAGTATGAGGATAACGAGAGAAGGGCCATGCCGGCCGTTCCCAATGCTATTCCGGCAATCATCGTGGGGAGGGCCCTCGTGTGCTTAACGATGCTGGAGACGAGAATCTGCAGGGCTATGATGGTCCCGGCATTGACGACTGTCACATGCTCGGCATCGAAGACAAAAGGCCTGTGAGGGCCGAGATGATCGAGGAGAGAGTTGATGAAGGCGTTGACAGGCCCCATGTCCATGTGATCCTTGAGGTACCAGAGCACGGTGTCAAACATCTGGAAGTAAAGGATCCAGAAGCCTGAGTAAATCAGGATCATGAGAATGAAGCGGAAGTCCTTGAGGACCAGCAGGGCCTCCGTAAGGACCTCGCCAAGGCTTTTCGTGCTCACCGGCCTTGGCGGCTCCCGGTAGAGGAGGAGGTTCGGGAGAATGAGGATCCCCGTGGCAATGGCCGATGCGATGAAGACATAGCTCCACGAGAGGCTTTTCAGGTAAGGCACAAGGAAAAGGGGGAAGAGGAAGGCCCCCAGGTTGATGGTCCAGTAAAAGATCCCAAAGCCCAGGGTGCTGTTTTCCCTTGACGTGACGCGGGCTATGGTTCCCGAGATGATGGGCTTGAAGGTGCCGGCGCCGAATCCCATCACGACAAGGCTCATAAAAACCAGGGGGTATGTTTTAGCCTGGCTCGTGAGAAAATATCCAAGGCCCAGCAGCGAAAAGGCCACCATGAGGGTTCTCCGGTACCCGAACCGGTCGGCAATGGCGCCGCTGATAATGGGCAGGCCGTAGAGGAGCGGCTGGATGGTGCTCTTGATGAGGCCGACGCTCTGCTTGGAAAAGCCCAGCCCCCCTTCGCCTGTTTTCATGACAAGATAGACCGAGAGGACGCTCATCACGCCGTAATAGGCGCCCCGCTCCATGAACTCGAAGAGGATCGTAATCCAGTAAACAGGGGGAAAGCCCAGGAAATCGGATTTTTTTGCCTGCTCTGCCATGGGAGGCCCTATTGGCTATTGCGGGTAAAAATCCTCTGTAAGAGGCTATTCTTCCTGAACCCCCTGCTCCCGGGGGGAGGGTTTTCATAGCGCCTGGAGAAGTCTCCCGTGAAAACAGAATACTCCCGCAAGAGAAAGGAATTATGGCTATGGGCTTCCCTGACGTACGTCTGCGGAGATTGAGGAAAAATGATGCCATAAGGAGAATGGTGAGGGAGACAAGGCTCTCTGCCGACCAGTTTATCTACCCCCTCTTTGTGCTGCCGGGAGAGAAGGTCAAAGAGGAGATCGCCTCGATGCCCGGTGTCTTTCATCTCTCCGTGGACTGCCTTGTCGAGGAATGCAGGGAGGTGAAAGGGCTTGGCATCCCTGCCGTGCTCCTTTTCGGGCTTCCTTCAGCGAAGGATCCCCTGGCCCGCGAGGCTTATGCCCACGACGGCATTATCCAGCAGGCCGTGAGGGCTCTCAAGAAGGCCCTTCCCGATCTCTATGTCATTACCGATGTGTGCCTCTGCGAATACACCAGCCACGGGCATTGCGGCGTCATAAAGGATGGCGAGGTAGAGAACGATGAGACCCTTGAGCTCATTGCCAGGACTGCTCTTTCCCACGCCCAGGCGGGCGCTGACATGGTGGCTCCCTCTGACATGATGGACGGGAGGGTGGCCGCCATAAGGAATATTCTTGACGGGAACAGCTTTTCCCAGGTGGCAATACTCGCCTATGCCGCCAAGTTCGCCTCGAGCTTCTACGGCCCTTTCAGGGAAGCGGCTGACTCGGCTCCTCAGTTCGGCGACAGGAAAGGATACCAGATGGACCCTGCCAATGGGAGGGAGGCTATGAGGGAGATCCTTCTTGATATTGAAGAGGGCGCCGATATTGTCATGGTAAAGCCGGCCCTGGCTTACCTTGACCTTATCCGCCGCGCCCGCGAGAAGGTACTTCACCCCCTCGCGGCATACAACGTGAGCGGTGAATACTCGATGGTAAAGGCAGCGGCAGCCCGGGGGTGGATCAGGGAGAAGGAGATTACCCTTGAGCTGCTCACGTCCATTACAAGGGCCGGAGCCGATATCATCCTTACCTATCATGCCAAGGAAGCGGCACGGTGGCTCGCCGGGAAAGAGTGACCCGAATGAACGATGCGACACAGAGGCTTATTGAGGCTCTGTCGGAAAAATATGAGGTGGTGAAGCGCCTTAAGAAGGGTGATGTTACCGCCGTCTATCTCTGCCGGGAGCAGAAGGGCGGCGCTCTCTTCGCCGTGAAGGCCCTCTGGGCGGGGAATGTGCCCTTCTATGAGAAAGATCTTGCCGCAGAGAGCTTCGAGCGGGAGGTGAAGGTCCTCAGGACGCTCCGCCACCGGTGCATTCCCCTCTTCTTCGAGAGCTTCTCCTCGGGATCGTGGCATTACTATGTCATGGAGTATATCGAGGGGAAGACCCTCAGCGAGATCAAAAATGAGCGGGGAAAGCCCCTGGAGGTCGATGACGCCATAAGCTCCGCCTCGAAAATCTGCGGGGTCCTTCATTTTCTTCACAACAGGGCCACGCCCATAATCTTCCGGAACCTTGATCCCACCAACGTGTTCTCCACCAGGGAGGGCGAGATAAAGCTCATTGACTTCGGGCTTGTGCGGTTTTTTGATGCCTCAAAGAAGCAGGATACCCTTGTGATGGGGACTTTCGGCTACGCGGCCCCCGAGCAGTACGGGGGCAAGCAGACCACTCCCAAGAGCGATATCTATGCCTTAGGGACCACCCTTTATTCCCTCCTCACCATGGAAGATCCAGGCCAGTTTCTTTTTAATTTTCCTCCCATAAGGAAGTTTAACAGGCTTGTGCCCCCCTGGCTTGAGAAAATCATCTCCCGCTGCCTGGAGAGGGAGCCGGAGAAGCGGCCCTCCGATGCCATCTCGCTCAAGAGGGAACTTGATACGGGCTTTACGAAAGACGGGGGCGTCTCTTTCTAGGGTGATTGCCGGCGGGGCTGCGGTGGGTTCGGGGACAGGCCATTGAGGGTGCTTTTCGCAATGTCAGCGAGCACCTTTTTCTCGTCGGTGAGCTTGTTGGACGTATAGACACGGACGAAAAACACGTTTTTCCTTGCCTCGACGAGGCCGCGGTATGCCCGGGCCTCGTCGCCGAGAGAGAGCTTTTCCGCGGTGGGCCGGTCGTATTTCCTATAGACTGCCCGGGTGTTTTTCACCGAATCCATCTCGTAGATCTCCACCACAATGGGATCATCAAAATGCCTGGAAGTGTAGCTCTTTATCTGGGCTCTCACGAAGCCGTTCTTGAGATAAAACTCTGCGGCGCCGTTGATATAGCGGTAAAGCTCATCGCCGTGGTAGCTTTTCACCTCTTTTGAGCGCTCCCACTGCACTTCGAACTGTGCAGGGCAGGCCCCTGTCGCCAATAAAAAGAGCGCACCAGCGAAAATGGCTGTCAGCAGCCAAACGGCCGCATTTCTCCGCCCTGGCGGGCAGACTCTCTTGGGACTCACCATATCACCCCCTGGAGATGAGATTCCCGGCCCCCTGATATATTCCTTTTACAGGTCGCCAGAGAGCAAAGTCTTCGAAAAGTAACAAATCGGCAACAATCGGTGAATATTGGCAACAAATTGAAAATTTATCAACAAAAGGCCTCTTCCGTTTACATTCTGTTAACAAGCAGTTCTTATTCCGGCAACATTCCGGTCATATTCCGGCAACATTCCGGTAGGCGGACTTTTACTGATGTGGGGAGGAGCGGGGGAATGAGAAAGCCCTGTAGAGGGTTACTGCAGGGCTGAAACGGGCAGGGGCAGGCTTACTTCCCGGCCTCCTTTCCCTGTTCAGGTTGTTTTTCCTTATCGTTCTTTTCTTCAGCCCCTGAAACTTCATCTTGGGCAGGCTGGGCGGGGGTGGGCTGGGCCTGGGCGGCAAGGGCTCCCGCGGTCCTGTTGAATTCCGCCGAGAGCATGATGCCGCTGTCGCGCATTGCGGGGTTCTCCATGGATTTTTTGTGGAGGACCTGCTCCATGTGGCCGAGATTGAGGCCCTCGTTCCTCTTCAGGGCCGTGCAGGCGCCCTTCAGCATGGAGGCCTTGTTTTCCAGCGACATGGGGTCCCTTCCCGGCACGGCAAAGTCGAGGTTCCCCATGAAGCCTTCCACCTGGCTGATGCTGATGTCTTTCCTCGCCGAGAGCATCTGTGTCGTATCCTTGAAGGCGCGGCTCACCCTCGAGAGGGACATGGGATCGCGCTTGTCGCCGAAGCTCTTCACCATTGCTCCTGAAAGCTTTGTCACGTCTTCGGGCTGGATGTCGTTTCTCTTCATGAGAAGATCCACGGAGCTCTCGACCATCTCGAGCTTTGTCTGGTTCATTCTCCGGGCCGCCATGGGGTCCGTGGGCCTTATGGTCTCGAGCTGCTCCGACATGTCGAGAACCATCTTCCCCACTGATTCAGGCGCCATGTCAGAGCGGTTCTTCAGGAGCCTGGCAGCGTGCGCGTAGGCCTTCTTTGCCATCAGGGGATCTCCGTCAAAGGCCTTCACGAAGGTTCCAAAGAGCTTCGTGAGCTCTTTAGGCTTGATGTCCTTGCGGGTTTCCATGATCTCCTTGGACTGGTCGTCGGTGACGGCCCACGTGATGGTAACTTTCCCGTCGGCCGATTTATTCACCAGCTCGTCATATTTCAGGTCCTTGCGCTCGTTGAGGAGCTTTACCAGGTCGGTAATGCCCTTGCGATCACCGCGCAGAGGAAGAAGATCGCCCACCTTCACGTCATCCCGGGTCCTGAGGAGCTCACGGACCGCACCGGCCTGGTCATCAAAGAGCTTCTGGAGATCGTCATCGCTGTAATCGGCTGCCTTCGCCTCCTCGGCGATATTCTTGCGGAGCTTCATATTCGGATCGAGCTCCGTGCGGTCCAGCAGCACGTTCCCGTCAATGTCGCGGGAGATGAGATCGGAGAACTTGAAGTCGGGCCGCTTGTTCAGGAAGGAGATGGCCTTGGTGAGGTCTTCGGGCTTTTTCCTGAGGGCGTAAAGGTCGCTGAGTTTCACGTCGCTGCGGGTGTTCATGAGGCTCCTCACGCTGTCGGCCTCGTCGCCGAAAAGGCTCTTGAGCTCATCGTCGTTTATCTTGTCCTGCCGGGCGTCAAGCGAGGCTTCGCGCTCGGCGCCTGCTATGGCGTGGTATGCTTCGTGGCGCTCGTCAAGCTGGTAGCGGAGGAGGACCGAGGGGAAGGCTCTTTCGGATTCGCCGGGAAGAGGGGAGGATTCGTCATTGCCGGCACCCTGCCGGGCATCCCTGGGAGGGCGGGCTGCGAGAAACTGGAGAAGGCTCTGTGGTCCCTGGGAGCTGATAATCATTGCGGCCACTCCTTTCACTCTTCTTACTTTTATTATAATGGCAGCAGCAAAAAATGTAAACAGTTATTTATTAACATATTATGAAGAAGCTGTTAATTTTTTATGAACACAGTTTTTTGTGTCTTTTTTTGGTGCAAGGGCGGCTTAGGCGGGAGTGGGAATCGGGACGTTTACATTTTGGCAAGGACAGACGCCGTTTTTTCTGGTATAATAAGTGAAGTACACTGACAAGACACCAGGATTGTAAGGGGTGACAGCAATGACCGATATAAGGCCACTCGACATGGGAGCGCCTCTCCCGCGCGGGAAGGTTCCCGCAGGAACTCCTTCCCGGGAAGAGGGGGGAGAGGTGCCTGGCGACACCTTCACGCCAGGCGGCGGCGGGAAAACAAGGGGAAAGCTTTCCATGGCCGGTTTTGCGGGCTTTCAGCCCCCCGCGAGGGAGGTGCTCCTCTCGGAGGTGAATGACCTCCTGCTGGGCGAGAACCGCTTTGCCGTCGAAAAGAAATGGGAGTTCCCCACGGGGGACTGGATATACTCCTCGCCTGCCGCTTCCGATGGTATGGTCTTCGCGGGGAGCCGCGACAAAAAGATTTACGCCATAGATGAGGTCACGGGGGAAAAGCGCTGGGAGTTTGAGACGAACGGCCTTATCACCTCGTCGCCTGCCGTGGCTGATGGAGTGCTTTACTGCGGGAGCCATGACCGCCACCTTTATGCCCTTGATGCCGCGAAGGGCGGAGTGCTGTGGGATTTCAGGGCAGAAGGCATGGTCTGCTCAGACCCCGCCGTCGAAGGCGGCAAGGTCTTTGTCGGCGCCGATGACGGATACCTTTACTCCCTCGACGCGAAGTCAGGGGAGAGGCTCTGGAGCTACGAGACGGGAGGCAACGTGGAGTCGTCGCCCTCTGTAGTTGACGGCATCGTGTACGTGGGAAGCAATGACGGGCATCTCTATGCCCTTGATGCCGGCACGGGAAAAAGAAAATGGGATTTTCCCACGGGGGGCCGGGTGTATTCGTCGCCCTGCGTGGCAGGAGGCGTCGCCTACGTGGGAAGCGATGACGGGAAGCTCTATGCCGTTGATACGGCGTCGGGTAACAGGCTCTGGGACTTTGCCACAAAAGGCCCCGTGAAGTCGTCGCCGGTTATCGCCGAGGGAGTCGTTCTGTTCGGCAGTGATGATGACAGGCTTTACGCCCTTGATGCCGCCACAGGAAAAGAGCTCTGGTCCTATGACACCGGCAGATCCGTCCGCTCGTCGCCGGCAGTCTCCGAGGGTACGGCGTACGTGGGGAGCTATAACGGGAAAGTCTATGCCTTCAATGTGAAAGAAGGTCTGAGGCTCTGGGAGTACGCCACCGGCGGGGGCATTGAGACAAAGCCCTGCGTGAGCGGCGCCATGGTGTACGTGGGGAGCAATGACGGGAAAGTGCATGCCCTCAAGGACGTCTTTGTCCACTTCAAGAAGAAAGCAGAGCAGGGCGGTGAAGAGGGAGCGCCCAAGGAGGGGCCCCGGATTGAAAAGACCGACGAGTGGCTCATCATCGACGGCGTGAAGATCCCCGTGAAATCCCTGGTGAACCTGGAGGCAAAATATGGGGAGCCCCTTGAGGCCCTCATGGGTTACCTCTTCCCAGGAGGGAAAGCCTGAGGCGCTCATTTTCCCCTGCGAGTGTTCCCGGGAGGCTTTATAAGGACAGCCTCAACATCCTTTTTCCCGAGAGAACGGGCAAGCGCCAGGGGCGTCATCCCTTTCGAGTCTTTTGCCGAAATATCGGCTCTCCTTAAAAGAAGAAGCTCCACGACGGCTTTCTGACCTTCAGCCACTGCGCAGTGAAGGGCTGTGCGCCCCTGCTTGTCCTTTTCCTCGAGGGGGACGCCCTGCTCAAGAAGAAGGATCACCACTTTTACCCTCCCTGCAGAGGCAGCCGTATGGAGGGCAGTCTGGCCGTTCAGGGCCTTCTCCTTCACCCGCGCCCCTTTCCTGATGAGAAATGACACCACTTCCCTGTTGCCGCCGTATGAGGCGGCATGGAGGGGCGTGTTCCCGTTCATGCTTTTCGCGTTGATATCGGCTTTCCTTGAGACAAGGAGCTCGACTGTTGAGAGGTGGCCGTTCCAGGCCGCCTTGTGGAGGGGCGTGTGGCCGTTGTTGGCGCGGGCATTGATGGAGGCGCCACAGGAGAGGAGGATGACGATGATATCGTCGTAGCCTTTCGTCGCCGCAGTGTGAAGGGGCGTCCACCCGTAAAGGTCTTCGGCATTGGCAAGGGCGGGGTCCCGCTCAAGGAGAGCTCTCACGCGCCCCTTGTTCCCCTCCTCGACAGCCTTGTGGATGGCCCCTGCCCGGGCCGAGGCCGCGGCAAGGAGCATCATCCCCGAAAGCACAAGGAGAAAACCTGCGAGGCGCCTGATCATGGAGCACTTCCCCCTTATATCTTTTCCTGCGGTGCCTGGACCGCTCCCTGCTTTTTCTGCGGAATCCCGGAGAATACCTGCCGCAGGGTTTTCCTTCCGCCGGGCAGAAAGAGCGTTTCTACCGGAGGAATATCGCCCATGGAAGAACAGCAGGAGGAGCCCGGGGGAAAAGCGGGTGCAGCAGTAGCTACCATACTGATGTTTCTGCTGATGGTCGCAGGTGCCATGCTGTCAGAGGCGCTTCAACTGGCACCTTATTTTGAAAAGAGGCCCCTTCTTTTTTTCATTGTCCCGGCGGCATCTTTCGCCTTGAGCTGGGTCCTGAGAAAGGCCAGTTCCGAGGCAGGTTTCTTCAAGAGCGCGGTATTTCTCCTGGCCATGAGCTTCTATGGTATAGGCCTGCTCACCTTCATCGTTGCGATAATTGCAGCAATCCCGTTTCCTTACAGCTTAATCACGCTTGTGGCGGCCTTTATCATTTACGGTTTTCTGCAGGCAGGAAACCGTAAATGACCCTGCTGCCGGGCGCTTCCTCGGAAAAAGGGCGGCGCTCATGGCATTCCTTGACAAAGAGATCGCCTTATGGTAACATTAGTGAGCTATATTCCAGACCATACAAGACGGCATCATTACCACATGAGTATAATGTGCGTCAGTATATTACAGACAGGGAGGCTACGACAATGTACGCGGTAGTGGAGACAGGCGGCAAACAGGTAAAAGTTTCCCCTGGTGACAAGATCAGAATTGACAGGCTTGATGTAAAGAAGGGCGATACGATAACTCTGGACAAGGTTATCGCTTTTGCGAAGGAAGGCGCCACTGTAGAAGTGGGAACGCCGTACGTGGAAGGCGCCGCCGTAAACGGCAAAGTGCTGCGCCTGGCCCAGGCCAAGAAGATTACCTCGATGCGCTACAGGCCGAAGAAAAGGATCAGGATTATCCAGGGGCACCGGCAGAAGTACGCCCTGCTGGAAATCGCGTCCATCAGCAAAGGAGGCGAGGTCTTTGAGAAGGCGGAAAAGCCTCCCCAGGAGAAACCGGTGAAGGCTCCCAGGAAAGAGTCGCCGAAGGGGGAGAAGAAGAAGGCCTCTGCAAAGGCAGATGCTGATAAGAAAGCCAAGAAGAGCGGCCCCCCCGAGGAGAGCAAGTCCTGAGAGAGAGGCCCCGGCATCCGGGGCCGGGCAGGGCGCTTGTGCGACAGTATATCACACATGTGAGAAAACATGCTGACAGGGAACCTCTCCCTGTCAGTGTTATTTTATGCCCTCACGGAAGAGATGAAGAATGACCATAGAGGTTATCCTTGATACGAAGAGAAATGTGACGGCCTTTCATGTGAGAGGTCACGCCCAGCCTCCTTTTGAGGAGAGCGAGGATATGGCCTGCGCTGCCGTATCGGCTCTCCTGCAGACGGCCGTCATTGCGCTGAAAAAGCTCACCGGCGGGGGGAAATTTTACTTTAAAAGAAAGGGATGCCTTTCTCTCATGCTTCCCTGCGCACTCGAAGGCGAGGCCTGCGGGAAAGCCCTCTTTCTCCTCGACTCGGTGTACCTCGGCATCAGGGAGATTGCCAGGGCTTACCCTGAATATATTTACCTCGAGGAGGTTTTGGAGGAGGCGAGAAAGAATACTGTATCCCGGGGAAAGAAGCCTCATACACAGATATCAATGCGAAGGAGGATGAGCAATGGTTGATGTGAAGGTTATCAAAGATGCTGAGGATGAAGAGCCGCAGGTGCCGGAAAAGCGCAAATCCAAGGTTCCATGGGACAGGCTTATCGGCGTGGCCCTCCTGGGAGCCCTGGGCTCGGCCCTCATCTATTATGTCTTTATCCAGTTAGACGACGAGAAGAAGGAAAAAGTCAAGGAGTTCATCATCGCCCAGGGCAAGCCCCTGATGTCGCAGTTCTTCGCCCACGAGGCGGAATAGGAAATCGAGAGTATGGCTTGTGAGAGCAATGAGCCAGGGAAAAGGTTCCCGCTCTCTCGAGACCGGCACCGGTGCGCCGCAGCCCTGGTGAAAGCCTGTGCCGGAACTGCCGCACACCGAAAGGTCATATCCCGAATCGTTTTGGCCAGGGAGGATCGCTCTTGATCCCTGGGCAATTTTTTTTCTGAATAACAGAAGAGGAGGAGTCTCCGTGGAGTACAGCACAACCCTGAACCTGCCCAAGACCTCGTTTCCCATGAAGGCCGATCTTCCCAGGAATGAGCCCGCCATCCTCAGTTTCTGGCAGGGGCAGGCCATCTATGAGAAGCTCAGAAAGCACCGGCAAGGTCGAGAAAAGTTCATCCTCCATGACGGCCCTCCCTACTCGAACGGTCCCATCCACATGGGACAGGCCCTCAATAAAATCCTCAAGGATATTACGGTGAAATACCGGTCGGCCCTTGGCTTTGACTCACCCTATGTTCCCGGATGGGATACCCATGGGCTTCCCAACGAGATACAGGCCATCAAGACATACAAGATAAACCGCAGGGAGATCGACCCCATCGATCTGAGGGCGAAATGCCGGGAATCGGCCCTCCATTTCCTTGATGTGCAGCGCGGGCAGTTCATAAGGCTCGGCATCCAGGGAGACTTTGACCATCCTTACCGCACCCTCGATCCTGTCTATGAAGCGGCCATTGTGCGCGTCTTCGGGCAGATGGCAAAAAAGGGGCACGTGTACCGGGGCCTCAAGCCTGTCCACTGGTGCCCCGTCTGCGAGACGGCCCTTGCCGAAGCAGAGATAGAATACCGTGACAAACGCTCTCCCTCGATATTCGTAAAGTTTCCCATAAAAAGCGGTGCAAAAAAGCTCTTTCCCTCCTGGGAAGGCCCCTTCTCGGTGCTTATCTGGACCACGACGCCGTGGACTCTCCCGGGGAACCTTGCCATCGCCCTCAATCCCGGTGCAGACTATGTGCTGGTGAAAGCAAGCGGTGAGGCATACCTTGTTGCCGAATCCCTTCTTCCCTCGGTGGTCGCATCGACTGGCCTGGGTGAATACGAGCTTCTCGGGAAAGTGAAGGGCTCAGCCCTCGAAGGGGAGAAGGCCCTCCACCCTTTCCTGGAGAGAGACTCCCTCATCATCAACTGCGACTATGTGGTGCTTGACGATCCCGAGGCCGGCGGCACGGGGTGCGTTCACACGGCCCCGGGCCATGGCGCCGAGGATTTTGAGGCGGGCCTCAAGTACAGCCTGCCGGTCCTGGTGCCTGTCGATGACAGGGGATTTCTGACCGACGAGGCGGGCCCCTTCAAGGGCCTCAGGTATGAAGAGGCAAATGAGCATATCATAGCCCACATGGCCCAGAGCGGCCACCTCCTCCACAGGGGCACCAAGGAGCACTCCTATCCCCATTGCTGGCGGTGCCGCGGCCCCGTCATATTCAGGGCCACGAGGCAGTGGTTTATTGCCGTTGACGTGGAGCGCCTCAGGGAACGTGCCATGGAAGCCATCAAGCAGACCAGGTGGATCCCTTCGTGGGGCGAGGAGCGCATCTACAATATGGTGAAGACCAGGCCCGACTGGTGCATCTCGCGCCAGAGGATATGGGGAACGCCCATTCCCGCCTTTTACTGCGACGCCTGCCACGAGGCCATATTCACCAATGATTCCTTCGAAGCCGTTGAGAAGCTCTTCCTGGCCGAGGGCGCTGACTCATGGTACCGCAAGCAGGCCGCCGAAATACTCCCCCGGGGCTTTGAGTGCCCCCACTGCCATGGCCGCTCCTTCACCAAGGAGATGGACATCTTTGATGTCTGGTTTGAGTCAGGCGTGAGCCATGAAGCTGTCTGCGCCGTCAGGGAGCAGCTGCGCTGGCCTTCCGATCTCTACCTCGAAGGGAGTGACCAGCATCGCGGCTGGTTCCAGGTTTCCCTTCTGCCGGCAATGGCCACCCGCGGGAAGGCCCCCTACAAGGCCGTCCTCACCCACGGCTGGGTTCTTGATGAAAAGGGCCACACCATGCACAAATCTCTCGGGAATGTCATTGATCCGATGCAGATGGTGGAGAAATACGGCGCCGATATTCTCAGGCTCTTCTTCGCCTCGGTGGATTACACGGCTGATATAAAGATATACCACGATGCCATTCTGCAGGTGGCGGAGGTCTACAAGAAGATAAGGAACACCTGCCGGTTCATGCTCGGGAACCTCTATGATTTCGATCCGAAAGAGCACGCGGTGAAAGAGAGCGATCTCCTGGAGATAGACCGGTGGATTCTTCAGCAGAAGCACTACCTTGTAAAAAAACTTGATGAAGCTTATGGGAACTACCAGTTCCACGTGGTCTACTATCACCTTCACAATTTCTGCGCAATACAGCTCAGCTCGATGTACATGGACGTGGTGAAGGACCGGCTCTACGTGTCGCCGCCTGGTTCCCTGGCGCGCCGCTCTGCGCAGACAGCCCTCTACGAGACGCTCAGGGATCTCACGGTGGTCATGTATCCCATTTTGAGCTTCACCTCCGAGGAGATATGGCAGAACTATTTCAAGCCCCGCCAGTCCCTCGAGAGCGTGCAGCTTGCCGAGTGGCCCGCCGACCGGGGAAACTTCCTCACCACCGATGAGGAGAGCAAGTGGAATTTCTACTCCGAGCTCAGGGACCAGGTGTATTTCCTTATAGAGGAGCTCAGAAAAGAGAAGGTGATCAAGCAGTCCCTCGAGGCCCGGATAGAGATATACCCCGACGAGAAGCGCCACGAGATGCTTGCCTTTGACAGCGAGCTTTTAAAGAGGTTTTTCATCGTGTCGCAGCTTAAGGTCCACGGAGCAGGCGATAATGCCCCTGAGGAGAGCAGGCCTCTTGAGCTCTTCCCCGAGATAAGGGTCACGGTGAAAAGAGCCCCGGGAGAGAAATGCGCCCGCTGCTGGAACTATGATGAAAAGCCTCTCGATCAAGGCGAGTTCCCTGGGATATGCGAGCGCTGCATTGCCGCCGTGAAAGAAATCGAAAAAGTGGGTTGACGAGCAGTGAGCAAACTTGTAAGGTCCGTCATACTCTTCATACCGCTTGCATTCCTGGTAATTGCCCTTGACAGGTTCACCAAGATGCTGGTCCTCACCTCGCTTGCGCCTCTTGAGTCCAGGCCTCTTGTGGGCCGCCTGATCCTTATCACCCATATCCACAATTTCGGCGGAGCCTTCGGCCTTTTCTCCCACATGGCCTTTTTCTTTGTCGTGATGGGAGTCATCGTGCCTCTGCTCATCGTCATTTTTTTCAAGAAGCTTGTGGCGAAGGGAAGGGGATGGATCGTGGCCGCGGCGCTGATAATGGGCGGCGCCCTGGGGAACCTGATAGACAGGGTAACCTACGGCTATGTGGTGGATTTTATCAATATAAGAGTCTGGCCCATCTTCAACGTGGCTGATATTGCCATCACGATGGGCATTATCATACTTTTTATCTCCATGATAACCGAGGGGAACGAGGCGCCATCATCACCGAAGGCACCATCCCCCCAGGGAGAGAGCGATGCATCGGGTATTTGCGAAAATCCATGAGTTTGAGATATACTCCTACGGAGTGTTCCTTGTCCTGGGCTTTCTTGCCGGGATCGGCTTCGCCATATGGCGTAACAGGAACAGGGTCGTCAAGAACGACGACATCCTCGATATCGGGTTCTACCTGATCATCGGCGGAGTCGTGGGCGCCAGGTTTGTCTATGTGCTCCTTCACCTCAGCGAGTATCTGAAGCACCCGATCTCTATGTTCAATGTGCGCGAAGGGGGGCTTGCCTGGCATGGCGGCTTCCTGGGGGGGCTTGTGGCCTTCATCATCTATTCAAAGGTGAAGAAAATCAATCTCTATGAGTTTCTGGATCTCTGCGCGGCTCCCGTCATTCTGGGCCTTGCCATAGGGCGGATTGGCTGCTTCCTCAACGGCTGCTGCCTTGGCATGGAAACGACAAGCCACTGGGGCATGGTGTTCCGTGACGCGGGGTATGTCACTCCCCGTTATCCCACCCAGCTCTATGAGCTCGTGCTGGACCTTGCTGTCGTGGTGTTCCTTCTCTGGTGGGAAAAGAGGAAGAAGTTCACCGGGGAGATTATCCTGATGATGTTCTGCTCATATTCCGTGGTGCGCTTCATTGTGGAGATATTCCGGGAAAGCCCGCCCAGGATAGCGGGCCTCTCTCTTGCCCAGTACTCAAGCATCATCCTCTTTGTTGTGACGGCGCTCATCGTGTATCTGCTGAGAAAAAAGGCGCCTGATGCGAAGAAAAGCTTATCAAAAAAAGGATAAATGGTCATGGCTGAGAGGGAAAACCCTGAAAAGGCTCAAGGGGGAAGGATTGCTCCCCTTGACTTGGCCATTATCGCGGCTCTGCTCCTTCTCGCTGTTCTGCTTCGGGCCTATCACCTCGGCTTTCCACCCAAGCTCTATTTTGATGAGATCTATTATGCGAGGGCTGCCGATGCCTATATCGAAGGGAAGGAAGACCCCAACTGGGTTCATCCCCCTCTCGGAAAGATTCTGATAGCCGGGGGGATTCTGCTGAACAGGTCCTTCACCGATGCCATGGCGGCCCTGGGGTACGGTCCTCCCATTAAGTCTGCCGCTGACTGGCGCACGGCCTGCATGATTTTCGGGTCCCTCATGATACCCCTTATCTACCTGCTGGCGCTCCGCCTCTTCAGGAACCGCTATGCGGCCTCGCTCTCAGCCTTTCTGCTCACTATCGAGTTCCTTCATTTTGTCGAGAGCAGAATCTCCATGATTGACATCTTTCTCGGCTTTTTCATGCTCTGCGGCTCCTATTTCGCCTGGCGCTTCATTGAAAGCTCCGCGCCCTCCTCAAAGTATCTGTTTCTTTCGGCGGCATGCTTCGGGCTCTCGGCGGCCTGCAAGTGGAGCGGCGTATTCGGCGCCTTCGGGGCCTACCTGTGCATGGTTCTCCTTAAGGACACTCACCGTGAAAAGGAAGCCTTTGCGGCGCTTGAGGCAAAAGCCGCTGATGAAGGCTCAGAGAAAAAGCGGGGACCCTGGAAGGACCTCCTTGCCAGGGGCCTTGTCAAGCTGCCAAGGGCTCTCACGATTGCGGCGGTCTTTTTCCTTTTCGGCCTCACCATGCAGGTCCTCTCGTTCGTTCCCTTTTTCCTCACGGGAGGAACATTGAGCAAGGCCCTGGGATACTATTCGCAGACCCTTAACTTCCATTACCACCAGAAGTGGGAACATCCCTACCTCTCAAAGATGTGGATGTGGCCCCTCATGATACGGCCCATATGGTATCTTTTCGACGAGGTCAAGGGAACGGTCTATGGCATTGTGGCCATGGGATCACCCCTTTTCTGGTGGGGATTTCTTATCTTTTTCGTCGAGCTCGTGATCCTCACATGGTATGAGAGGAGAAAAGAGCAGTTTTTCCTCATCGTTTCCTACCTGACTCCCTATATCTTCTGGATTATCAGCAACAAGGGAGGATTTTTCTACTACATGACGCCATGTGCAGCCTGGATGTGCCTTATTGTGGCGGGAGGAATGGACCGATGGCGTGAGACAAAGGCGGGCAGGGTCATGGGCTGGCTTTTTCTTGCGACCCTTGTATTCTTTTTCGTGCTTTTTTACTCGATTCTTGCAGGTTTTCCCATACCCCGGGCTCTCTTTAACAAGCTGATGTGGACGCGAAGCTGGATATGAGCACTGTTACCATAGAGATTTCGCCCGATGATTATGGAAAAAGGATTGATATCGTGCTTGCCGGCCATCTTGCCATTTCGAGAAACCAGGTGCAGCGCCTTATTGAGAGGGGAGGCGTGCTGCTGTCAGGTGATTTCCCCGAGGTCAGTGACAGGCTTAAGAAGAGTGACACCATCGTGGTGGAGCTCCTTCCCCCTGAGAGGTCCCAGGTCCTTCCCGAGAATATTCCCCTCGCCATACTTTACGAGGATGAGTGGGTCGCCGTGGTGAACAAGCCCCGCGGGATGGCTGCTCATCCCGGCGCGGGAAGGTACAGCGGCACCCTTGTCAACGCTCTTCTTTACGCCATAAAAGATCTCTCCGGAATAGGGGGCGTGGAGCGCCCCGGCATAGTCCACCGCCTTGACAGGGACACCTCGGGGGTCATGGTGATTGCCAAGAATGACGGAGCGCACGCCCACCTTTCCCTCCAGTTCGCCGAGCGGCAGGTGAAGAAGGAATATCTTGCCCTGGTCCATGGAGAGGTGAGGGAGGCGGAGCGTGATATTGTGGCCCCTATCGGGAGGCACCCGGTAAAGCGCAAGAAGATGGCCGTCTCGAGGGAGGGAAGGTTCGCCCACACGAGGTGGGAGGTGGTGGAGCGGTTCAGGGGCTATTCCCTTCTCAAGGTCCGCACCCTCACGGGAAGAACGCACCAGATAAGGGTACACCTCACCAGCACCGGGTTTCCCCTCGTGGGTGATGAAATTTACGGGGTCCGGGAGAATCCATGGCATTTCAGGGGGCATGCGCTCCATGCCGCAAGGCTTGAATTCATGCATCCCCGGAGCGGCCAGGCCATGGAGTTCGAGGCGCCACTTTGCGGCGAGCTTCAGGAACTCCTTTTCAAGCTGCGCAGAGATCTTTTCCAAGCCTGATAGTGAGAGGACATCAATGGGCGATCTGTTTTTTTCAGTGCTCAGGAGGGACAGGGAGTCCCTGGCCCGCACCGGCATCATGGTGACTTCCAGGTTCCAGGCGAGGACCCCGGTCTTCATGCCCGTGGGAACCCAGGCAACAGTGAAGGGCCTCACACCTGCCGATCTGATGGCAATAGATTTTCCCCTGATTCTCTGCAACACCTATCATCTCTACCTGAGGCCCGGCTCCGAGGTGATAAAGGGAGTGGGCGGCCTTCACCGCTTCATGGCGTGGAGCAGGGGGATTCTTACCGACAGCGGGGGGTTCCAGGTCTTCAGCCTGAGGGACAGGATTACCCTCAGCGATGAAGGGGTTACCTTCCGCTCCCATATCGACGGCTCGGAGCACTTTTTCTCGCCCGAGCTTGTCATGAAAATCCAGGAAGATCTCGGTGCCGATATCATCATGCCCCTTGATGAGTGCGTGCCTCACGATGCCCCGGAGCAGTATATAAGGGAGTCGCTCCGGCGCACCCATGACTGGGCCGCCAGAAGCCTCAGGACCAAAAGCCAGGGGCAGCTTCTCTTTGGCATTGTCCAGGGAGGGATGTTCCCGGCCCTCAGGAAGGAAAGTGCCGAAGTGCTCACCGCCTCGGATTTTTCCGGTTTTTCCGTGGGAGGCCTCAGCGTGGGGGAGTCAAAGGAGCTGATGTACCATGTGCTTGAAGAGACGACACCCCATCTCCCGGAAGAGAAGCCCCGTTACCTTATGGGCGTCGGTGCACCTGAGGACATAATCGAAGGCGTGGCGAGGGGTATTGACATGTTTGACTGCGTGCTTCCGACGCGGATGGGCAGGACAGGCACTTTTCTGACTTCCCTGGGTAAAGTGGTGATCAAAAATGCCCGTTACCGAAATGACGGACAGCCTGTGGACCCCCAGTGCCGCTGCTATACCTGCCAGAAATTCAGCCGCGCCTACCTGCGGCACCTCTTCATGGTCGATGAGATGCTGGGACCTCAGCTCGCCACCATGCACAATCTCTATTTCCTCCGCCGCCTTATGGACCTGATCCGCCATGCCGTTGAAGAGGGCACCTTCTCCCGCTTCCGGAGGGACTTCCTGGAAAGGTACCTCGGCGGGGGGGAGAGCGACTTGCCGTGACAGGTAGAAAATCTTCCCCCTTTTCAGAAGGAATTATTTTCCGGTGAGCGAATAATGATAAGTTTTTTCATATTTATGCCGGAACACGGATATTATAGCCACAATGCCGATCGTGAGCGCGGAAAACGCGTGGCGAGGCGAGAAAGGAGCATAGTATGGGTGGCCTGAAGACCAAGAATCTCATCTACCTCTTCCTGATACTGCTGGCCACAGTGGGAGCAGCCCTCCTGATCTACAACCCGAAAGCCCATGCCTTTAACATAAAGCTTGGCCTAGACCTGCGCTCGGGAACTCACATCGCGCTGCAGCTCCTGCCCCGCGAGGACCCGGTGACCGGGAAGAGGACCGAGATAGACGACAGTATCATGAAGGTGTCAATGGAGATCTTTGAAAAGCGCCTCAATCCCGAGGGCACCCAGGAGATCCTGATCCAGCGCGAAGGCAAGGACAGGATAATCATCGAGATCCCCGAAGAGACCGATGTGAAGAAGGCCGAGGACCTCATCAAGCAGACCGGGGTCCTGGAATTCAAGGAGCAGTATATTGATTTCACCACGAAAAAGCAGATGTGGCGCACCGTGCTTACGGGCAGTTATCTGAAACGCAACGGCGCCACGGTGAACTTCGAGAACATCTCGGGGAAGCCCTATGTTGCCTTTGAATTCAACAATGAGGGGGCCAAGAAGTTTGCCGAGGTCACGCAGAGGAACAAAGGGCAACCTCTCGGCATCTTCTTTGACGGCAAGCTCACCGACGCTCCCATCGTCGAGGAGGCCATCACCGGCGGCACCGGAAGAATAAGCGGCGGCGGCATGGACACTGAGTCATGCGAGCGCCTCAAGGTGCTCCTCAACGCCGGCGCCCTGCCTGTGGACGTGAAGATCCTGGAAAGCATGACCGTTGACCCCATGCTCGGCAAGGAATCGCTCAACGCGAGCCTCATTGCGGGCTTCATCGGCCTCAGTTTTGTGATAATTTTCATGATAGCCTATTACCGCGTGCCGGGTGTCCTTGCCGACGTGGCCCTCGTGGTGTACACTCTCATGCTTCTGGCCACCATGGTGATCTGGAAGTTTGTCCTGACCCTCCCCGGCATAGCCGGCATCATACTCTCGATAGGCATGGCCGTTGATGCCAATGTGCTGATATTCGAGAGGCTCAAGGAGGAGCTCTGGGCTGACAAGAGCATCAGCAATGCCGTTGACACCGGTTTCAAGAGGGCCTTCACCTCGATCCTCGATGGCCACGTGACGACCTTTATCGGCGCAATGATTCTCTATTTCTTCGGGGCGAGCTCCATCAAGGGATTCGGTCTCACTCTCATGCTGGGAACCCTCTGGAGCCTCTTCACCGCAGTGTTCTTCACCAGAGTCTTTGTTGACTTTACTTTCCTCAATGACCTTGTCAAGAACAAGAAACTTTACGGAGCTTAAGGAGGGAGTCACTTGTCCTACTTTTCCGAGTTTATCAAGCATATAAAGCCGACAGACTATGTCGGCATGGCTATTGCCGTCATAGTGCTCATCATGGCGGCGGAATATGCCAAGAGCTTCAGGAAGAAGCCCTTCGACGTCATTGGGAAGCGCAAGTATTTCTTCATAGGTTCAGGCATTCTTGTCGTGATATCGGTCCTGTCGCTTGCAATCAATGCTTTGCACATCGGGGGAGGGAAGCTGAACTACTCCCTTGAGTTCACTGGCGGTACCATCGTTGAGCTCGGCTTCGCCAAGCAGGACATCACCTCCGAAAATATCACCAAGGCAGTGGAGGAATACAACAGCACGATAGAAAACCCGGTGCATAAGCTCAAGCACCCTGTCGTGCAGATGGAAGGCAAGCTCAAGACTGTCGAGTATCCCGAAAAGCTCAAAGAGGTCGAGGTGATCCTCAAGAAAACCGATGGAGGCACCATTACCGCTTCCGAGCTCAACGGCATTGCCGCGCCTTTTGTTGACCGTTACGGCAAGGCGCAGCTTCTTGACAGCGCTTTGCCGGAAGGCGCCGAGGTCAAGGTGAGAATAGGCCTTCCCGAAATAAAGAAGCCCTCGACATTGCCGGGTGCGCAGGCACCCGAAGCCTTGCCGGCACCCGATATGGATGAAGCTCCCAAGCCTTCAGGGTATACCAGGGAAAGCATCCAGA
Organism: Candidatus Eremiobacterota bacterium; assembly: GCA_031082125.1. Classification (NCBI taxonomy): domain Bacteria; kingdom Bacillati; phylum Vulcanimicrobiota; species Vulcanimicrobiota bacterium. The sequence goes on from JAVHLM010000002.1 coordinate 200,736, forward strand.
CCATTATTTCCTTTTACCACAAGAATCTCGAGGTTGTCGAGGTGAAGGAGCTTGAGCTTGTGGCGGCGCCTGCCAGGATAAAGGATTACAAGGCTGCCATTATAAGGATTACCAAGGAAGATAACTCGAACCTGTCAGCCGATGACGTGCTGGTGCTGGTCTCCTATATCGCCAGGCTTTACGGTGATGTATACAAGTTCAAGGTGGAGAGCATCGGCCCCTCAATAGGCCAGGAGCTCACTCAGAAGGCGCTGCTTGCCATCCTGGTCGCCCTGCTCATCCAGCTTGTCTATATCACCCTCCGGTTCGGCAACCAGTCGCGCTTCGGATTTGCCGCCGATATCGCGCTCTTTCACGACCTCGTGATCATGACAGGCATATACTCCATTGCGGGCCGCGAGCTGGACTCCCCCTTCCTGGCGGCCCTCCTTACCGTGATCGGTTACTCGGTGATGGACTCCATCGTCATCTTCGACAGGATCCGCGAGAACCTCAAGATCTTCAAAAAAGAGACCTACGAGGAGGCGGTAAACATCTCGGTCAACCAGACCATGACCCGCTCGGTGAACACTCTTCTCACCGTGCTCATCACCCTCTTCGCCCTCTATTTCTTCGGCGGGAAAACCCTGCAGAATTTCGCCTTCGCCCTTCTCATCGGCTGCACCCTTGGCGCCTACTCGTCGATATTCATTGCGAGCCCAATCGTGGTTCTTATTGACGAATGGGTGAAAAAGAAGGAGCAGGAGCGCGTTGCGACCCGCCGGGCGGCCCTGGCGGCGGCATCAGCGGAGAAATCCGCAAGGATAAAGGAGAGCGCCCCTCAGAAGCAGGTGTCCCAGGAGCCGGCCTCAGTGGAAGGTGGCGACGAGGTCTCCGATGAGGAGGCCCGGGGCAAGCTCAGGCGCCTCAAGACCAAGAGCAAGCAGAAAAGAAAGCTTGCAAAGATTGAAGGGAAGAAAAAATAAGGAAAATTATCAAATAATTAACAAAGTGCAAGGGAGCAACCCCTTTACAGTTCCTCAAGGCAGTGCTATAATTACACCCTGAGGAACTTTTTCTTTCCTCAGAAGCACTCACGAAAGGCTCTGCAGTCAATGGATGAAGACGCTCTGATGAAGGAAAAGCTCGATCCTGATCTTTACAGGAAGCTCAAGGATGACTGTGCCGAGCCGGTGCAGGTGATTGTGCAGACCCAGGACGGACTCAAGGAAGACGACAGAAAGATCATGAAAACCCTTGGCGGAAAAATCAAGGATGACCTCTATATTATCAATGCCTTTTCCGCCGAGCTCCCCTGCATGGCCCTTAAATCACTGATCCTGAGCCCGCGGGTGGTGAGAGTCTATTTCGACGCCCAGGTAAGGGCGATCTGAAGCCATAGTTTCTCAAGGTGCTCAAAGGGTGGGGAGTCCTTATTCCAATGTGCTGATGCATTGAAGCCAGGAGGGACTCTGAATATGTCCAGGCGGCTTTACAAGCTTCTCAGGGAAAATCAGAGCATCATTCTTTACAGGCTCCTCAAGTCTTTTCACCGGTTTTCCCGGGAAAAGGGCACGGCCTCTGATTTTGATACCCTGTATTATTACTGTGACTCCCTGCTTGGAGGCTACCTTGAGCTTCTTGAAACGGGAAGCCACCAGCGTATAGAGAAATTTTTCCTCTCCACGGCAGAGCAGTGGGCCAGGCTCGGTTTTGACATTGAGGAGACGCAGAAAAGCTTCTCCCTTCTCTGGGAGCTCTGCACCCCCCTCCTGGAGAAGCGTTATTACCATAATCCCCACATCAGGGCCCGCCTGAAGCTGGACCTGGAAAGCACCCTCAGGAAACTTTTCACCCTTTATTCCACCATATATAACTCCGTGCTGGTGAGGCCCCAGCGTGAGGAAACGAGGATCTTCGAGCGTGTCTTCAAAGAGACGGCTGACTGCATATTCTCCTTTGACAAGGATCAGAGGATCACCATCATCAACCCCGCGATGGAGAAGTTCCTGGGCATCACCCTTGACGAGGTCTACGGGAAAAAGTGCTGCGAGGTCCTCAAATGGAAGGAGAGGCAGAAGGTGCGCCGCTGCCAGTCGGGCTGCGAGGTCCTCGATGCCTTCAGGAAGGGCGAAAACAGCGCTTACTGCGAAGGGCTTCTCGAGATTAACCGCTGGAAAAAGCGGTGGGTAGGCACATCGGCCTCCTGTGTCCGCGACGCCTCAGGGGAGATCCGGGAGATCATCCTCATCATGAGGGATGTGAGCCATGCCAAGGAAGTACAGCGCCGCCTCGAGGAGGAGATCCAGACCTTTGAGACGCTGGCCGACACGACAAGGGGCATCGATCTCAAGATTCCATGCCTGAGCGAGTTTGTCATCACGGCCAGGGCCCAGGCGGAGCTCATATCAAGGCGCATGCGATTCTCGCCCGAGAGGATACAGGATATCAAGTCTGCCGTGGGAGAGGCATGCGACAACGCCATCGAGCATGGAAGCTCCCCAAAAGGCGTTGATATAAGGTACCGCGTAAGAGGCACCAATCTCCTCATTGAAATTGAAGATTACGGCGAAGGCTTCGATGCCGATGAAGCCGGCGGAAGCCTTCCTTCGCCCTATGTGGAGGGAGGAAGGGGGCTCTTCCTGATGAAAAACCTTGTCGATGATCTCCAGATTGTGAGCAGGAAAGGCCAGGGCACCAAGGTGTCCATGGAGATATACAGGAACCCGGCCCTCATGAAGCGCAAGAAAAAAGAGGATCGCTGGAAGACTCAAAGAAAAGTCTGTGTCATGTGAGAGGTTGCCATGGAAAAAGTAGCAGAAGTCACGGAAAAAATGGAGAAGATTGTTTCGCTGTGCAAAAGGAGGGGATTCATATTTCCCAGCTCCGAAATCTACGGAGGCCTTGGAAGCACCTGGGACTATGGGCCCATAGGGGTTCTTCTCAAGAACAACGTGAAAGCTGCCTGGTGGAGGGACAACGTGCAGCTGAGAACTGATATGGCAGGCCTGGACGCCTCAATACTGATGCATCCCATGGTGTGGAAGGCTTCAGGCCATGTGGACTCTTTCCAGGATCCCCTTGTGGACTGCAAGGGCTGCAAGAAGCGTTTCCGCGCTGATGACATCGGGAGTGACAAGTGCCCCGAGTGCGGCGGAGAATTTACCGAGTCCCGCCAGTTCAACCTGATGTTCAAGACCTTCATGGGGCCTGTCGAAGAGGACTCGGCAGTGGTCTACATGAGGCCTGAGACCGCCCAGGGGATTTTTGTGAATTTCAAGAACGTGGCCACCGTCACCAGGAAGAAGCTGCCCTTCGGCATCGCCCAGGTCGGCAAGGCCTTCAGGAACGAGATCACACCGGGGAAATTTACCTTCAGGACCAGGGAGTTTGAGCAGATGGAGATAGAGTTTTTCTGCCATCCCTCTGAGTCGGAACGGTGGTTTGACTACTGGGTGGAGGAGCGCTACCAGTGGTATCTCAGGTACGGCATCAGGAAGGAGAACCTGAGGCTCCGCCCCCATGGGAAGGACGAGCTTGCCCATTATGCAAAGGGATGCCAGGACGTGGAGTACCAGTTCACCTGGGGGTGGTCGGAGCTTGAGGGAATTGCCAACAGGACCGACTATGATCTCAAGCAGCACTCCGAGTTTTCCGGGGAGAACCTCTCCTACTTTGACGAAGAGAAAAACGAGCATTTCATTCCCTATGTCATAGAGCCTTCTGCCGGCGCCGACAGGGGCACCCTCGCCTTTCTTGTCGATGCCTATGACGAGGACGAGGCACCCACCGAGAAGGGTGCGATGGAAAAGCGCGTGGTAATGCGTTTCTCGAAGGCAATCGCCCCCGTGAAGGTGGCGGTGCTCCCTCTTTCGAAAAAGCCCGATCTCCAGGAAGTCTCCCAGAAAGTCTATCACGATGTGAGAAGGAATTTCTTCTGCGAGTATGATGACCGCGGAAGCATAGGGAAGCGCTACCGCCGCCAGGATGAGATAGGGACCCTCTATGCCGTCACCGTGGATTTCCAGACCCTGGAAGACAAGGCCGTCACGATCCGCGACAGGGACTCCATGAAGCAGGAGAGGATTGCTCTTGAAAGCCTTGTCCCCTACCTGAAGGAGCGCTTGGAGCAGTAACCCCTCTATGGAATATGCTCTTTCTCCCTTTATCCTTGACAAGCTTGACGAGCTCGTAGTCATTATCGGCCCCATGGGAAGCATTGTTGACTGCAACATCGCTCTGGGGAGAGCACTGGTCCTGGCCAGGGACAAGCTGAAGGGGAGAAACTTTGCCGCAATGGTGTCTTTCCCGGGAGGCCGGGAAGCCTTTGAGAGCTGTCTCGGCACACTCTCATCGCCCGAAAGAGAGGTATCATTCACCACGGTCAGTGAAGCCTCTGACGCCTCGCCCCTCCACATCACCTGGAAGCTTTCGGCCCTCCCTTCTCCGGCCCGCCATTTCCTTGCCGTCGGTACTGCGGCTCCCGCCACAGGGCAGGCAAGGCCCGCCACGGAGCTGCACCTCAAGGAGCAGCTCCATTTAGTCCAGGAAGTAATGGATGCCATCCCCAGCCCTGTCTTTTACAAGGACCGGGAGGGAGTATACCGCGGCTGCAACAGGGCTTTTGAGCTTTTCCTGGGCCGTGCGGGGAGCGAGATAGTGGGAAAGACCACCCAGGAAGTAGCACCTCCTGATCTTGCCGCCCTTTATCATAAAATGGACAGTGAGCTCATCAGGGGGCCTGAGCATGGCCAGGTCTATGAGGCAAAGGTGAAGACTGCCCAGGGTGCCGTGAGAGACGTGGTTTTCCATAAGGCAGTGTACTTTGACATTCACCATGAGCCTGCGGGGATCGTAGGGGTCATCCTGGATATCACCGACAGGAAAAGGGCAGAGGAAGCCCTCGTGAAGGCCAGGGATGCCGCAGAGGCGGCAAACGTGGCAAAAAGCCAGTTTCTCGCCACGATGAGCCATGAGATAAGGACTCCCCTCAACGCAATCATAGGCCTCACAGGGCTTCTGCTGGACATGAGGCTCTCCCAGGAGCAGCGCGAGTATATGCATATTGTGAAAGTCTCTTCCGAGACCCTTCTCGCCATTATCAATGATATTCTGGACTATTCAAAGATTGAAGCGGGAAAACTGGATTTCGAGAGCATGGATTTTGACCTCCACCGCACCGTGGAGGACACCGTCGATTCGCTCTCGATGAAGGCTCACCAGAAGCACCTGGAGCTGAACTTCCTTATGGACCACGACGTACCCCGCTCCCTCAGGGGCGATCCAGGAAGGCTCAGGCAGATTCTTGTCAATCTGATAGCCAATGCCATCAAGTTCACCGAGAAGGGCGAGGCGTTCCTCAAAGTGAGCCTTGATAAGGAGACTTCCACCCACGTGACCGTGAGGTTTACCCTCAAAGACACCGGTATTGGAATCTCGGCCTCGGCTCAGGGAAAGCTATTTTCCCCCTTCACCCAGATGGATGCCTCCACGACGAGGCATTACGGGGGGACGGGCCTGGGCCTTGCAATTTCCAAGCGGCTTGTTGAGCTCATGGGCGGGCAGATCGGAGTGAAAAGCAAGGAAGGTGAAGGCTCCAGGTTCTGGTTTACCGCCATTTTTGAAAAACAGGCAAAAGAGCAGCGGGAGTGCTGGTTTTCCCCCACCGATCTGGAGGAATTGCAGATCCTGGTTGTGGATGACAACAGCACCAACAGGCTTGTCATGAGAGAGCTGCTGCGCCTCTCAGGGTGCAGGTATGACGATGCTTCAGGCGCCGAGGAGGGCCTGGAAAAGCTCCGGGCCCGGGCCATGAAGGGAGAGCCTTTTGCCATGGCTCTTATTGATCTTGAGATGCCCGGAATCGATGGATTCATGATGGCGGCCAGGATCAGGGAAGATGCCATGCTTTCAGGGATGACCCTGATTCTCTGCTCTTCCAGAGGGAACCTTGAAAGAGAAAGCACGCTCAAGCGCCATGGCTTTGACGCGCAGCTTGCCAAGCCCATAAGGTACTCACTCCTTTACGAGACCATCATGAAAATCAAGGACAGGAAGGCGGGTCATGAGGAGCCCGCGCCTGCCTGTGCCGAGACGCTCGCACCTCTCAAGCCTGATCACCGGCACATCAGGGTCCTGCTGGCCGAAGACAATATCACCAACCAGAAAGTGGCCCTGCGGATCCTGGAAAAGTTCGGCTACCATGTTGACGCAGTGGCCAATGGAAGGGAGGCCCTGGAGGCGCTGGAGACAGTGGCCTATGATATCATCATCATGGACGTTCAGATGCCCGAGCTTGACGGCCTGGAAGCGACGGCAAGGATCAGGGAGAGGGAAAAGGAGCGGGGGGGCCATATTCCCATTATCGCAATGACTGCCTGCGCAATGAAAGGCGACAGGGAGCGGTGCCTGGCGAGCGGGATGGATGACTACATCTCTAAGCCGATACAGTCCGGCGAACTCCATGAGATGCTTCTGCAGCATCTCAGGAGTGCCTTCGGGGATCTCAGGATTCCCCTTGAAGAGAATGCCGGGCACCCGCACGATCTCTTCGATGTCGCCGAGGTGATGAAGCGCATTGATAATGACAGAACCCTCCTCAGGGAAGTGCTGGAGATATTTCTTGAAGATGTCCCGAACCAGATTAAGAACCTCGAGGGAGCCATACATGATCAGAAATTCAAGGAGATTGGGCGTTTGGGCCATATTCTCAAGGGAGCGTCGTCAAATATGGGTGCCCACCGCCTCAGGGAAGTAGGCTTTCAGATAGAAAAGGCCGGCTCGTCTTCCGACCTTGCGAAGGCGTCTTCCCTTTACCAGAAGCTTGTCGATGAATATCATGCCCTGGAAGAGGTATTAAAGGATTACCTGGAGAAAAACCCTCTGCCATGAGAGAGGGAGAACGAAAGGATTCACTATGAAAGTGCTTATTGCGGAAGATGATTTTACCTCGAGGAGAATGCTCGAGGCAATGCTTTCCAGGTGGGATTACGAGGTGATATCCACTGTCGATGGCGATGAAGCCTGGGGGCATCTCAGTGTTGACGATCCGCCAAGGCTTGCCGTGCTTGACTGGATGATGCCGGGCATGGACGGCGTGGAGATATGCCGGAGACTGAGGGATCACGAGACACCCACACCCGTCTATATCGTCCTTCTCACCACGAGGGGCCGGAAGGAGGACATTGTCATGGGGCTTGATGCAGGGGCCAATGATTACATCACCAAGCCCTTTGACCGTGAGGAGCTCAAGGCACGCCTCAAGGTAGGCCAGAGGGTCGTGGAGCTCCAGGCTGCCCTGGTCCACCAGGTCACCGAGCTTCAGGCCGCCCTGGCCCATGTGAGAACCCTCCAGAGCATTCTCCCCATCTGCTCATACTGCAAGAAGATACGCGATGACAAGGATTACTGGCACAACGTGGAATCCTATATAGCCGACCACACCGGCTCAGAATTCTCCCACAGCATCTGCCCTGGCTGTTACGAAAAGTTCGTGGAGCCTGAACTGCGCAAGTTCTCGGGCAAAAAGCCCCGGGGAGGGGGGGCGGCGAAGCGGGAGGCGCCTCATTGACTTTTTGCTGAAATTTCATTATCATAGAAAGAGGACCAAGTGCTCGGCACTACCTCCCGTGAAGAAGGGGTATGCACTTTCTATGGGCCTTCCACAAAGAAATCCTCGCTCTTTTCTTTTTATTTCAAGAACTGTTCTGGCCATGGCGCTCACAGGAATTGTAGTGCTCTGTGCCTTTCTCCCTCCTCAAGTCCTGGCCGCTCCGGCATCGGACTTTACCAGGGGGCTTACCCTTCCCAAGGTGGATTTTGACTTTGAAAGACCTAAGGATCCCCTCGCCTCAAGCCTGCAGCTCATCATGTACCTCACGATTCTCCAGCTCATTCCCTATTTCGTCGTGTGCTGCACGTCATTCATAAGGATCACCATCATATTTTCCTTCCTGAAGACCTCGCTGGGAACCACCCATGCCCCCTCACAGCAGATCTGGATAGGCTTTGCCATGATGCTCACCATCTTTATCATGGCCCCTGTCTTTCAACGTATCGACAGGGAAGCCCTTACCCCTTATAAAAACAAGCAGATTCAATATGACGAGTTTGTCGGCAAGGCCACGAAGCCTGTCATGGATTTCATGAAGCTCAACACGAGGCAGAAGGATCTCAAGCTTTTCGTGATGCTCTCGAAACCGAAGGATCCCGTCAAGCTCTACAACAATCCCCCTTTCTTCGTGCTTGTGGCGGCCTTCATCATAAGCGAGATGAAGACGGCCTTTTATGTGGGCTTCATCATTTACCTGCCCTTTCTCTGCATTGATATGATTACGGCCTCGGTGCTCATGTCCATGGGGATGTTCATGCTCTCTCCCATGGGTATCTCCCTTCCCATGAAAATGCTCACCTTCATCATGATTGACGGGTGGGAGCTTCTTGTTGAGGGGCTTGTCAGGAGTTACCGCTACTGAGCCTTTTTCTCGCGGCCGGGAGCGGTGAGCTTCTCTATCCTCTTCTTGATCTCATCATTACCGGGTCCTCTGATGCTCAGGCACTTCCGGTAGCACTCCAAGGCCTTCTCCCTGTCGTTGAGAGGGCCTTCGTAGAGCGGCGCCAGGGCAAGGCAGACGGACTGCTCATCGTATCCATATTTCAGGGAGAGGAGGTATTCCTGTTCGGCTTCCTTCGGTTTATTCCTTTTCTCGAGGAGCATAGCCATGTTGAAATGGGCGTTGGGGGCGCCCGGTTTTGCCGCGATGGCGTCGCGCCAGCATGATTCAGCATCATTGAGCCTGTCAATGGTGAAATATACGCTTCCGAGGTTGTTGAGGAGGTAGTAGTTGTTATTATAGAGTGAAAGGGCCCTGATATAGGTCTTTTCGGCCTCGGGGAACTTGTTGTTTTTCCTGTAGGCCCTTCCGAGCCTCGTGAGGACCTCGAGGCTCCTGGGATCCCGCTCCAGGGCGCTCTCGTATTCCTTGACGGCAAGGTCAAACTTTCCCTCGTCTTCAAGTTTCTGCCCCTTCACCCAGAGCTCAAGGGTCTGAACCTTTTTTAAAGCCATCTCATTGCCTTCCCCGCCTGAGGCAAGGTAGATGCGGTACTGCTCGAGGGCCTTGTCATATTCCCTGAAGGCGTGCTCGGAGAGCACGGCAAGGTGATAGGCCGCTCTCTTCCTGTCAAAGCCTGCATGGAGTGCAGCCTGGTATTCTTTCTCTGCTTCACGGTACTTGTGCTGCTCGTGGAGCGACCGCGCCAGGTAAAAATGAACGGCGCCGTCCTGGGGCCTGATTGATGCGGCCCTGGAAAAATAGTGCTCCGCGGCCTTGTAGTTTTTCTCGGAGAAGGACATAGCCCCTGCCTGCATCAGGAAGGGAAAGTCGCGGGGCTTCAAGGCAAGCCCCCGTGCAAAGATATCCCAGGCTTTTTTTGTGTCGCCCGTTCTCAGGTAGATTTTTCCGATACGCTCGTATATCTCGAAATTTCCGGGATCCCTGGCGAGAGCCTCCTGGTAGAGCTTTACGGCCTCTATGTAGCTTCCCTGGCTTTCAAGCCTCTGGGCCTCAATGATATTCCGGGCATAAAGGATCCTCATGACCACAAAATATACAAGGGTCAGCACAAGAATCAGTGCGAGGACCTGAAGGAAGGGTCGGAGCTTCATTCAGTATATATACCATGAGGGTCATGGTTTCACCTTCTCGCGGGAAAGATCCCCGCCAACGGAGGAGAGGCAAGAGGGAAAGGAGCACCTCCGGAGAATCTTGCAATAAAGGGGGAAGACTCATGGAAGAGCACAGTGAACAGGGCGTTCCGGGGGAGCCGGGTATTGAGCCTTCCCTCCCCTCGGGGAATGACCCAGCCGACCTGGAGCGGTTCAAGGGATGGAACTGGGGCGCCTGCGCCTTCACGGGCATCTGGCAGATTGCCTTCGGCATGCAGGCATGGGGGATCATTGTGCTCGTCTCGACGCTGTTTCTCTGTTTTCCCGGCGTGATTGCCTCTCTCTACCTCGGCGCGAAGGGCAATGAACTCGCCTGGAGGTACCACTCATTTGCAAGCTTTGACGAGTACAGGGAAGCCATGAGGGTATGGAACTACTGGGGAATTGTCTTCATCATCTGTAACTGCGTCGTTGCCTTAGTATTAACCGCTGTTCTGGTGTATCTGGGTGTCAAGATTTTCGCCCCATTCCTCAGGGAGCTAAATTTTTAACGCCGCGGCGCTTTCTGAACCCCAGGATGCGCAGGGCATTAAGCACCACGAGAAGGGTGCTCCCCTCATGGATTATCACCGCCGGACTCATGCAGTTTTTCCCCAGCCATCCCAGAATCACCGCCGTAATGAGAAATCCTATCACCCCAATTGACAGGAAAAGGTTCTGCTTAATAACGGCGCTGGCATGTCTTCCCAGTGCTATCACAAAGGGGACCTTGAGAAGGTTGTCAGCCATCAGGGCCACGTCGGCCGTCTCAATCGCCACGTCGGTCCCTGCCCTGCCCATGGCGATTCCCACGGTGGCATGGGCCATTGCCGGGGCATCATTGATCCCGTCGCCTACCATTGCCACATGGCCGTGACGGGCCGTGTATTCAGCAATTACTGTCACTTTTTCATCGGGCATGAGATCTGCCCTTATTTCGCCTATCCCTACCTCCCGGGCGATTTCCTCGGCGACATGCTTGTTGTCACCTGTTATCATTACGGTGTGAGTTATTCCCAGTGCTTCAAGGCGCCTGATAGCCTCCCGTGCCTGGGGGCGGGGTCTGTCGGAAAATGCCAGGGCTCCCATGAACAGAGCATGGTGTTTTACCAGGATTGCGGTAGTGCCGTTTTCCTGCCATTGTGAGATTGTCTCCCCGAGCTTCCCGGGGAGCGCCTCGCCTGAGAAAAACGAGGGCTTTCCTATAAGGACCTGCTCTCCCCCCAGGGAGGAAGAAAGCCCCTGGCCGCAGATGACCTCCGTAACGGACGGGCTTGTGAGGGTAAGGTTTCTTTTCTCGGCTTCATCGGTAAGGGCTCTTGCAAGGGGATGGCTGCAGGCGCTTTCGCACGACGCGGCCGTAATCAGGAGCTCGTTTTCACTGAAGCCGTTTGCCGGGGCAATAGCAGTAAGCATGGGCTTCCCTTCGGTGATGGTGCCAGTCTTGTCAAAGGCGACGGCCTGCACTGTTCCGAGGTTTTCAAGGGGGATGCCCCCCTTGATGAGCACTCCCTCCTGGGCTGCCCTTGCGATCCCGGCCAGTATGGCTGAAGGGGTGGCAAGGGCAAGGGCACAGGGAGATGCAGCCACGAGCACTGCGAGCGCCCGGTAGAGAGAGGAGGTGAAGGGCTCTCCCCAAATCGGCGGGAGAAAAAGCAGCAGGAGCACGGTGAGGAGCACCACTGGTGCGAATAATGCTTCGAACCGCTCTGAAAAGCGCTGGGAAGGAGATTTGCTTGCCTGTGCCTCCTTGATCATCACGAGGACCCTCGAGAGCATACTCTCGCTGGAAAGCCTGGTGACCTCTATCTGAAGGGCGCCGCTCCCGTTGATGGTCCCGGCATAGACGAGATCATTCACGGTCTTTTCGGAGGGAATCGATTCACCCGTGATGACAGACTGGTCCACCGACGAGCGTCCCTCAATGACAATCCCGTCAGAGGGGATCCTCTCGCCGGGCTTTATGATGACACAGTCGCCTTTCCTGAGATCTTCCACGGCCACGAGCTGCTCAAGGCCTTCACGCCGCACGAGAGCCTCCCGGGGGGTTATCTTCCCGAGTGCCGTGAAGCCTTCGTTTACCTTTGCAAGGGCATAGTGCTCAAGAGCATGGCCCATGCTGAAGAGGAAAAGGAGAAGGGCTCCCTCCTGCCACCTGCCGAGGGAGGCGGCACCATATGCTGCAAAAATCATAAGACCTTCAATGGTGATCTGCCTTTTCCTGACGAGCCTGAGGGCATCTTTGACGGGATAAAATGATCCCGCCGCGTAGGATCCCAGCAAGAGAGCCATTGCAAGGGTGCCGGCCCCGGAATGCCAGAACAGCACGCTCCCTCCGAGGAGAAGCGCGCCGCAGGCCAGACTCATGAAAAGCTCTTTATGGCGTGCCATTGATAAGGGAAGTACTTTCTCTACGGGAAGGCTTCTTCCTTTGCTCTCTCCCCGGTACCATGCAAGGAGGAAATGGCCCGCCGTGCAGGGAAAATGTCACAGGCGGACATGTCACGGTGAAGGAGAAGTGCATGGCAGAAGAAAAGATATGCCCCCTGCTTGCTGATCTCTGCAGGCGGGATCAGTGTATGCTCTATGAAAAGTCAGAAGTCACCCACGTGGGTGAGAGCGGCAGTTGCGCCATATACAATATTTCCAGGCATTTGAAAATCCTTGCTGCCGCCAGCGAGAGCAAGTCTTCCAGGAAGATAGTGTGATTTTCAGGGGAGCCTCGCGCTCTCTTTTTCTATCTTTTTCACCATGGCATTGTTCTCAAGCTTGGTGAAGAACTCTGCCGCCTTCTGGAACAGAGCGGCGGCCTGCTCCTTCTGCCCTTCCTGCCTGAGCGCCCTTGCCTGTTCCAGGGCGATCCTCCCGAGGTCATAAGGCCTTCCCAGTTTTTCCATCTGCTCTTCCGCATTGTGAAGGAGCTGGAGTGCCAGGGAGGGGTTTTTCTCTATCAGGTGGCCGACGGCCTGCAGGATCAGAAGCAGGGCCCCTCCGAGCCTGTTTTCCCCCCGTTTGTTGTGGTGAAGAGCTTCGACGATTCTCTCGCGGGCGCCTTCCAGGTCATCTTCACAGAGGCAGACCTCGGCAAGTCCCACCACAGAGAAAAAGGATCCCCTGAAGAAGCCTTTCACCCCTGAGACGGTCCTGGCCTGCTCGTAATGGAAGCGGGCGTCCTTTATCCTTCCCTTTTTGAGGGCGATATCCCCCTTGAGGAGCTCTGCTTCTGCTGAGTGGGCCCTCGAGGGCGAGCGAGAGAGGGCATCATCGGCCTTCTCTATATGGATAAGGGCTTTCTTGAAGTCTCCCTTGATGGCATAAAGCTTTCCCAGGCCGAGATGGCACTCTGTCAATGGGATTTCATCGCGGTGCCTGAAATACTCCAGGGCGTCCGCCAGGTGGTAATGGGCTCTTTCAAGCTCCCCCGTCTCGCAGCAGAGAACGCCGATATCGAGGGAAAAGAGGGCGCTGTAGGAGGCATCACCGAATTCCGTGGCGTAATCAAGGCCGTCTTCCAGGTAATTCCGTGCCTTGGGATAGTCGCATCCAGGAAAGATAAAAAGCCTCCCGAGCTTTTCAATGATGCGGAGCCTTGTCTTGCTGTCTATTCTGAAATTCAGGATCTTGGAGAGAAATTTTTCTCCCTCGTCCACCATGTTCTGTTCGGTGAAGAGTGACGCAAGTATTTCGCTTGTCTCAATGGTGGCGTCGATATTCCTGAGCTCCTGGGCGATTCTGAAGCCTTCTTTCACGTCCATCAGAGCATCCTCGAAGGTTCTGCCCTCATAATGGCTTATCATGGCGATTTTGCCTCTCCTGGAGAGGAGCTTGCTCCTCCAGATGTTGTCTTTCATGGTCTCATAAGCCAGGGCGTCGCAGATAACCTCTCCGGCCTTTCTATAATCCTTCATCATCATGAGGATATCGGCAATCAGGAAGAGGCATTCCTGTATGGCCGCAAGGTCCCTCTTCTTCTCTGACAGTGCCAGGGCCTGCTTCTGGCATTCCAGGGCTTTTTCCGCCCTCTGCATCCGCAGGTGGATGATGCCTGAGTTATGAAAGCATTTCCACCGTTCCTGCATTTTGTCAGTCCGCCCTCCTATGAGCTCAAGGGCCTTGTCATAATAGCTGATGGCCTGCCCGTGAGCGCCGATGAGGGCGCACTTGTCGGCAGCCCTGATGGTGTAATAAATGGTCCTGTCGTCGTCGCACCCGATGCTGAAATGGGTAAGGAGTTCCTCGAAGTGCCCTATGGGGTTGTCAAAGTGCATCTCCTCTATGAGGGTGCCGATGCGGGTGTGGAAGCTCCTCCTCTCGGTGAGGGGGATCAGGTCATAGAAGGCGTCACGGACCATGTTATGGGAGAAGTAATAGGAGGTTCTCGAGAGATACATCTCCTCAAGGTGGTAGCCGAGCCTTTTCCCCCGCTCAAGCAGGGTTTCGAGGGTTTTTTCCGGGATTCTGCCCATGGCTTCCCAGAGCATTTTCAGAGAGAAGGTCTTTCCTATTGTCGAGGCGGTCTTATATAGTTCCCTCAGGCCCTCGGGAAGCTCTCTGGCCCTCTGCTGCACCAGATCAAAGAGGGAGGAGGGGAGCTTATCCAGATCATCGGGATTCCCGAAAAGGGACTTGTGCTTTATCTGAATGCGCCCGTCAGTGATGAGCTTTTTAATGGCCTCGACTATGTAAAGGGCGTTCCCCCCGCTTTTCTTGAAAAGCCTGCTGAGGAATTCTGCAGGTATGATATCGGTATGGGTCATGTTCCTCACGAGCTGCTCGCACTCTGACTGGGAAAGAGGCACAATCTCCAGTTCCTTTACCTTCTTGTGGGCCAGGAGCTCATGGAGGGCTTCTTCCTGGCCGGGAGTCTCGGGTGCAAAAGAGGTCATGATAAGCACCTTCTCGCCCGAGAAGTGCTCGGCAAGATAGTGGAGCAGGGACAGAGAGCTTGCATCGGCCCATTGGATGTCGTCAATGTGAAGAAGGATGACCCGCTCTCCCGAGATGTTCTTGAAAAAGGAGAGGAAGCTCTCCAGGATCTGCCGCTCCTGCAGGAAAGGCCTGTTGGGGTCCTCGGACTCAATGGCCCTGAAGCCCCTTTCTCCAAGGAGCACAGAGAGAACCCAGTCCTGTCCCATTAGCTCCCTTATGGTCCTTTTCTTGGTAGTGAGGAAGTTCCGCACAAACCTTATGAAAGGATCAAAAGGCGCCCTTGTGAGGTTATTGCAGCGCTCGTTGTAGAATTCCATCCCAAGGAGGCGCGCAAATTCGGCGGCCTCGTTGACAAGCCTCTTTTTCCCCGTGCCGGGAGCTCCCCTTATGATGAGCATCGCTCGTTTTCCGCCGCCCCTGATGAACTCTCTGATGATCTTCTCCTTCTCTTTCCTTTTTACAAGAGGGATGGTAAGAGGGAGTGCCGCTGAAGACGCAGCCAGTGTGCTTTCTTCGACCTCGGGGGATTCCTTGGATACATCAAGGCGCGCGAGTTCATCGAGAAGGTCCTGGCAGGAGGAAAAGCGGTGGGTGGGGTTTTTTTCCAGAAGCTGCAGGACAAGCTCCTCCAGCTTTCTCACGACAGCGGCATTGTGCTTTCGCGGCGGCGGCGGTGGCGACTTAATGTGGGAAAGGAGGATGTCCTCGGGAGAGTCTGCATTAAAAGGAACGGTCCCGGTAAGGAGCTCATAGAGGATGATGCCAAGGGAATAGAGGTCGCTCCTCATATCGCCCTTCTGGCCCATGGCTATCTCCGGGCTTGTGTACCACGCGGCGGCCCGGGCAATATCCATCGTTTTTTGGCTTCCCGGCGGCTCAGGCTTTCTCGGGAAGAGGCCGAAGTGGAGGACCTTGATCTCCTTCTCCTTGCCGATAAGTATGTTTTCCGGCTTGAGTCCCCTGTGGATGAAGCCCCTTTTGTGCAGGTAATTGACGATGGCCGTTATCTCGGTGAAGATGCCGAGGGCTTCGGGCACGGGGATATGCTTTTTCTTCGAGGGGGTCGAGAGGGACCGAGAGGGGAAGTAGTCAAAAACAAGAAAGGGCACGGGCTCTTTCGGATCGGCATCCCTGCTGAACTCATTGACGACAAGCCCCGAGTCAAGCGCATGGACAATATGGGGGTGATCAAGGTCCATATAAGCCCGGAAGGTGCTGTAGAAATTGGAGAAGACCTCGCGGTCTGCAATGCGGCTCGTATGGACGACCTTGAGCGCCACTTCCTTTTCGGTGAGCCTGTCGGTACAATGGAATGTAGTGCCAAGCTCTCCCTCCCCGATTTTTTTCAGGACCCTGTAGCGTTTTCCAAGGATTTTATCTGTCATTCCATTCCCCCCTTGATGGCATAGGCCGGCTTCATCACGGAGTGCTCATGGCCAATCCTCCTTATATTCTCCATCGCAACAGGCTCTTCCTATGCAGGGATGGAGAATATGGGCCCTTTCTTCCATGGGTCATGCGGCCACGGCAGAATGAAGTGCATGGAAAGGGAATAGCGGGCGCTGCAGAGAATGGTAGAACCGCATATTTCAGACT
This sequence comes from Candidatus Eremiobacterota bacterium, assembly GCA_031082125.1. Taxonomy (NCBI): domain Bacteria; kingdom Bacillati; phylum Vulcanimicrobiota; species Vulcanimicrobiota bacterium. The sequence continues at coordinate 216,946 of JAVHLM010000002.1, forward strand.
TTTCCGGGGGCTTCCCAAGGAGGACCAGCAATGAGCACAAAATATTCGCTTTTATTCCTTCTCCTCTTCATCTGTGCTCTCAGGATACCCATATCTGCAGCAGAGGAAATGAAAAGCGAAGCATCACCAAGGCCGCCCCACAAGGAGGCTCTCGAGGAGTATCAGAAGGGAAGGGATCTTTACCGCGAGGGAAAACTGGAAGATGCGGCCTCTTGCTACCTGAAGGCCATATCTCTTGATCCCGGGTTTGACTATGCTTATGGAAGCCTGGGGTACATCCGGTATGAACAGGGAAATTATCAGGAGGCTGAGAAGATCTACCTGAAGGCCCTTGAGCTTGCTCCTTCAGATTCTTTTTATCACGGGGAGCTGGCCCTGGTATACCACGCGCTGGGCAAGAAAGATAAAGCCTATCAAGAGTGCGCGAAGGCCCTTGAGCTTGAGCCGGCAAATTATCTCTTCCATTATAACCTGGGCATGATGCAGTCCCTTGACGGGAAGAAAGATGACGCCAGGGCTTCCTTTGAAAAAGCCCTCACCCTCTGCAAAGAAAGGAAAGCCAGAAAAATGATAGAGGAGAAGCTCGGGGGCCTCAAGCTTCGCAGCTTGAAGGCTCCGGGGCATTGGGGTCTTCGAATCCCGGGAGCCTCTTCACCATGCAGAGCGTCGTAAAGGATCCGGGGTTCAGAATATACATCACCTCGTCCATGAGCTCCTTGATGATGTGAATACCCTTTCCCCCCTTGCGCCAGGTCTTCTGCTTGCAGATTCTCTCGAAGTAGTTGGGGTTAAAGGTTCTCCCGCCAAAATCTTTTACCAGGATGATGAGGTTCTTTTCGGTCCTGTGAAACCCTATGATGAAGTCCATGGAGCACGTCGCCGACGAGCCATGCTCTATGGCATTCACGCAGGCTTCATCAACGACAAGCTCAATGTGGAAAATCTCTCTTGATGAATAGCCGAGCTCGGTTGCCAGCCGGTGCACATGCTCTCTGACTACCCGTATGTTCAAGGGGTTGCACTGGAGCCGGAGCTCCACGAGCTTTGTCATTTCTCCGTCCATTGTCACCCTATTCTCCTTTATCGCGGGGCAGGTTTATCACCATGATATCCTTCTCTTCCCTCTTTTCAATAAGGATGGTGCCGCCATGGGCATCGAGGAGGTGCTTCACGAAGGCGCACTCAAGAAGCTGAATGCCTTCCCCGCCCACATGGAGCCTGCAAAGCTCCTCTATGAGCTTGTGGCTTGCAAAGAGATTGGATATCTTCGGCAGCAGATCATCGGGAAGTGAGTTTCTGATAAGAATCTCATAAAAATCGTCTTCCTCGATAAGCTCAACGGCAATGTCCTCCGAGGGAACGACGGAGTGTATGAAGGAGATGATGAGCATTATGGCCTCAATTATCCTGTTGCCGTCCACGTGGACCATACCCTGGGAGTCAGCGACGACGGCATCGATTTTCATCTCCTCGAACTCCTCTTTCGAGAGGAATATGGCTTCCTCAATAAGGTCGTTCAGGCGGTACCTGCTCTTCTCAAGGCGCAGGGGCCCTGCTTCGAGCTCTGAGAAATAATGGAGCTTCTGGACAAAGCTCTTGATGACCTTGACGTTCTTCTCAAGCTCATAGAGCCTCCTGAGGGGCAGCTCGGCATCAACAATCTCCTGTGAAAAGGTATCGATCTCCAGCAGGAGGTTTTCCAGGGGTGCAAAGGTCTTGTAGGTGAGGAGCGTAAGGTACTCAGACCGCATTATCTCCTTGTCCTTGTTCTCCGTGATGTTGCGAAGCACCATCACGGCCCCCTCATCAGCGCCTTCGGGAGTCTTCAGCAGTGTCACGTTGTTTGAGAGGATGGTGTTTTCAGGCTTCATCATCACGATATCAAAGAGGGCGCTCTTTTTCAGGGCTCTCACCTCGTTGAGGAGAAAGGAGAGCTTCTGGTAGGAGGCATAAGGGTGTCGGCTGTCACCTCTGTCCAGCTCGAAGATCGTTCTCGCCGAAGGGTTCATCATCGTGACGTCGCCCTGCTCATTGACGACTACCACGCCGTCTGACATGCTTTTCAGGATGCTCTCAACGCGGTTTTTCTCAGTGGAGATCTGCTGGTAGAGGAGGGCGTTTTCAATGGCTATGGCAGCCTGGTTAGCCATGGCCATAAGGAAATCCATGTCACGCTCATCAAAGAGCTGCTCATCCTTCTTGTTTATCACCTCAATGACGCCATGTATCCTCTTTTTGGTCATAAGGGGTGCGCAAAGGAGCGTTTTTGTGGTAAAGCCTGTCTGTTCGTCGACGCCGGCGAAGAAGCGGGGCTCTTTCCTGGCATCATGGATAAGAAGGGGCTTCCCCGAGAGGGCCACAGTCCCGGCGATGCCCTCGCCGGTCTTTATCTGGACATCCTTCAGCATTGATGCCACTTCCCCTATGGCCACTCTGAAGGTCAGGTACCTCCCGCCGGGCTCGACGAGCAGAAGCGATGATGCCTCAGCCTCCATGATCTCCATGGTCTGTCTGGTAATTGTCTCGAGGAGCGCCGTGAGGTCGAGGGTGGAATTGATGCATGTACAAGCCCCCAGGAGAGCTTTGTATCTCCGTTCGTGCTCTTCTGCTCCGTGCATGGAAAGTGTCTTTCTTTGCTCTTGCCGCATAGTGAAGTACCCTATGAGACTTCAATTTTTTTTATGACTTTCCTGCTTCCTGCCGGGAGAGGGAGGTCCTTCCCACACTCCTGTGGAGGAAAAAGCAGGGGAGCAGGAGAAAATGAAAGCACGGGAAAGGACACAATTCTCCATGGACAGCAGAGTAATTATGGTCGTTGATGATCACGTGGAAGAGCGGATGATGCTCCGTTATATTCTTGAAGCCGAGGGATACCGTGTCCTGGAGGTCCAGGATGAGGAGACTGTCGTGGACCTTGTACAGTTTCACCAGCCTGATCTTATCGTCATGGACCGGAACATGCCGCGCAAGAGCGGCCTGGAGATCAGCCAGGAGCTCAAGGGAAAGATAAGCGCCTCCCAGATTCCCATCATCATGGTGACTGCTGCAGACAAGCTTGATGACAAGGTGCAGGCTTTCGAGGAAGGCGTTGATGACTATATCTGCAAGCCATACGAGCCGAGAGAGCTGCTGGCCCGCATCAAGGCGATGCTCCGTTCCTCAAAAGGGGCCATTGACAGGAATCCCACCACGCTTCTCCCCGGCGCCTCGGCCCTCGAGGAGGAGATCTGCCGGCGCCTCGGAAGAAACGACCTTTTTGCCATCTGCCATGCCGATCTTGACAATTTCAAGCCTTATGCTGATTCTCACGGCTTTTCCCTCGCCAACGACGTGATAAAAATGGTGGGAAGGGCCATCTCGGAGCAGGGTGACCGTTATGCCGCCCAGGGGGTCTTTGTCGCCCACGTGGGAGGCGATGACTTTATCGTCATCTCGCCTCCCGGGCTTTACCAGGCCATCGGGTCTTCCATAATCGGCGAATTTGAGAGGGAGATTGTGAAATATTTCTCCCCCGAGGAGCTCAGCAGGGGGGGGTACAGGGCAAAGAGCAGGGCCGGTGAAGAGATGCAGTTCCCTCTGATGACTATCTCCATAGGGGTAATCACCACCGGGCACCGGCGCTACCTGAACTCCACCGAGCTAGGCGTTGAGCTCAGCACCGCCAAGCGCAAGGCAAAAACACTCAAAAAGAGCAATATCTTTCTCTGGGATCCTTCAGGCCAGGCGGTCTCATGAGGATGGCGAGCCGGTGAGGGTTATTCTCCCGTCAAGCGTGGTGGTGAGAGGCGAGTGCTTCTTCACATACCTGAACCAGGCATCCCTGAGGGTCCCCTTTGTCTTCACCTCACGGGCCGTCTTGAAAGTGGGGTAGCGCGCCTGGTTGTCAGTCACCCCGACGTCGTATTCCCTCTCCGGCTCAAAAGGCGCGCCGTTAATGGTGATGGAGGTGATCCTGCTCCCGTCCGGGCGGCTCCTGTCAACGGTGAAAGAGAAGCCCGAGGGGATCATGATGGCCCTGCTGTCACTGGCATAGCGGCTCTCAAGCTCTTCCTTGAGGTGCTTCCCCTTTATTTTCACTGAGACCACGGCCTCGGTGTTGGGGTAGGAATTAAATAGCTCACGCCTTGTGACTTCCCCTGCAGGGAGCCCGGCACGGAGCATCTTGGCGCTGGTGAGGGCCAGTTTTGTGCCGGCGGCTTCCCTGATCGCGTCGGCCATGTGCTGCCCGAGGGGCGTGGGCTCCGTGAAGGAGTACTTCATTTCGCCCTGGGTGGCTCCCACTATCTCTTTGCCCGCCTTCTCGCCTGCCTCGATATAAGGTTTCAGTATTTTTTCGATCTGGCTGTCGGCGGGGATCTTATCAGCAATGACCGGAATGAGGGTGCTCCTGTAATCGGTGATCTTTCTTGACTCGGGGTCATAGGAGAGGGCGAGGGAGCCTACGTACTCATTGTTGCAGCCCGCCTGCACTATGATGGTGTCGCCTACTTTTTCACCCTGGGGGAGTACCGAGTGGGTGTGTCCCCCTACGATGACATCGATGCCGGGGATTTTTTTTGCCAGTTCCCTGTCATCCTTGAGGCCCAGGTGGGAGACCACGACGATAAGGTCGGCGCCCAGGCTCTTAAGGCGGGCAATCTGGCTTTTTACCGGTTCCTCGGGGCCGGGGAAGGTCATGCCTTCTATTTCCTCAGGCCTCACGTACTCTGCAATTTTCGGCGTGTCCACGCCGATTATTCCCACTTTTATCCCCTTTACCTCCTTCATTATCGAAGGATTGACGAGGGGCTCACCGGTGTCAGTCGCTATGACATTGGCTGCGAGCACCGGTGTGGCAAGCGAGCCGATAAGACCGAAAAGCGCGCTTTTTCCCCATGCGAAATCATGGTTTCCCAGCTCTACAGCATCAAATCCGAGATGGTTGATCACTTCAAGGACGGGTTTCCCGCCTGAGATCTCGCTCTCAAAAGATCCCTGGAGGAGATCGCCGGCATTGAGCAGGAGGCTCCCGGGGTGCTCATCCCTTACCTGCTTCACCACGCTCCCCATATGGGCAAGGCCCCCCACAGGGCTCTCGGCGGAAACGCTTTTTTCCACGTGGGGGCTTATGTTGCCATGCATGTCGTTTACATGGATAATATTGAGCTCCACGGGCTGTTTCTTATTCTCCGACGGGCCTGATGAGAGAGTCACTGCATCGGATGGCTCCTGGGGTAGAGGAGAGGACTCCTTCTTCTTGTGCGGAGGAGTTTCGCGGGGCACATTGATAAAGCCTTGAATCCGTTCCATGGAAAGTCACCTGCTGCCATGTACATTTTTCCATTTTTATTCTAGCGCACCATGAGGTTCAGGGCAAGCACCTTTTTGTTAACATATAGATACCTCGTGGCACACAGGGAAATCAGGGGGAAGGGCGAATATCAAAAAAAAAGAAAACAACAAGAGCCTTCTCCGGAGAAAGAACATCCACCTCTCCCAGGTCATAGTCATAGAATATTTACGGCTCAAAACCTTTTATGAAATCTTGAAAAGTGAGTGCCACTGCCATGGAAACAAAGAAAGAAGGCCTTCAGGTACATGTGGGCCGCCGATTCTCTTTTCTTGTCGAACCCTCCTTTGCCCAGCTTATGTTTAAAAGAAAGATAGAAGCCCTTATCAGGGTCTTCAGGCTGCTGAAGGGTTTTGCCCCTCAGGCCCCCGCCATACTTCTCGATGAATCCCTGGATAATGATGCCTACGTGATTTTATTTCAGGGCTTCAAGGTGAGCGGCGGGAAGGTGCCTCATGGCCATTGGGCAGTGGTAGGTGAGCCTGAGAGTCTCGCCGCTCTTGACGGCGAGGAGCTTTACGAGTCCTTCACCGGAGCTCCCTGCAAGTGGGTGCCCCTCAAAGGCGGCCCTCCCCGTCATGAGGGCTGCCTCTCCTTCAGCGGCAGTGAGCTTATCGCCCTTGACATTTATCAGGCTCTCGAGGGCTGCGCCCCCCTGCTTGTGGAGAAGGCCCATCTCCCGATTTGGATGGAACATCCTGCCTGCCTTGCCCTGAGGGCTGATCTTGGTGAGCTTCCCGATGAGGAGTATTTCCTTGCACTATTTCAGAAGCTTCTGCTCATGGAAGTGCCGCCTCTCTCCGCCCCTGCAGTTTTTGCCGCCATCGGGGAGTGCAGGCAGCCTGAAAGGGGGAATCCCGCCCTTGTGGCGGAGGGCGTCAGGAAGAAGATGTACCGTGAGATTTTGAAAAAATCTCATTCCCGCAGGAGCCCTTCAGTTCCGCTGGCGCTCCGGGAAGAGCTTCTGGCCCCCCTCGCCTCCCTGGTCAAAAGCATGGAGAAAGAGCATTCGCTTTTTGCTGACAAGCGTGTGCAGCCTTTTCTTCTTGCCCTTGGGGAGATGCTCTATGAGCCAATAACCCGCAGGGCCCGTCCTTTACTGCTATGCCCGCCGGGCATGCGCTCTCTTGTTGAGGTTCTTGTGAAGGGCGTCTTTCCCGAAGCCACGGTCCTGGCTTCAGGTGAATGGGAGAAGCCCGGGCGGGATGACCGCCATTCCGACCTGGAGGCTTTCAAGTGGAGCAAAGCCCGCCTGTCCCTTTTTCTCAAGCATCGTCTTTCCGGCCATCACGGCTACAAGGTGGCGCCCCTGTGGCCCGGGTATTTCTGGCTTGCCGCAGCCCGGGGGCTTTTCTCCCAGGCTGAAGGAAGGGAAAAGGAGGCCATGGGGTATTTTGAAGAAGCCCGCGGCGAAAACGACGGATTTTTCCTCTCCCATCACCTGCTCGGTGACTGCTACCTCAGCAGGGGAGCTCAGGACAAGGTCCTCCGGAGCTTCGGGAAGGCCCGGGAATGCAGTGATTTTTACCCTGACATGCTGCTGGAGTGGGGGAAGGAGATTTTCAGCGGGGGTGATGCCTACAGGGCACACCATGTCTATGATGCCATCCTTGCCATTGACAGAGGCAACACCGGTGCTCTCGCGAGTCTTGGGGAGCTTTTCATGGAAAACGGAAGGATGCCGAGGGCCGTCAAGATCCTCAAGGAAGCCCTCTCGCGCTCACCTTACGATATAAGGCCCCGAAGGGTTCTTGGCGAGCTTTTTCTCTCGCGGGGCGACTATGACAGTGCCGAAGAGTGTTTCAAAGAGGCCCTTTCCCTCGATGCCGGCGATGCCTGGTCCCGGTTCGGCCTGGGAATGGTCTGCTACCACAGGGGCAAATGGCGTGAAGCAGAGTGGGAATTCCTGAGAGCTCTCCAGGGGAGCCCCTCTCTTCCCGTGATCTCTTTCAGGCTTGGGTGGCTTTATTTCGAGTCGGGCGACTTTGAAAGGGCAGAGCAGAGGCTCCTGAGAGCCCTTGAGCAAGCCCCCGGGAATGGCGAATTCATGATGGCCCTGGGGATTCTCAACTTTGAATGGAAGCGCTACGACAAGGCGGCACGGTATTTAAGGGAGGCGAGCACCCTTGAGCCCGGGAACAGCAAGACCCGTGAGCTTCTGGCGCGGTCCCTCATAAAATGCGGGAGCCTCGATGAAGCGCTTGAGGAATATGACAAGCTCATGTTCATCGCCCCGGGCGAGGGGCGCTATGCCCATGGGAAGGCGGTCCTTCTCCAGGAGATGGGAAGGGGCGATGAGGCCCACGGGCTTCTCGAGGAGGCAGTGAGAAAGTCGCCGCAGTGGGCCCCGGCCTATGGATCACTGGGATGGTCATGGTGCGAGAAAAGCGAGATGAGAAGGGCTGAAAGGTTCTTTCTCCAGGGGCTCTCCATAGAGGGAGGTGAGCCCCTCTGCCTTTACGGCATCGGGAGCCTCCGGTATTTTCAGGACCGCATTGATGAGGCGGAAAGGTTTCTGAAGGCCTGCCTGAAAAGTGCTCCCCACTCCGATGGTGCCCTCTTTCTCCTCGGGAAATGCAGCAGGCGCAGGGGACAGACCAGGAAAGCCCTCAGCTTCATGGAAAAGGCCCTTGCCCTCAAGCCCGGAAATGTCTCCTACCGTATGGAAGCGGCGGCTCTCCTCAGGGAGGAAGGGTCGCACCGCGAAGCCCTCGCACTCATTGAGGAAGGCCTTGTCATCTTCCCCGATGAGCGTAATCTGCTTCTCTCCGCGGCGCAGGTATGCCGGAAGCTTGGCCTTGGCGCCGAAGGCGAGAAACTCCTCCACAGGGGGCTGGAGCTTTTCCCCGGTGAGTGCGATTTTTACGTGGAGCTCATGCTCCTCTATGAAGAGGAGGGCAATTTCAGGCGCCTGAGCCGCCTTGATGAAAAAATAAGGGAGCATATCTCAGGAACCTGGACAGGGAGAGCCCTCCATGCTTTCGTGCTGATGGCAGGTGGTGAGTGCAGGGAGGCACTGGCGCTCTCCCTTGGGCTTCTTGCGGGGGCAGGGGAGGACACCAGGAGAACGCTCCTCCACTCCTACCTTGCCGCACTCTCGTATCTCTTGAAGGACTTCCCCGGGTCCTGGCATTATGTGAAAAAGGCTGAAGAGGAGAGAGGAGAGGAAATCCTGAGGGACTCCTTTGTGGGCGAGCTTTACGAGATAATGGGGAAAGGCCATCTCTTTGAGAAGCGCTGCCTTAAATATCTTGACGGGCACTACTGCGACACCAAGGTGATGAAGAGCCTTGGCGAGTACTACCTGATGAAGGGCGAATGGGAGAAAGCTTCTCCCCTCCTCAGGAAGGTCTACCGCCTCGAACCCCGGCTTTCAAGAATTCACCACCTTGCAGGCGAGCTTTTCCTCCGCCATGGAAAGTATCGCAAGGCTGAAAGCGTTTTCCAGGCAGCCATCAAGGCCTTTCCGTTCTCTCCCGACCATTACATGAGCCTGGGACAGCTCTACTATGACATGGGGAGGCTTGAGGAGGGCCTTATCGCCGTAACCCGCGCAGTGGAGCTTGCTCCCCCGGCGGTGGCCTCCTTCTACCGGTTCTGTCTTGCCGTGCACCGGCAGGCAGCGGAGGAGGCGGTAGAGCGCTACGGCAGCCTCAATGATGCCATGCGCGAAAGCACCCAGGCGCTCCAGTACCTGGCTTCATCACTTATGGAGATGGAACGGTACGAAGAGGCCCTTGAGGCGATGGAGAGAGGAAAATTGGGGCTTGTGGACCGCTACCTCAAAGGCGAGTGGTATTATGCCCGGGCCCTCATTTACTGGCTCCGCGGCAGCCTGAAGGAGGCCAGGAAATCACTCCGCAAGGCGCAGGCGCTCTCTCTTGGCGTGGGAAACGCTTTGCTTTCCCGGGGATTTCTGCTCTATCTTGAAGGTGCATCTTACGAAGCGGAAGAGGCGGTGAAGCAGGTGGTGAACTCGCGGCCTGCCTTTGTGGAGGCATATTTCCTGCTGGGCCTCATAGCCCAGCAGGCGGGTGATAAGAGGAAAGCAAGTCGCTGGTATGGAAAAGCTATACAAATCGCCCCGGGAAACAGGCGCTTCTGCAGATCGCTTGAAAGCATCTCCCCGCGGGTCCGGCGGCATGAAAAGGAAGGAGTGAAGTGCGCCCCATGATGAACATTGACAGGAAAGTCTGGGTGCTCCAGGGATATTACCAGATGGTGAAGATTCTGGAGGAGCTCGATTACAGCACGGTATATCTCGCAAGAGACGTGGAAAAGGGCACCGAGGAATTCGCCATCAAGGAAGTGATGCTCCATCACGAGTCAGAGGAGAGCCTTAAAAAGGGCCTCAAGCATTTCGAAAAGATCATGTTCAACTACATGGACATTTTCTATCCTTACCTTGCAAATATCCTGGACTTCTTTTATGAAGACGGCTACGAGTACATCGTGATGCGTTTCGTGCCAGGAAGACGTCTCCAGGAAATTATTGACGTGAGGAATGAGCCTTTCAGTGCCGCCGATGTGACCGACATAGGCATCATGATTGCCAGTGCCCTCCATTACCTTCATTCAAAACAGCCTCCCATATTTTTTGCCGACCTTTTCCCCTCAAACATCATTATCACGCCCAAGGGGGGACTGGAGCTCACTGATTACGGCCTGGGCAAGATACTTGCGAGGAGGCCTCCGGGCATGCCCCTCCGCGGAACGAAGGCCTATGCCCCGCCGGAACAGTACGGCTCAAGGGCGGTAGTCAATGCTGCAACTGATGTGTACGCCATGGGGGTGGTGCTTCACCAGCTGGCATCGGGTCATCGTCCCAGTGAATTTGAAGGGCGCCTCCCCCCGGTGAGGGAATTGAATCCGGCCGTTGATGAGCGGCTTGATCAGATAATCACCCAGGCCACGGAGCCCTCGCGGAGCGCCCGGACCGCATCGGCAAAACAAGTGCTCCGTGAGCTCTCGGCCTTGAAGGGCGGCAGCCCTCTCGAGGAGGAGACGCCGACGGGCAAGTCGCAGATGAAGCTCTGGCTCTCGAGAATACTCAGCAGGAGAAAGTTTGAGATGTAAGGGGCCTTTTCCCGGGGGATAGCAAAGATGAGCGTGATGGCCAGACTTCTGGAGCGCCTGAGAGGAAGAGAGCTCACCTCCCAGGAGCGTGAGAACCTGGGAGAGATAGAAAGAGAGATATGTACCCCCATTGCCGTGTGGTCCCTTATCAGCATAGTGCTTTTTTGCCTTCTGGCCTCAACGGAGTGGCGCTTTGTCGGGGAAGCGATGCTCGCCCTCGCCCTGTACCTTGTCTATGGCGCCATGAAGATCAGGAGGGCAGGCAGGGAGAAACTCCACGCCATTGAAGAGCTTCTCAGGGGCCGGCAGATTCTCTTCCGGACGGATATGGGAAGGAAGATTGCCCGCCAGTGCGTGGTAATTTTTTCGGTGACCGCCATTTTCTTCTCCTGCCTCGTGATAATGAACGCGGCGGTGTGGAAAGTGCCTCTCTGGGGGAGGTTCCTTCTTGCGTGGGGAAGAGCTTCCACGGAACTCAAGGTCGATCTGCTCGCCATCCTGTTCTCCGCCCTCATGTCAGCGGTGGTGATTGTGCTGGGAATTCTGAGGGTAGCGCAGATGAGCAACATCATAATCACCGATGATGGCCTCCTGATTAGTGATTCATTCTTCTCATGGAAAGAGATCCAGGCAGCCCACGTGGAGTACTTCTTCGGAAGGCCCGTTGACCTGGTGGTAGAAACCTGCGGGGGATCGAGGATCAGGATCCAGCTCTCACGGTTTCACATAGGGAGAGAGAAAGCCGATGAGCTTGTGACTCTCATCAATGCCCGCTCAAGGCACTCCTAGCGGGGGGTGACGACGATCTTCTTCTGCCCTTCATTGAGGGTAATAGAAGCTTCCAGTACCTTCTTTGCATCGTCGAGAGGTATGTACTCCACATCATCTTTTTTCAGCAGGATGGTCTGGCAGCTCTTTTTTAAGACGGTGAGCACTTTCTTCCTCTCGTCGTAAGAGTATTTGAGGTCCATTTTCTCCGCCAGAAGCGTGAGGGGAAGGTAATAGACCGAGTCCTTCTTGATATATTTGCCCACCACCTCGTCCTTGAAGAGTACCTGGGGGAGCAGGAGCTTCCCCGGGGGTTCCGGCGGCGAGGGATCCTGTGCCTGTGCCTTGAGGCCCAGGCACAGGGTGAGGATGACAATTGCGCAAAGATACCGTGTCATAGAGATCACTCCTTGCATAGTCTGGAGGAGATCTTTCTCTTTCCCCGGCGGAAATCCCTCCTCATTGATTTTTAGGGGGCTTTGTGGTATAGTATTCCTGTATTGGAAAGTCTCCAAAGGATAAGGGGCTTTTTCTTTTATACTCAGGAGCATCAATGATACTGCTGTGATAAACCTGAGCCACAGGGTTTACTATATGCATAAGTATAAGAGGAGTGAGAGCGGTGAGCAGGGAGGAAACAGGGCAGGGAGGCCAGGACACCGGCAGGCCCAAGGTGGGCGCTGACCTCAGCCAGGCGGATTCCTGGATCGAGGAGCATTTCAAGCCCAAGGAAGACGGCACTTTCAAGGCCTCGGAGGTCTCAGAGGATGATCTTCTCAAGGCAAGGACAAAGAGAAAGCGTTTTGACGGCGGCATCACCAGCGAGCTGAAGACCATATTCTTCCTTTTTCTCACTGCAGCCCTGGCCCTTATCGCCGCGGGGCTCTACTTTATCCTCGTGGAAAAGAAGGTTAATATCTCGATATGTGTTTTTATCGGCGCCCTGGTATTGCTTGTGCTGCCCGTGCTCTACGGTTTATCCAACAGGAACAACTTTGTCGTCGTCACGCCCGAGTGCCTCATGGTGGGCCGCGGTGAAGCCGTGAGCTCCATCGTCTGGAGTGACATCACCAGCGTGAGGGAGTCAGGTGCGAAGCGGCGCACTTTCCGCTCCGTCACTCTTGAGGACAGGACGGGCCGCAAAATCAACATCAGCAGCGTGGTATTTCCCAAATATGATCTCTTCCTGGGACTTCTCAGGATGGCCAAACGGTTCTACGAGGAAGGCGGAAAGAAAGGTAAGAAGAAGCAGGAGAGGGATTGAAGTGAGGAGCATACCGATGAGCAAAAAGATGGAAGAAGGATTTCTCAAGATTCTGAAAAGGATAAACACGGCCCATAGCGATCTTCGCGAGACGTCCCGCGAGATCATGGAGTTTATGATAGATGTGTTCGGCGCCGACAAGGCAGAGATTGCCGTATTCAGGGAAGATTTTGACATCCATACCATGGAGCTCACCGAGGAGGGGGCTGTGAGGTTCAGGCTCAAGTGGGGTTACCGCAGAGAGCAGTGGAAAATGCTCGAGGAGTCGGGGATCCTTCTCTTGAGCACCCGCTTTGCCCTGGAGTTCAAGGAGTCAAAGGTGGTGACGGATACCAGTGAGGAGCAGGAGGAGGCCAGGAAGCTCTCCGACTACCTGGGCACCGGGTCGTGGATGAATTACATTCTCGTGTTAAACGAGAAGGTGCTGGCCAACATCCACCTGGACAAGAAAGAACATGGCTATTACCGCAAAAAGGATCTCAGGAGGCTCGAGTACCTCTCGCAGCTCCTCGTGACAGCCATCAACCTCTCGCAGATGTGGGAGCGGGAGCGCACACTCATGATTAATTTCATCCAGTCCCTCAACAAGGCTCTCGAGGTGAGGGATGAATACACGGCAGGCCACGTAGAGCGCGTGGGCTTTTATTCCAGGGTCCTCGCTTCCACGGTGGGGATGAGTGATCAGGAGATAGAGCATGTCCAGACGGCGGCAATCCTCCATGATATCGGGAAAATAGGAATCGCTGACAGTGTCCTCAAGAAGAAGGCGGGGCTCTCGTGGGAGGAAAAGGAGGTCATCCGCAAGCATGTGCCCCTCACGGACGAGATTTTTGAGAACCTTCACCACCTTGACGAGGCCCGGAAAATTGCCCGCTATCACCATGAGACCTTTGACGGGAAAGGGTACGTCATGGGCCTTAAAGGCGAGGAGATCCCTGTAGGTTCGAAGATCCTCGCCATCGCCGATGCCTTTGATGCAATGACGAGCGACCGCCCTTACCGGAAGGCCTTCACCGTGGAGGAGGCCCTCACCATCCTTAATGATCCCAACATCACCCAGTGGGACAAGCATCTCATAGGCCTCTTCGACAGCTTTCTCCACGGTGATGAATTCCTCAGGCTCGCCGAGGAGCGCGGCATGATAAAATACACCGATGAAGAGAGAATCTTTTACGACAGGGAATCATCGATTCTGCGCTTCAGGGACCTCGGGAAATTCTTCCAGGGGACTCCCACCTTAGAAGCCCGCTTCAGGAAAAAGAAAAAGATGGGCCGGGGCGGGAAGATAAAAATATCAGAGGTAAGCCGTATACGGTAACCCTCTGATAGTATCTCCGCTCTTTTTCCATGACGCCGCTATGCGGGCACCTTTGCCTTTACTTCAATGAGCTCCTGGGTGAAGAGGTTGTGGCCCTCCATCACCGTTGACTGGAAATTCGAGGTAAAGCTCGAGTTGATCATTGATTTCACCAGGAAGCCTTCCTTGTGGGCAAAAAGGATCTCTCCCGTGGTCTTGATTGAGTACTTGATGGTATTGACACGGTCCGGCGCAATTATGTCAAGGTTTGCCTCCTCTGAAGCCACGCTTATCTTTGCGCACTGATAGGTTCCATGGGTCTCGAAGCCCTGGAGGGTGAAGGTGCGCATCTGCCTCACGGGTTGAGGAAGGCCGGGAAGCTCCACGTCGGTGCTGTCCTGCCAGGTATCGCCTTCCTTGAGGGCGCCGTCGGGAAAGTTCACGATTCCCTGGAATCCTATTCCCGATGCCTCAAGAATGATGCCCCTGGTGTCCATGAGCACGTAGATAATCTGCTTTTTATTAAGCACGCCTATCATCTGCGCCTCCATGGGGATTGAAACGGGGGTGCTTCTGTAGATGATATGGGCCTTTTCCCCGTCCTCTATCTCAAGAATGCGCTGATCAATCTCGATTTCCCACGCAGCATTCTGCGTGCCGATGTCCCTCCCCTTTTCCAGGTCCCTTGCCTTGTTCTTTATCTCTGTTTTTGAGCGGTATGTGATGACCTGGCCCTTGTCAAAGAGATTCCTGAGAATGACTTCCATCGTGTGCTCTCCTTTCGTAGCGAACCCTACTTCTTTTTTCTCTCCTTGGCGTAATCCACCTTGAGTTTCCGCGATGAAAACTCGTAGTTGTTGAACTTCGCAATGGCCTCACCGGCCTCCTCGTCGGCTGAGAACTCGACGAAGGCAAAGCCTTTTGAGGCTCCCGTCGAGGGGTCCCGGGCGAGCTTCACTTCCGTGACTTTTCCGATGCCGGAAAAAAGCTCCTCTATATGACCTTCCGTGAGTTCATAGGGAAGATTTCCCACATATACTTTTCTTTTCATGATCTCCTCCCGATGCAGAGTTTCCTTTAGGTAGTTCTCACACTGGAAGATATTATCCTTCTTGGTGCCCTCCCCGGTTCCCCCGGTATGGGCACTGGCGTCAAGAGGGGGGGCTCATTGAGGGAAAATGCTCCCAATGAGAGGGACGAGTTCCCAAGGGGACCTGACTGAATGGTCAGGGGCAGCCTTGAGGAGCTTTTCCAGGGTGTTCCACCCGTAAAGAACGGCAATATTTTTTATGCCAAGGGCTCTTGATGAGGTGATGTCCATCACCGTGTCGCCGATCATTACCGCTTCATGGGATTCTCTGCCCAAGGTGGTGAGGACAAGCCCGATCTTGCTCTTTTTCTCGCTGGTCCCCTCGTCACCTCCCGAGATCAAGGCGAAGAGGTTTTCGAGTCCCTCAAGGGAAAGCTTTTTCCTGATATCGCTGCTTTTTGTAGTCGAGGCGATGGCAAGGGTATAACGGCCCGCCATGTCGGCGATGACTTCTTTTATGTCGGGGAAGAGAGGGATGGTATTGTAGTCGGTGAGGGATGCCTGGTACTCAAGGAGGGCCGGGATGTCCTCTTCAGGGAAACCAAGGTTCAGGAAGTTGTTTTCCCAGGCTGAGTCATACCATTCCCGGAATTCCTGGAGGGTGCCGCAGGGGAAGGTCCGCCCGAAATGCTCTGTCATGAGGCGGTAATTCCTGAAATAGAAGGGGCATGAGTCTACTATGACGCCGTCAAAATCAAAAATGACCAGTCCTGCCATGGAACCACCTTCCCCGGAGTGAGTAGTGTGCAGGTACTTCGTGGCGCACCGGTAAACCCCTTTTTCAGCCTATCCAGAGCCCTTCAAGCCTCACCTGGATCCCCTCGGCCGTCTTGCTGAGGTAGTTGACGAGGCCGCTGTGGCGCCACTGGAGCATGCACATCCTGGGCTGGAAGTAATAGCGCATCCCTATCTTTATCTCTGTGCGCGTCTCATGGATCAGTCCCTCGTAGCCCTCGGCGGAGTAGTACCCCAGGTCCTTGTAACCTTCGCTTCGCGGCTTGAGGGGGCCGGTGACGCACCAGACGATGACTCCCGTGGTGCTGTCCACGTTGCTCACTATGCCGCAATGGGTGATGGGGCAGCCGCATGACATTCCCAGAGGCCTCCCGATGAGGGTGTCACCGATTTGCACGGAGAGCTCCCTCGTCCTCATAGGATTCCGCGGGATTATGATCTCACGGGGTCCCGGGTCCTCGGGAAAATGCTCAAGGTAGAAATCAAAGTCCCTTCCCAGGCTGTCGCGCCATTTTTCGGCGCTCTCCGCATAGAGGTATCTCCCGTCACCGGCGGGGCTTGCTTCGGCAGGGGCGGCAGGGCTTTTTACGGTTTCTTCCGGCTTTACCGAGAAGCTTTCCTTTGAGAGGTGGATGCAGCGCTTGATAAGGTCAGGTTTTTCATCAAGCTTCTCCGAGAGATCGCTGCAGAGCCTGTAGCCGCACAGCCCGCAATCCAGCCCCGGAAGTCCTTTACGTAGCTCCATACGAGTGCTCCTTTCCCCTGCTGTTCTTTATTCCCCACGGTAAAACATCTGGTTTTCCAGCGACCGCACGACGCCAAAATGCGACTGCCACCCTATCTCCTTTTTCCCCACGCAGATCGTGCAGGTGCCGACAGGGGGGCTTCCCCTCAGCAGCAGGAGCTGCCCCGCTTCAGGCGTTGCAATGAGGGCTTCCACAAGGGGATCGATGCCGATGCCGTGGAGGGCGTTGACTTCGCGGATCCTCACCTGCGGCGCCACATCCTGTATTCTTGCCCTGAAGACCTCCCTTTCCGCCTGGGAGACGCGGTCCACCTTGGTGACGACGGCTATATCAGCCAGCGAGAGCATAGGCCCCACCTTGAGGGGGAGATTGATGCCGCTCGTGGCTTCAAGGACCATGACACCCAGCCCCCCGTCCACGTAGGGAGAGCACCGCAGGCAGAGCCCTGCCGTCTCCACGAGCAGGATCGCGCAGCCTAGGCCCTCGGCCCATTTTATCGCGTCCCCGAGGACCATCACGTTGCAGTGATCAGGGCAGAGCTCCCCCGAATAGACCTTCCTGGTGGGGATACCGTAGTCCCTTGCTATCTCTTCATCCTCTTCTGCGTACTGCACGTCAACCTTCAGATATGCCGAAGAGCGGCCCTCTGCTTTCAGCTTCCTGATGAGGTGCTTCATCACCGCGGTTTTGCCCACGGTGGCAGGTCCTGCAAATATTGCCAGTTTCATGCGAGTCCCTCCATATCTGAGACTGTGAGCCTTTCGCCGAACCGGATCTTCTCACGGAGCACCGCGAGGATATTGTCGAGCTTGATGACGGTGTGGAATATTTTCTTTTCCTCCTCGTCGGCCTCAAGAATCTTCATGATGGCGCCGTTTTTCATCACCACCCTTATATCGGCAAGGAGGGAGATTCTGGGATCATGGGTGACGAAGACAAAGATCTTCCGGAATTTTCTCAGGAGCTCCAGGGCCTTGGAGCGGTTGATCCCCGCGTTTTCCACCTCGTCGAGGAGTATGACGGGAGCCTCGCAGAGTATGGTGGCATCGGCGATGAGAAGGGCTCTGGTCTGCCCTCCCGAGAGCTCTGTCATCCTGTTGTCGATGATGATGGGCTCGCCGGTGAGCTGGTTGGCAAAACCGAGGGTTCTCTCCACTTTTTCCGAGACACAGGTTTTGTCATGGGAGCGGATCCGTGCGTGGGTTTCGAGAAAGTCCTTGACGGGAAGGTCGGAAAGAAATGTCGTGTGCTGCGTGATGTGTGCCACAGGGTGCATTGAGGGATCATCACGGAATTCAGGCGGCGCCACGAGGCCATTGATGAGAATCTTCCTTCCCGTGGGCGTGGTGCCGTCGGCAAAAAGCTCAATATCGTTGATCAATGTCGTTTTCCCGGAACCTGTAGGGCCGACAATGCTCACTACCGTGCCCATTTTAAGCTCAAGGCGCTGTACAGGCTCGATCTCTCCTGATTTGTTTTTGCCCCCCAGTATGGTGATGGTGTCAATCATGGCAGTACCTCTCTTTCCGGTGCGTCTTTACACTACGTCGGCCAGGGTGGTGCACTCAAGCTTTGATGCCACCATATCCCTTATTCCCCTGAACAGATCCACAAGGGCCCGCTCCTTCTCTATAGGCGTGCGCCCATAAAAATACACGCTTACTGATTCGGTAGGAGCAAGGGCCCCGTCGATCAGTCTTATGATTTCCGCGATGGTGATGGATTCTCTCCGCTTCGCGAGGCGGTACCCCCCGCCATGGCCCTTGCTGCTCTTCACATAGCCCCCTCTCTTGAGGGTAAGGAGTATCTGCTCCAGGAACTTGGAAGGGATATGCTGCGAGTCTGCAATGGTTTTTACGGAGATAAAGGCGTCGTCACCGCAGCGGGCAAGGTGGATAAGGGCCAGGAGGGCATATTCACTCTTGTTGGTGAGCTTCATGGAATGGTCCTCAAATATGACAAATCCTATCATATTTATAACATATTTTTGGAAATAGTGCAAGAGCCGAAAGTACCCGGCAAGGCGGGAAATTCACAGGAGAATAATTATCAAAAGTTACTTGTAAGGGTAATGCATTTCGTGTATAATGAAAAAGATTGAATCATTCTATCTTGAAATCATCTAAACCACTATGAACGTACCACTTTTCCAGAAGCCCTTCATGAAAGTGGTCTTCTGGATTTTTCTTGCCGTTTCACTTGGGCTGGGAATATATTACCTTTCAGGCGCCGGCTCTGAGAAGGTTGATTTCGGAGGAAATGCAATCGAGACCAACGTGGCTGAAGACCCGCCCGTAGAGTTTACCGCCACCCTCCCAGGATATGGTGATCCCGGTAACACAACGCCTGAGCCCACGGAAACACCGGGGATTCCCAGGAAGACTCCCAGGG
Organism: Candidatus Eremiobacterota bacterium; assembly: GCA_031082125.1. Taxonomy (NCBI): domain Bacteria; kingdom Bacillati; phylum Vulcanimicrobiota; species Vulcanimicrobiota bacterium. The sequence continues at coordinate 235,642 of JAVHLM010000002.1, forward strand.
CCACGAAAAGCCCCAAGGCCTCCAAGTCCCCCCAGGGAGGGCAGAACCAGATCCTGACCCTCCCCTATCTGTCACGGGTGCCCATTGCGGTCAGGGACAGGGGCAAATCGGGCGTCATGACCTATAAGGAAAAGGAATGCTACGACGGCCTCAACCTCTATGCCTCCAAGTGGAGAAGCGAGGCCCGCCTCATGGACATGCGCGGTAAAGTAGTCCACCGGTGGGCCATCGATTCCAACAATGAGTGGCAGAATACCGTAGTGGACCCCCAGGGCAACCTTTACTTTCTGGAAGTGGGTGTCAGGGTGGGAAAGCTGGACTGGTACTCCAATTATCTCTGGACAAACGACCGCGAATTTCACCACTGGATTGACATAGCCAAGAATGGCGATATCTACACACTAATATGGGATAAGTACGAGCTCCAGTATGACAACAGGCTCGTTCCCGCCCTCACAGACTTCCTTGCGGTGCTCTCACCGAAGGGGGAGATGAAAAAGGCCATTTCTGTCTACGAGCTGCTGGGCTCCCAGATCCCCAAGAAAAGGCTCAAGACCCTTTCCGAAAGCGTCTATATGACTCAGCAGAACATGCCGCCCATGCCCGGAGGCGACTTTGATCTCTTTCACACCAACACCATTGTGAAAATAGAGCGGGACATCCCCGGCCTGTGCAAGAAGGGTGACATGCTTATCTGCGTGAGGCAGCTTGATACGGTCGCCATTGTCGATCCCGACAGGAAAAAGGTGCTATGGCAGTGGGGCCCCGGGGTGCTCAGCATGTCCCACAGCCCCGTGCTTCTTGACAACAATAATATTCTGGTCTTTGACAACGGCACGGTGGAGAAGCATTTCAGCAGGATCGTGGAAGTCGATCCCTTTACCAAGAAAATTGTCTATGAATACAAGGGAAATCCCCCTCAGGACTTCTACACCGTAGAAGCCGGAGCGGTGCAGGCACTCCCCAACGGGAACATGCTCATCACCGAGTCCAACAGAGGGAAAGTCTTCGAGGTCACAAGGAGCGGGAAAGTGGTGTGGGAGTTCTATAACCCCGATATAGAAAGCAACCAGCGCTCCACCATCTTTCGCATGACAAGGCTTGACAAGGCATTGTCCGAAAAGCTTCTCAAGAAAGTGAAAAAAGACGAATCATCAATGCCGGGGCAGCAGATGCCGGGGCAGCAGATGCCGGGGCAGCAGATGCAGGGGCAGCAGATGCCGGGGCAACAGATGCCGGGGCAGATGCCGGGACAGCAGATGCCGCCGGGACCGGGACCCGGGGGATTTTAAGCGCGGAAACAACCAGATGGAATATCTTGACGAGCTCGAAAGCAAAAGCATCTTTATCATACGGGAGGCTTACAGCCGCCTGAAGAACGTTTCCCTTCTGTGGTCCATCGGGAAGGATTCCACTTCCATGCTCTGGATTGCCCGGAAGGCCTTTTTCGGGTCCATCCCCTTCCCCGTGATGCATATCGACACGAGCTACAAGTTCGGGGAGATCTATGAATTCAGGGACAAATATGCGAGGGAGTGGGGGCTTGAGCTTCTCATCAGCAGGAACGATGAAGCTCTCAAGGGGGGGATGTCCCCCGAGGTGGAAAAGCTCCAGTGCTGCAATGCTCTGAAGACTGAAGCCCTGAAGGGGACCCTTGCAAGCCGCCGCTTCCAGGGGCTGATCCTTGCCATCAGGAGGGATGAGCACGGCATAAGGGCCAAGGAGCGGTACTTCTCCCCCAGGGACAGCGACTTTCAGTGGAACTATCAGAACCAGCCTGCCGAGCTCTGGGATTATTACTCGGGGGAGCCTTCCAGGGAAAAGCACTTCAGAATCCACCCTATGCTCCACTGGACAGAGCTTGACATATGGCGCTATGTCCAGAGGGAGCGCATTCCCATAGTGAGCCTCTATTTCGCAAAGAAGGGGAAGCGGTACAGGAGCATAGGCTGCGAGACCTGCTGCAGCCCCGTTGACTCCCAGGCCACCACCGTCGCCAAGATAGTGAAGGAGCTGGAAACCACCAAGGTTGCCGAGAGGAGCGGTCGTGCCCAGGACAAGGAAGATACTTACACCATGCAGAAGCTGAGAAGCCTGGGTTACATGTAACTATGAAAAGAAAGACGCTCAAGATAATAATTATCGGCCATGTGGATCATGGCAAGTCCACCCTCATAGGCCGCCTGCTCCTGGATACCAACTCGCTCCCGAAAGAGACTGTGGCTGAGCTCAAGAAGATTTCAAGGGAGCTGGGGCGGGACACGGAGCTTGCGTACCTCACTGATCAGCTCAAAGAGGAGCGCGAGCAGAGAATCACCATTGACACGACGCAGATATTTTTCAAGACGCCTAAAAGGGATTATGTAATCATTGACGTGCCGGGCCACGTGGAGTTTCTGAAGAACATGATAAGCGGCGCCACCCTCGCCGAGGTGGCCGTCCTTATCGTGGACACCAACGAGGGCATCATGGAGCAGACAAGGCGCCACGCCTATATCATCAAGCTCCTTGGGATAGAGAGGGTCATCGTCCTTTTCAACAAGATGGACCTTGTAGGATATGACCGTGCAAGATTTGAAGCGGTGCGCAGAGAACTGCTGCAGTTTCTCGAAAACCTCGCCATTGTAAACCCCATTGCCATCCCCGTTTCAGCCTGGAAGGGCGACAACATCTCAAAGCCTTCCCGGGCAATGGCCTGGTATGAAGGCCTCCCCTTCCTGGCTGCCCTGGAATCGGTGGAGAGCGGAGAGAAAAAGGCAGGGAGATACTTCAGGTTCCCCGTCCAGGATGTCTATGAACGACTTGGCGAGAGAGTGATGGTAGGAAGGATTGCCTCGGGCACCGTCAGGGAGGGAGACAGGGTCCTCAGGCTTCCCGAAGGCACCGCGGCAATGGTAAAGAAGATAGCGGTCTACCCCGCCACGAAGCCAAGCGCCGATGAAGGGGAGAGCGTGGGCATCATTGCGCCCGAAGCCCCCGGGGCGAAAAGGGGCGACGTGCTTGGCGATATAAATGATCCCCCCCTTGTGACCACGTCCTTCACGGGTAACGTGTTCTGGATGTCCCAGGAGCCCCTTGAAGCGGATAAGCCCGTGACGCTTCTGCTGGCCACGCAGGAAGCCACGTGCCGGCCCATCTCCATTGAGAAGCGTATCAACTCTTCAACGCTTGAAGTCATCGAGGAGCATGCTCGAAAGCTTGAAATGAATGAAGCAGCCATCGTGAAGTTCGCTGCCGAGTCCCCCCTGGTGGTGGAGCTTTTCTCCCATGTCGAGGAGCTCGGAAGGTTTGTCATCGAGAAGGACTACACCGTAATGGGCGCAGGAATAGTGACTGCAATTGATGCACAGGGGCATCCACGAGCGCGCTAGAAGAGCGGTGTGCCGTCAAGATCGCATTTTTTCAGTTCCTCGTCGCTCATCCCGCAGATTCTCAGCAGCGTAGGGGTCACATCCATGATGGAAGGCTTTTCCCTGGTGATTTTCCTGTTTGAGAAGAGGACTCCGGGGATGAGGGCCGGGTCAAAGAGGTGATCGCCTGACCATTTCTGGAGGTTGTCCTCAAGGAGCGCCGGGGGCACCCCGCCCAGGGCGGTCTGCCACGAAGCCCTGTAGCCCGTGTTGAAGCCGATGAAGAGGTCGGGCGTCTGCTCGGCCTTATTCCCCCAGAAGATTTCCTCCCTGGTGTAGACATTGTGAATGACGGGCTGCAGGTACTGGCCGTCTCTCCAGTTTTTCATCTTCTCCTTGAGCTCCTTCTTGAGGCTCTCGGCTTCCTCGCCGGGAGTCACGATGCCGTCCCTTTCGCGGCCTTTCAGGTTGAGGTAAAGGGCGCCGAACCCTGCGGCGTACACCCTGGTCTTTGACCAGTCGATATCCTTGAGAAGTTCCACACCCGAAGGAGCCTTGGGATCCCGGAGCTCGAGGTAGCCGTTCTTCCTGAGCCACGTGTTGACATGGACCATTCTCCTGAAGGAATTGAAGCCATGGTCGGAAAGGACTATCAGGATGTCCTCGCCGCCCATCTGAGCCAAGACTTCGCCCAGCACGGCATCAAGCTTCTTGTAGGAATCCTTGATGGCGTCGCGGTATCGGGGAGGGGCGTCCCTTTCGAAGAGAGGGTGGCTGCTGTCAATGTAACGCCAGAACATGTGAGAAGTCATGTCGGCTGTTTCAAAATAGGAATAAAGGATGCCCTTGGTAAAGCGCTTCAGCTCAAGGGAGAGAAGGGCCATTTTTTCTCTCTGCACCTCGTCAATCTGAGCAAGGAAGGGGTCCTCAGGGAGGATGTTCTGGTTGAGGGCCCACGTGTCCATGGGCATGCCCATGGTATAAAAGAGCCCTGTCTTTGAAGAGACCTCCTTGCTGTAGTTCCTGGGGGCTGATATGTCAAAGAGGGGATCACGGGGATCAAAATTGATGGGGCTGATGTAAAGCTTGAAATCGGGATTCGCGCCGAGAAGGTAGAATTTCACTATCCCCTTGGCCTTCCTGAAAGTGCCGATCTTGAAGGTCACGTCCTTGAAGTCGCTCCAGCGGTCCTTTTCAAGATCGAAGCTGTTGTTCTGGTATTCAATGGTCACCTTGTCGCCCTGGGGAGGAACGGTAACCTTTATCGGCACTTTCACGTTGTCAGACTTTCCCCTGGCGCTCGCGACCTTGGGGCCGATGAGGTTCATTACCATTACGGGCGCCTTGGCCACATGGAAGAAATTCCCCACGGAGACCTCGTCTTTCTCCACCTTCTCCGAGGTGTAAAGGGTAAGAGTGCCTTCCGTGCCCAGGATGTCGGGCACGCCCATGCCGGAGAGCATGCGGCCCATGATCCTGTCGGGGGGGAAGGTCACGGGGCAATGGAGCACCGTGGCGGGAATCCTTTTCTCGGTGGTGTAGTTCCAGAAGCATTTGCCGTCCACCACGCGGATGAAGCGGCCTTTGTCCATTTTCGAGAGGGAGAGGCTCAGGCCGTAATTGGCGGGGTCTCTCACGATGAAGTCAAAGAGGCCGTTCTTGCCGGGGTTCCTTCCTGTGGAAAATCCTGTCCAGGCCACGGGGGACTGCGAGGGATTGGTGGTGGAGAGGCGGCGGTAGGAGCCGGTTTCACTCAGTTTCTTCAGGTTGGGGAGCTCCCCCTTTGCCATCATGGGCTCCACGAGGTCGGGGGAGAGGCCGTCAAAGCCCAGGATAATCACCTTTTTATTGAAGTTCGCTGCCGGTTGGTTCATATACACTCCTGCCGCTATGGCAATCGCCAGGATAAGAATGAGAATGATCAGGAAAAGCTTGCGGTGATCCCAGAAGAACTTGAAGATCTTCTTGAAAAAGAGGCCTGCCGCGCCGAAGAGGCCCAGGATGAAGAGGAGTATCCCCGTCCCTGTTCCCACGAGGGTCATGCCCGTTCCCGGATCAATGTAGCCGAAGTCCATCGATGCCCCTTTATGCCGCGATGATAATGGTTTTCGGAAAAGTACTTTGCTGTTGTGCCCTCATGTTCCTCTGTAATGATAGCATAAAAAGGTTTTTCCCACAATCCTGCCGGAGAGGGAAATGGAGAGGATTCCCCGGGCATTCCCGTGGGAAAGGCCTCCACGACCCAGCGCCTTGAAAGCGCAGGTCTTTGCAGGCAGGAGTATCACCTTGATTACGGCCTGCAGACGGGGCAGGGAAGATACCCTCTCCTGAGGGCCTGCTCTCTCGTGAGAGAGGTCCCGCCGGTGAGCTTCTTGCAGGACATCTTGTGAAAGAACTTGCCGCTGCTCCCGATGAAGACCGTGGTGGTCCTGTCAGCGGGAGTGGTAGTGGCCGGTTTTTTTATCACCACTGTGCGGCGGGGCTGAACGGCCTGCGCAATGAGGCTGCCGGGGCGATCCCGTGAGTCGGCAGAGGCGGTGGCACAAAGGGGCAGCACGAGTGCCAGCGCCATGACGAGGATCATAGCTCCTTTGACAAAAGTCCTCCCGAGAATGCCGCTTTCCGGTGGGGGCTTATGCATGGCCCTTGTTCCTCCTGGTTTTTTACCTCTTGAAATAATACTCAAAGATAAAGGAGTTCGTCGGGAGCCCTCTTTCCCCTCCAGGGAGGGGAACCCTGAGGCAGGAGCCATGGTCACGGTCGATAATCCCGGGAAGGCTCGAAAGAGGAACGGAAGGATCTTCAGAGAAAGATGAGGGGTGTAGTGCTCAAATCGCTCTTGAGAAAGGTGAGTGACGGTATGGGGAGCCTCTTTGGAAAGAAGAAGGAACCCGCGGCTCCGGCGGGGCCCGTGGTGGTGCTCGAGACAGGCCAGGGTATCATCGAGATAGCCATCTGGCCGCATGTGGCGCCGAAGGCATGCGAGAACTTCACCAAGCTCGTGGAAAAAGGCTATTATAATGGAACAACCTTTCACCGGGTCATCAAAGGCTTTATGCTCCAGGGCGGCGACCCCGAGGGCACGGGATCGGGGGGCTCGTCGATATGGGGGAAGCAGTTCGAGGACGAGACAAGCCCCAGGGTGAAATTTGACAGGGAAGGGCTTCTTGCCATGGCCAACAGGGGCCCGAACACTAACGGAAGCCAGTTTTTCATCACCACTTCAAAACCGTCGCACCTCAACATGAAGCACACCATATTCGGAGAAGTGATAACCGGCTATGACGTCGTGAAGAAGATAGAGAACACGCCGACAGAAAAGCCCCAGAACAAGCCTGTGACACCGCAGAAGATCCTGAAGGCCTCACTGAAGCCGAAGCATTAGCCTGTCAGGCCCGCGCTCCCTCTTTTTCCGGTAGGGTAGGCCTGGTATAATGAAAGGAGCATTGATGGGAACTACGAGCGGAATATTCTCAAAGGCATGAATTTTCTCAAAAAGCTTTTTCCCGGAAAGAGGCAGTCCGCCGCGGCCAGGGATTCAGGACTTTTCCCCGAGAGCACCGTCGTCTTAACCGTTGATGACCACGCTGTCATCAGTGCCAGGCCGGGAGGGCTCACGGAGCGGGTCACATGGGACGAGCTTTCCCGTGTGGAGATCATGACTACCGATGAAGGTCCCCTGGTGGCCGATGTATTCTGGGTGCTCCATGGGAAGGACCGGGGATGCGTGATACCCCAGGGTGCCACCAACGAGCATGACCTCATCGAGAAGCTTGTCAGGCTTCCAGGGTTCAACCACAACGAAATGATAGAAGCCATGGCCTCGACGGAGAACCGCACCTTTCTGGTCTGGGAGAAAGGGGGAGAATCCCGCTAGAGCTTTCTCTTCACCCTGTCGCCGGTCCTGGCGGTGCCGCTCCCTGCGATTTTTTCCGCCGTGCTCTCGTTTTTGTCCACAAAGGTCACTTTAAGATCACAGGAGGCCGCTCCCTTCTCCCTGGGGATCAGGGTAAAGATCATGCCCTCCAGGACTCCCTTGGTCTTTCCTATGTCCAGCGTGACTCTCCCCTTGGTCACATCCAGCACGTAGCCTTCAAGCGCGGCCTGATGCGGGGCTTTCTTGAGTTTCATTTTCTCAATTTTCACTGAAAGTTCCCGGGCGAGGGCCACAAAGCCCTTGCCCAGCGATGATTCCTTGAATGTCTCCGTTTTATAGGGGAGGGCCGTGCCCTCCTTGAGGTCCTCTGCAGGCACCTCGATGGTCTTCTCGGCTTCAACACCTCCGGCGATGAAGCCCCCTTTTTTGTCGGTGAAGGTGAGGGCGCAGGCCACCGTGATATTGGTATTGTCGCTCTTGGCGAACTTCGTGACGGTGCCCCTCACAAGGTAAACTGGAGTACCGGCTTTCGCTCCCTCGGGGGTACTGCCCAGCACGAAGCGCTTTGATTTTTTTATCTGCCCTTCCATAAGCCTGGAAAAGAGTGTCGCGGGGTCAAGGGCGTCGCCCCACCAGGGCGAAAATCCCGTGGCCACCTTAAAGGAGTCTATCTCCACGGGAGTTTTCACTGGCGCCGCTTTGGGTGCTGCGTCACCGGAGGGCGCCGCCAGGGTGAACAGGGCTGCACACAGCAGTGCTGCAGAGATGATTTTTCTCATGGGATGGTTATTCTCCTTTCCTTAATTCATCCCTTACCCTTCGGCGCGGTTGTACCCCATGCCTTCAATGGTAAAACGGCATGGATGCCACTGGGAAAAGGGGCCGTCCCAGAAAAAATTGGAGGTCCCCCTGCGGGGGGTATCCCGGTAAATTCTCCGCTTCAGCTGCTTTCCCTCTGTGGTAAAACCAGGGGCTTGCAGGAGAAGAGGAAAAGGCATGGAAAAGTCACGGGATAAATTTTCTCGAGGAGGAAGTCGGCGATGAAAAGATCTTTCTGTCAGGCCCTCGCGGCAATCCTTATCCTGGCAGCCCTTGCAGCGGGGAACAGCGTTTATGCGGCGCCGGTGAAGTTTCAGGACAAGATGCTCTGGATACAGCTGGGGAACCAGATCAAGGACATTGATGACGCCATGCTGGAAAAGATAGCCGAGTGCGGCTTCTCCAAGGTGATTCTGCTGCACTCTTCAATCAATGAGCAGGGCTACTTCCCTGTCCTCCGATCCCTCACGAAGCGCTGCCATGCAAAGAAGATCAAGGTGAGCATGGGGACTCTTGTCTTCAAGGACACCTACCAGAAGCCTTACTGGCTCCGCAACCCGGGCCTGAGGAAATGCGACAGGGACGGGAAATACAGCGACACCAAGTATTATCACTACCAGATATGCCCTAACAACCCTGTAAACCATGAGTACGCCGCGGGCCTCCTTCTCAGGGAGGCACAGGAGGCCGGCGTGGACGAAATCCATATCGACTATGAGATAGAGCCCTGCTTCTGCCCGTACTGTGTCGCCGATTTCCAGGAGAAGCACAAGAAGGACCCGCGCGTGCTCTCTGACAAGGACAGGGACTGGCTCGTGTGGCGCTCCCGCAAGACCCGCGATTTCTTCGAGGTGCTTGCCCGCAAGTGCTACGGGAGCTTCCCCACCTTCCTCATCTCTGCCACGGCGCCCGTCATCGGCCTTCCCGGCGGCTTCACGGCCTATGGCACAGACCTGCGCTATGAGGATCTCACCCAGTATGTGGACGAGTTCCAGCCCATGATCTACCTTTCGGTGAAGACAGACCCCTCCGTTGCCGGCGACAAGTTCGCTGCCATCCAGCGCCGTGTGCTGGACAAGTATGTGGTCCCCGGCATCATTATCAACGAGGAGGGAACGATGCAGATAAAGACCAGGGACCGTCTGATGGCGGAGCTTGAAGGGCTCGCCCGCAAGGGGGCAAAAGGCATTGCTGTCTTTGAGGTTCGTTACATCAACGATGAGCTTAAGGGACTCCTGCGCGACCTTTAGCCCTCGCGGTCCAGCGCTTCCCTGATGGAGCGCACAAAGTCTCTCACGGTGCTGCAAAGCTTTTTTCTGTCGCCACGATGTTCCTCGATGATGGTGGCGAGAGCGCTTCCCACTATGACGGCATCAGCACCCGTTCCCCTGAAGAGAGCCGCATGGTCCGGCTTTGAGATGCCGAAGCCCACGGATACAGGTGTATCCGTCACTTCCCGCACTTCGTTGATTTTCCCGATGGTCCGTGCTGAGACGGAAGACCGCTCGCCCGTGACGCCCAGCACCGCCACGAGGTAGATATAGCCTGTCGTAAGGCCTGCAATGTCCCTGATGCGCTCCCGCGGTGTCGTGAGGCCCACCATGAACACTGATTCAAGATCATTTGCCGCAAGCCCCTCCATAAGAGGGGCAGCGCTCTCTGGAGGGAGATCGGCCGCCAGCACTGCATTGACGCCGCAGGCGGCGGCATTACGGCAGAAAGCCTTGATGCCATAAGCATGGATGAGGTTGTAGTAAAGAAGGAGCCCCAGGGGCACCGGTGAGAGCTTTCTCACCCTTTCTATCAGAGCAAGGCATTTTCCCGGCGTCATGCCGGCGGCGAGAGACCTTGCCGCCGAGCGCTGGAGCACGGGGCCGTCGGCGATAGGGTCGGAAAAGGGAAAGCCCAGCTCGAGGCCTTCGGCGCCTCCCTCAAGAGCTGCCGAGATAAGGGCAAGGGATGTCTTCTCGTCGGGATCTCCCAGGGTGAAGTAAGGGATAAAGGCCTTTCCGGCCCCCGGGGTCTCTCTCTTTTCCAGCAGATACCGGCGGAATCCCATAGGTCACCTCTTCATGGCAAAATAGCTATCCAGGTCCTTGTCGCCTCTCCCCGAGAGGTTGATGAGCATAAGGGAGCCCCTGTGCTCCCCTGCCGCGGCAAAGGCCGAAGCGAGGGCATGGGCAGGCTCAAGGGCAGGGATAATCCCCTCAAGGAGCGAGAGCGTCTCGAAGGCCTCGAGGGCCTCTTCGTCGGTCACCGTCACGTAGCGGACGCGCCCCCTGTCGCGAAGTGCGCTGTGCTCGGGTCCCACGCCGGGGTAATCAAGGCCTGCCGCCACCGAATGGGTCTCCTCAATCTGCCCGTGGGGGTCCTGGAGGAGATAGCTCAGGCTCCCGTGGAAGACCCCGGGCCGCCCGAAGGTGAGGGGGGCGCCATGATGGACACCGTCGCCTTTTCCGCCGGGCTCGACTCCCACAAGCTTCACCTCACCGTCACCGAGGAAGGCGCTGAAAATTCCCATGGCGTTTGACCCGCCGCCTACGCAGGCATAGACATAGTCGGGGAGCCGCCCTTCCTTCCGGACTATCTGGCGGCGCGCCTCGCGGCCGATGACGCTCTGGAACTCCCTCACCATGAGGGGGAAGGGATGGGGGCCGCAGACGGTGCCGAAGAGGTAATAGGTGGTTTCCACATTGGCAATCCAGTCGCGGAGGGCTTCATTGATGGCGTCCTTGAGGGTGGCTGTCCCCGAGGTGACGGGAATGACCTCGGCTCCCAGCAGTTTCATGCGCTTCACGTTGGGGCTCTGGCGCTCTATATCGGTGGCGCCCATGTAAATGTGAGTCTTGATGCCGAAAAGGGCCCCTGCCATGGCGGTGGCGACCCCGTGTTGCCCGGCGCCTGTCTCAGCGATGAGGCGCCCCTTGCCCATCTTTTTCGCAAGCAGCCCCTGGCCCAGGCAGTTGTTGGTCTTGTGGGCGCCGCCGTGGAGGAGATCCTCCCGCTTGAGGTAGATAGTGGCGCCCAGCCGCTCAGAGACATTGGCGGCAAGCGTGCAGGGTGTGGGCCTCCCGGCGTAGTCCCTCAGCAGGGCGGCAAGCTCACTCCTGAAGGCTTTCTGCCGCGCTATGTCCAGAAAGGCGCTCTCGACCTCCTCGAGGGCAGGGATGAGGATCTCGGGCACATAGAACCCGCCGTACCGTCCGAATTTTCCAGTTTTGCGCATGGGTGCTCCTTTTCAGCGCGGCGAAGACCGTGCAAGGATGGCCGTGAACTCCCTCAGGCACGCCTCGGGATCTCCTCCCGCCATGAAGGCCGAGCCTATGAGAAATGCCCCGGCATAGGGCATGAGCTCCTCAAGGTGATCTCCTGAGGTGATTCCCGATTCGCTTACGATGAGGATTCCTTCCGGGATGAGGGGGGCGATCCTTTTTGTCGTCTCCCTGGTAATGGTCATATCTTTGAGGTTCCTGTTGTTGATGCCTACCATGGGGGGGCTGAGGGGAAGGACATGCTCCAGGGACACTTCCTCGTGGACTTCCACGAGAGCCTCCATCCCGAGCTCTCTCACAAGGGAGTAAAGGCCGGCAAGCTCGCCGGCTTCGAGGGCTTCGGCAATGAGAAGGACGGCATCGGCACCTGAAGCCCTGGCTTCGTGAACCTGGTAAGCGTCAATGATGAAATCCTTCCTGAGGAGGGGCAGCTCCACGAGGCGGCGCGCCGTGAGGAGATCGTCGAGACTCCCCGAGAAGTGGTCCTCTTCAGTGAGGACGCTCATTGCATCGGCATAACGCCCGTAAAGGGCCGCCTGTGTGGCAAGGTCAGGGGCGTTATGAAAGGTGCCTCTTGACGGCGATGCTTTTTTGTACTCGGCGATGAGGCCATGGCCTTTCCTGCTGAGAGCTCCTGCGAAATCCCTGGGAGGAGGTGCCTCGCGGTCCCTCAGTTCCCCGAGGGGCACCCTCTTCTTCGCCTCGGCAAGACACTCCCGCTTTCTCTCCACGATGCGATCAAGGATCACGGCTTTCTCACTCCCTCCTCCCCCCGGGAAAGCGAGGCCTGTATCGTGAAGGCCTTGATCTCCTCAAGCTTTTGAAGGGCTTTCCCCTTTTCTATGAGGTTTCTTGCGGCATTCACGCCTTCCTTGATGGATGGCGAGTGGCCCGCCACGTAGAGGGCCGCCCCGGCATTGAGGAGGGCCATGTCCCTTTTGGGGTCCTTTTTCACCTTTCGCGGCGTCAGCACATCCCTTATAATCCCGGCGTTCTCGGCGGCGTCGCCGCCCAGGAGGCTCTCGTGCCTGGCCCTGGTGAGGTCGCATTCCTCGGGGTAGAGGATCTTTGCCGTGATGCGCCCGTCGCGGACCTCAATGTACCGTGAAGGCCCCGTGACAGTAAATTCATCGGTGCCGTCGCCGTGGACGACAAGGGCCCGCCTTGTGCCCAGCCTTTCCAGGACATGGGCCACTGTCTCAAGGTGATCGGGCGAGAAGAGGCCCACGACCTGGTGCGTGGCCCCCGCGGGGTTCGTGAGGGGGCCCAGGAGGTTGAAGACGGTCCTTATTCCCAGGTCCTTGCGCACGGGGGCAATGGCCAGCATGGCCTGGTGGTGCTCCCTGGCGAAGAGAAAGCAGAAGCCTGTCTTGAGAAGGCATTCCACGAGCTTTTCCGCGGGAAGGGAGAGGGAAAAGCCCAGGGCCTCAAGGACATCGGCGCTCCCGCTCTTTGATGAGGCGGCCCTGTTCCCGTGCTTGGCCACTCTTATTCCCGCCGAGGCGGCAATGAGAGCTACCGTTGTCGAGATATTGTAGGTGCCGACACCGTCGCCACCAGTGCCGCAGGTGTCCAGCAGGGGCTCTTTCGTGGGAAAGTTGACGCGGTGGCAGAAGGTGTGCATGACGCGGGCGAAAGCAGTGATCTCATCGACGGTTTCCCCTTTTATCCTGAGAGCGGTGAGAAGTGCACCGGCCATCACGGGGCTGTATTCGTTCCGCATCATCTTTTCCATGAGGTGTGCGGCCTCATCGGCAGTGAGATTCTCTTTTCTTGTGAGCTTGTTCAGCATGGCCTCATCCCTCCCTGCCGGAAAGCACGTTGTCGATTATGGCACCCCCTGCGGCAGTGAGAATGCTCTCAGGGTGAAACTGCACTCCCGTGACCGGCAGGCTCTGGTGTCGCACTGCCATTACAATGTCTTTCTTGCGCGCCGCCACTTCGAGGACCAGAGGGATCTCGAGGCCCGCGAGGGAATGGTAGCGCCCTACGGGGAGAGGTGAGGGAAGCCCTGAGAAGATCCCTTTCCCGTCGTGAGTGATGAGGGACGTTTTCCCATGGACGATCTCCCCGGCATGGCCCACTTTCCCTCCGAAGGCCTCGATCATGCACTGGAGGCCCAGGCAGACGCCGAACATGGGGACTTTCCCGGCGTAAGTCTTGATAAGGTCTATACTGCACCCGGCGTCACGGGGTGCCGAGGGCCCGGGGGAAAAGACCAGCAGATCGGGCGAAAATTCCCTGAAGAGGGCTTCATACTCATCCATGGCAAGGTTATTCCTGTATATTTTCACGAGGCAGCGGCGTTTTTCAAACTCGTCCACCAGGTTGTACGTGAAGCTGTCGAAATTGTCGATGAAGAGTATCTTTTTCATCTCTCTGCAGCTCTTTTCAATGCCGTGAGCGGGGCGGCAAGCTTTTTTTCCGTCTCCTCGTATTCGCTCTCCGCGATGGAATCGTAGACAATGCCTGCCCCTGCCCGCAGGTGCGCCTTTCCCTCCAGAATCCTCATCGAGCGGATGATGATGCAGGAGTCCATCTCGCCGTTCCGGCTGAAGTAGCCGCAGGCGCCGCCGTAATAGCCGCGCTTGAATTTTTCACAGCGTCTCAGGAGCTCCATTGCCTTGAGCTTGGGTGCCCCGGTGAGGGTCCCGGCATTCATCACCGAGAGGTAGGCATGGAAGGCGTCAATATCTTCCTTGAGCTCACCCTTCACCGTGGTCACAAGGTGCTGCACATGGGAATATTTCTCCGTGCAGTACGGCGACTCGACGACTCTCGTACCGGGCTTTGCCACGCGGGCGATGTCGTTGCGCGCCAGGTCGATGAGCATGGAGTGCTCGGCAAGCTCCTTGAAGTCAGTCTTGAGGGAGACCTCGTACCGGGAGTCAAGGTCGGCATCAGGGACTCCTGCAGCGATCCCCCTGGGCCTTGTACCCGCGATGGGCCTCGTCTCTACGATTGGCTTTTCTGTGCCGGTGACCCTGAGGAGCATCTCGGGCGATGCCCCCAGCAGCACACCGCGCCCGTCGTTCATGTAAAACATGTAAGGTGAAGGGTTGAGGGAACGGAGCTCTCTGTAAATTGCCCAGGGGTCTGCTATGCCTTCTGCAGTGACGGTCCTGGAAGGGACGGCCTGGAACACATCGCCCTCGACGATATGGCTTTTCATTGTCTCTACGAGGCTCATGTATTCCTCCCTGCTGAACTCCTGGGAGGTGGTGATGGCTCCCCCGGTGCTCCCCGCCTCAGGAGGTGCGGTGCCGTTGAGAATGAGGCGCTCGATACGTTCTATCACTTCTGTGGCGTGGAGGAACGCGCCGCCTGCCTCTTCGTCGGTGATGACCATGGCGTTGGAGACTATGGCAAGCTCATGCTTCGCATGGTCTGCCACGAGCAACGTGGTGCCATAATAGAAGGTGAAATCATCCTCATTAAGGGGATCGCTCAAAGGCGGGGGAAGGCTCTCGAAGGTGTCTATGAAGTCGTAGGTGAGGGCGCCGAAGAGGCCGCAGAAAAGGTGGCCGGGCCAGTAAGCCGGCGTGAGCTTCCCGAGGACAAGGCGGAGCACGTGAAAGGGTGTGATGGCTCTCAGCCTCGCCTGCTCGTCAATATGGCGGGGAACAGGGGGAAGAATTCCCTCTGCAAGCGAAGGCTCATTCCTTATCACGCTCCCCAGCAGGGCAAGATCGGGCATCAAGGCATCTATGAATCTTATACCAAAGCGGTCAAGCGCTTCCAGGCGGTAGCCCGTTCCTCTCCCGCAGATGCGCAGGCACGGCTCGATGACCATGATGCTCATTTTCCCATAGAAGGGCACGATGTCGGCCGATTCCAGGAACATGGCATGGGGTGCATGGCCTCCTCCCGAGACCAGCGAGAAGATCTCCGAGGCATCACGGGTGAGGGCGATGCTCTTCACGACGGGGATGAGGCGGAGAGAGCCTCCGGGCTTCACTGTTTCTCTCATTGGCACTCCTTTGCTGAGAGGTGCATGAGCTTCTCGATTTCGCCCACGAGCTTCGAGAAGCGCTCCGTCGAGATGGTCTGCTTGCCGTCGCTTTTTGCCCTGTCGGGGTCGGTGTGGACCTCGATAAGGATGCCGTCGGCGCCTACGATGGCCGCCGCCTTCGCCATGATATAGGCCAACTCCCTGTCGCCGGTACCATGGGATGGATCCACCACGACGGGAAGGTGGGTCTCGCGTTTGAGATAAGGGACAGCGGCGAGATCCAGGGTGTTGCGCATGGCCGTCTCAAAGGTCCTGATGCCCCGCTCGCAGAGGATTATCCTGGGATTTCCCGCAAGGGCAATATACTCGGCGCACATGATGAGCTCCTCGAGCCGCGCCGAGAGCCCCCTCTTGAGGAGCACGGGCTTGTCAATCTTCCCTGCCTCAAGGAGGAGGTCGTAGTTCTGCATGTTCCGGGCCCCGATCTGCAGGATGTCATAATAGTCGTAATAGCGCTCCACATCCTTTGTGTGGATTATCTCGGTGCATATGGGGAGGCCTGTGACAGCCCTTGCCTCCTTGAGGTATTCCAGGCCTTCCTCCTTGAGGCCCTGGAAGGAATAGGGCGAGGTGCGGGGCTTGAAAGCGCCTCCCCTGAGCACGTGGCCCCCCTTGTCCTTCACTTGTCTTGCGATCTCGATGATCTGCTCGCGGCTCTCGACAGCGCAGGGGCCGGCGATGAAGGTGAAGGTCCCTCCCCCGATGGCGTGGGCGCCCAGGGTGATAACGGTGCTCTCGTCGTGGAACTTCCTGTTCACAAGCTTGTGGGGCTCCAGGATGGGAATGACGCGCTCCACGAAGGGGAGGGCTTCGAGCTGGAGGGCCTGGAGCTTCCGCTCGTCGCCGAGGGCGCCTATCACAATCTTCTCCGAGCCGGGGAGGTAAAGGGGCTCAAGCCCCAGATTCTCTATCCCCTTGAGGATGCTGTCGGATTCCTGTTTTGTCACGTTCTTGCGAAGCACAATAATCATAAATAGCTCTCCGGAAAAATACTGCTTATGATTATAGCCCTTCGGGCATGATCTGTCAATTTCCGACGGCAGGCGGCCTTCGCACCTGCCCCCTCCCGCGATGCTCAAAGTGCTTCAGACTCCGCAAGATTCTCATACTGCATAAGGGCGTCCAGAATGGGGCGGGTCAGCGCCTCGCCGTTTCCCTGCCCGGAGGTGATGGCTTTCCACAAAGTCTCGCGCGCCGTGGTCTCTGCCTTCTGATAGGGCTTGCTTTCCGGGTTTTCAATGCCCCAGGCCTCACAAAAGGTATGGGTTGCCCGATTGGTGCCATTTTCTAAATATCGGAGTCTGTTCCCATTTTTCCCCTTGATCGAAGTGGTTAATGCTGGTATAATTATTTCTGAATTTTCCTGAAGGGACGATGGACCACGAGCAAGGTAAAAGGGAACCTGCTGGGGCTCAAGCCCCGGCAGAAGCACCTGCTGGAGAAGATTTACGAGCGGCGCATCCCGCCCCGCCGCGTCATTACCCCCGAGGTGGCGCGATACCTCACTGAGCTTTCTCATGAACTGGGCAGGCAGGTGGGGATCCTTGTGGACCGCCGGGGCCACGTCTATGATGTCTTCGTGGGCGACGCGAAGGGCATCGAGATCTCGGGCCTGGGGCGCTACCGCGCGGGACGCTCCCGCTTCAGGGGGCTGCGCTTCCTCCACACCCATCTCCGGGGCGAGGAACTCAGCACCGATGACCTCATGGACCTGGCTCTCCTCAGGTTTGACCTCGTGGTCGCCCTTGAGGTGCTCCCTTCGGGTCTCCCCGGCCTTGTGCGCATGGCCCACCTTCTCCCCAGGGACTCACGGGAGAAGCTTTACGAGGTCCTCGAGCCTCTGTCGGTCCATGAGCTGGACCTTGACTTTCACCAGTTCATTGAGTCCCTCGAGGAGGAGTTCGCTCTTTCGGCAAAGAGCTCCGACATATTGGATGGAAGAAAGCGCGCCCTCCTTATCGGCGTCACGACGCGAAGCACGGAGAAGGCCAGGGAATCCATGGAGGAGCTCTCGGCACTGGCCGAGTCGGCAGGCATTGAAGTGCTCGAGACCATCATCCAGCGCAGGCAGACCATAGACAACCGCTACGTGATGGGGAAAGGGAAGATCAAGGAGATTTTCATCACGTCGCTCCAGCTCGGCGCCACCCTCATTGTTTTCGACAGGGAGCTCACGGGCTCGCAGATGAAGTCCATCTCCGAGGCCACGGACCTCGAGGTCATCGACAGGACGCAGCTCATCCTGGACATCTTTGCCCAGCGCGCCCGCTCAAGGGAAGGCAAGATCCAGGTGGAGCTCGCCCAGCTCAAATACTCTCTTCCCCGCCTCGTGCTGAAGGATGACTTTCTCTCACGCATCACAGGGGGCATAAGGGCCAGAGGGCCCGGCGAGACAAAGCTCGAGATTTACCGCCGCAGGATCAAGGAGCGTATCGACCGCCTCAACAGCGACATTGATGAGATTGTGAAGGGCCGCGATGAGCGCAGGAAGGCGAGGGAGAAAACGGGCATCCCCGTCCTCTCCCTCATCGGCTATACCAACGCGGGCAAATCCACGCTCCTCAACAGCCTCACCGAGAGCAGTGTCTTCGTGGAGAACCGCCTCTTCGCCACGCTTGATCCCACGACGCGAAGGCTTCGCTTCCCCCGTGAGCGGGAAGTAATAATCACCGATACCGTGGGCTTCATAAGGGAGATACCCCGCGATCTGCTGAGCGCTTTCCGCTCAACCCTCGAGGAGCTGCGCGAGGCCCACCTCCTCATTCACCTCTTCGACGCGAGCGGCCCGACCTTCAGGGAGCACATCAGCGCAGTCAACGACATCCTCCAGGAGCTTGCCCTGGACAATATCCCCCATCTCCTCGTGGGGAACAAGGCGGACAAGCTCACTGACGAGGAAAAGCAGCGCATAGAGGAGGAGCTGGGCTGTATCACTATAAGCGCCATAAAGAAGGAGTCCCTGGGCGTTCTCACCAGCCTTATGGAAAAAGAGATATGGAAAGACGCTTAGTGCTTATACCTTCATCACCACGAGGGTCATGTCATCCTTCTGCTCGAGGCCCTGGGTGAACACCTCAACTTCATCAAAGAGTGCGTCGAGGATCTCCTGGGCGGACTCGTCCTGGTGGACCGCCACAATCTTCTCGACGCGCTCGGTGCCGAAGAACTCCTTGCTCTCGTTCTCAGCCTCGACAATGCCGTCGGTCATGAAGATCAGGATATCCTTGGGATAGATCTTGATGCGGAACTCCTTGTACTTGATGTTGGGACGGAAGCCCAGAATGGGGCCCTTGCCCTTGAGCGGGCGGGCATTGAGCTCGGTTGCCCTGATGAGGAGCGGCGGGTTGTGGCCCGCATTGGTGAAGGCAAGGGTCTTGTCCGTGGCTCTGTAAGTGCAGTAAAAGAGCGAGGACATTTTTCCGAAGCTTACGAAATCGTTGTAAAGCACGTTGTTGATAGCCGTGACCACCTCGCATGGGGCGTCTATCTGGGAAGCCTGTGATCTCAGCACGCTCCTGAGGAGGCCCATGATTAGGGCGGCCCCCATGCCGTGCCCTGTCACGTCGCCGCAGGCAATGCCGATTGACCCGTCGGGCGTCGTGACAAAGTCGAAGTAGTCGCCGCCCACCTCGCTCGCCGAAATGCAGCGGCATGCTATGTCCGCACCCTTGACGGGCGGCGCTTTTTCCACAAGGAGGGCCTTCTGTATCTTTGAGGCGAGCTCAGCCTCGAGCTCCAGGCGCTTTGATTTCCTCACCTTTTCCATGAGCCTCATGGTGTAAAGGCTGATGAACGTGAGCTGCGAGAGGGCCATCATCATCTGGAGCTCCTGGGAGGTGAAGCTCTTTTTCTGGAGCTTCAGGACGCCGTAGTGGACATTTTCTCCCATCATGAGGGGGACGACGAGCGAAGAGGTGGTAAAAAGAGGCTTTTTTGCCTTGATCATGGCGTTTATCTCGCCTTCGTAGAGGCTTGGGGTCTCTTCGGGAGGATAGCAGAAGGCTTCACGTCCTTCGGGACCTGCCCGATCCTCCCTGTTGATCATGAGGACGCCGCGGGTAATGCTGAGGGGCTGGCATATCAGGGTGAGGAGGGAGTTTCCCCAGTCGGGACTCTCGCTGTCCTCTATGGATTTCTTGACGATGGTCCTGAAAGCCTCGAGGTGCGCCTCGGTCTGCGCCTGCTTTTCCTCGGGCGATGTGTAGGTGCTGATGAAGAAGATGCCCGTGATGAGAAAAAGAAAGGGAAAGATGTCAAGGTAAGTCGAGAAAGCCATAAATACCAGGACTGTCAGGACAAGGTAGGCAGCGGCGGCGGCAGGGAAAATCCTGCGCATTCCCCTGAGCGGCGAGTGGAAAAAGAGAAAGTAGCAGCCGCCGCCAAGGACGAGCAGGATGATGTCGTAAAGGATCACGGGGATGTGAAAGAGGACGGGGCCTTTTACCACCGAATAGAGAGCCTGTGCGAAGATCTCGCAGTCCGACATGATGCCGAGGGGCGTCATGGTGAAATAGCGCTCCATGGGATCGATTGAGCCCAGCAGTACGATTTTCCCCTCGATCTCGGCAGGCGGCACTTTCCCGCCGAGGAGCTGCTCCATGGAGAAGTAGGAATAGGTCCTGCTGGGCCTCGCGTTAAATCCCATGGTGGCCGAAGTGAAGTAATTGATGAAGAACTGGTTTTTCCCCTGGAGAGGAAGGCTCTTGGCAGTCCCCAGGGACACGGAGCTCCCCAGGATGGTGCTCGAGAACCTGATATCTTCTTTTTTTATCCTGTAGTAATGGGCGAGGGTCTCCAGCACAAAATGGTCATATTCCTTGCCTTCAACGTTTTCGCGCAGCGGAATGAAGCGCATCTTCACGTTTGAGCTCACCTCGATGAGCCCCAGGTCTCCTGCAACCTTTTCCAGGGCCTGGCCGGGGCTCCCTATGATCGTTGCCGTTTTCCCGCTCCGGTAAAAAAAGGCAGGGAACAGAAGGCTGCCCTGGGAAGAGGCGTCAGGAGGCTTCAGGCTCTTTGTATCAAGCGCCGGGGGAATGAAGTTGAGGGCAATCACGGCGGCCTTCTGGGAGCGGAGGATGTTGATGCTCTTGGTATAGGCTCCTTTAATCAGCTCAGTGTCTTTGTATTTTTTCTGCATTTCCTGGTAGGAGGGGATGGCGATGACGATGACAGGCGAGGGGGATTTCTTTGAAAGCTCCTCGTAGGTGCCCTTCAGAAGCGAGGAGCGCAGCTGAAGAAGCCTGTCAAGCCAGAGGTAATCAAAGCTGTCCAAGAGGGAAAGGTGGGTGATGACAAGCACGGCAAGCACCAGGACTGCGTAAAAGATGACATTGATTCTGAGTTTCTTCACCGTGCACTCCCCTGACGGAACACTCGAAAACCCTGCTGCCCAATAGTTCGAGGTAAGGGCCCGGTCTCCCTTCTCGCCGGCACTCTCCCCAAGGTTTCCGCCCTTTATTCAATAAAAGAGAGGCCCCCTTTGGCAGGCCTCTCACAGTTGCGGTACCTTCATTACCTCAGTCCCTGTTGCGGAGCGCCAGGAGGTAGAGAAGCTGCGCCACTGCCGTGAGGGCGGCGGCCAGATAAGTGAGGGCTGCCGCACCGAGCACATCGCGCACAGCCTTTTCCTCGTCTCTTCCGACAATTCCCTTTTCCGTGAGGAGCGCCACTGCCCGGGAACTGGCGTTGAACTCCACGGGAAGGGTGATGACATAGAAGAGGACCGCGCAGGAAAAAAGCAGGATTCCCAGGTTCAGCATGAAACCCGACTGAAAGGCAATGCCTATTACTGCCATGATCCACCCGGCGTTGCTCCCGAAGCCTGCAACAGGCACGAGGCTTGAGCGCAGCTGGAGGGGAAGGTAGCCCTGGGAGTGCTGGAAGGCGTGGCCCGTTTCATGGGCTGCAACGCCAACGGAGGCAAGAGAATTGCCCTCATAGACTTCCGGGGAAAGGGAAAGCCTCTTTCTCAAGGGATCATAGAAATCGCTCAAAAAGCCGCCTCCCTCCTCGACGGCCACGTCCTGGAGCCCTCCCCCGTTCAGAAGCTCCCTTGCCGCCTGGCTCCCTGTAAGGCCCGACCTTGCCGGCACCTGCAAGTATTTCTTGAAAGTTGTCTGCACCTTTATGCTCGCATAAAGTGAGAGAAGCACAAAGGGCATCACAATGATGAGGTAAAGGGGATCGAAAAACATAATGCTTCATCTCCTCTCTTTTCTCACTAAAGAAGCACCATAGCCATGATGCCCCCTTAATTTCTCCTTGTGACGATGCCATTCCTCTTGGAAAGATTCTGTACCCCGGGCAAGGAAGGTGAGAGAGAATCACTGCAAGAATAAGGAAGAGAGGTGATAAGCGTGGGAGCGACAGTGGTCACGGGCGCCAGTGGGCGCGTGGGAGCCTCGATAGTGAGGAAAGCCTCTGCACAGGGTCTCGAGCTTTGCGGCCTTTATCACTGCCGCTGCCTGACCTCTCCCGGCATCGAGGCGTACCAGGCCGATATTGCGGACAGGCGGTCACTTTTTACCCTTCTTGACAGGATAAGGCCTGAAAAGATTATCCACTGCGCCGCCATAGCTCATGATGACGAGGAGGAGCGCCTCAGGTGCGTCAACATAGAGGGAACAGCCAACCTTGCCGAGTATTGCAAAGCCCACGGCGCCTATCTTGTTCACCTCTCAACGGATCTTGTCTTTGACGGGGAGAAAGGCCGTTACCGCGAGGATGATGAGCTTTCACCCGTGGGAAGGTACCCCCTCTCCAAGGCCCGCGCCGAAGAGGCTGTCCGGGAAAGCGGAGCCCGGGCCTCAATAGCCCGTATCCCTATTAATTACGGATGGTCCCGCGACGGAACAACCTTTGCCGAGTGGATCCTCTCCAGGATGAGGCAGGGGGTGCAGGTCCCCCTCTTTGTCGATCAGTTCCGCTCCCCAATTTATCTCGGGAACCTGGCGGAAGCCCTCCTGGAGCTGGCCCGGCGGGAGTGCCCCGGGACTTTCCATCTTGCCGGGGCAGACAGGATTACCCGTTATGACTTTGGCCTCAGGATGGCCGATCTGTTCCGCTTCCCCCGCGAACTTCTCGCAGGAGTAAAAATGGAAGAGGTGGCCTACCGGGGGAGCCGCTCTAAGGACTGTTCCCTCGATGTCACCAAGGCGCGAAGCCTCCTTGCGACGCCTCTCCTCGGCGTCGAGGAGGGCCTCAGGGCCTTCAAAGAGGAGGAAGGGCAAGCGGTTATGCCATGAGGGGGACGACGGCCTGCTGAAGGGGCTGCCCAAAGACCTGGACGGTCCTGTTCCCCACATAGACGTCAATTTCGCTCCTCACGCCGAAGTCTCCCTCGAGGTAGATCCCCGGCTCCAGCGAGAAACAGCAGCCGGGGAGGATGAGGCGCTCGTCCTGGGTTTCCAGGTTGTCAATGTTGACGCCTGTGCCATGCACATCCTCACCGATTGAGTGGCCTGTCCTGTGGATGAACCTGGGGCCGTAGCCGGCGGCTTCTATGAGAGCTCTGGCCCTGTCATCGATTTCCCAGCCGCGGAGCTCCCTGCCGCCGGTGACGCGCTCTTCCACAAGGGCCAGCGCGCTTTCGCGGGCTCTTTTCACGATATCAAATACCGCCGAATATTTTGGCGGCACCTCGGTGCCTGCGAAGGCAGTCCACGTGATATCGCCATAGACGGCCAGAGGAGCGTCCTTCTTCGCCCAGATGTCCAGCAGGATGAAATCGCCGGCCTTGAGGGCTTTGGAGGAGCCCTCAAGGGGTTCGTAATGGGGATTGGCAGTGTGCTCGTTGAAGGCAACCACCGGGTAGTGATGGGTGATGAGGGAGCGCTCTCTGAAGCGCTCGAGCACAAACTGCTGGAGGGAATATTCCGAGGCCGTGAGGTTCTCCGCTATGTGGCGCCTTATCTCTCCGAAGGTGAGATCCACGATCCTCCTGAGGTCTTCCACCGCCTCGCGGTGGCTTGCGAGCTGAGACTCCGTGAGGAGAGACTCGAATCGCTGTATGAGATCGGCAGAGGAGACGATATCGACGCCGAATGAGCGGATAAGCTCTATGGTGCCCCCGTCCACGGTCGAGACATAAGGGATGGCGTTCATGGGGGAATATTGCATGGCCACTCTTCTCGCCCCATGGAGTGCCTCCCTGAGGCTGCGGTGAAGCTCTTTCCATGAGAGATAGATCTTTTTTTCTCCCGGCAGGGCGTCAAGCTGCCCCTCCTCGATGATATGCACGATCTTCACCGGTTCCCTGCGGGCCGGGAGGTAGTAGAACCATCGGCGCGTAGAGGCTCCCTTTTCTTCGAGACGGAGCACCCTCGACGCATAGGGATCGCTTCCCCGGAAGCTGCAGAAAAGCCAGCCGTCAAGGTCCATCTCTGCAAGGGTTTTCTGGATATCCTCAATATGGGTTAAGACAGTCATGGTTCCTCCTTTTCAAGACAATAATCCCCCAGAGGGCATACGATGACTTTTTCACCAGGGAGCAGGATAATCCCTCTGCTGCCATGGTGGTGCGAGAATTCTCTTTTCCGGGGCAGGTAAAAAGGAAACTTCATAGAATCTCTAGAATCTCCGGGTTGGCTTTGAAAAGAGCCAGCAGGCCTCTGGCATAAAAGGCAAATCTCTGCTAAGATAAAAAGGGGGCCTCCCGCCACACTGTGAAAATGGGGTGATAGTATGAAAGGATCGTTCCTCTCTGGAACAATAGGAGCCATGATGCTCCTGACAACGGCGCTCTGCCATGCAGGAGGCGATGTGCAGATCTACCGCTCATCGAAAATGGACACCCAGGGCAACGAGGTGCTTGTCATTACCAACAGATCCGCCCAGAATATTGACCGGTATGTGCGCCGGACCGGCAGCGGCAGTTATATTTACAAAAATTACACTTCTCTTACCCCCAGAAGCGCTTCCACAGTTCCCGCAGCGCCTTCGTCGCCGGCAGCCCTCAGGGGACCTTACTCCGATTATGACGTGTCACACAGCGCGAACAGCAGCAGATATCTGGAGCCCATAATCGTGCCTTATCCCGGCACAGCAGGCGGGACAATAGATATCGCACCAATAATTTTCATGGAGGCACGGCGCTATAACGTCGATCCAATTCTTGTGAAGACCGTGATCAAGTACGAGTCAGGATTCTGCCCCTCGGCCATCTCGCCGGCCGGTGCCTGCGGCCTCATGCAGCTCATGCCGGGCACTGCCGAGGCGCTGGGGGTGAGCGATGTCTTTTCACCCCATCAGAATATATCGGGAGGGGTGCAGTACATCAGGCGCCAGCTCGACAACTTCGGCAACAACGTGGCCTATGCGCTGGCAGCCTATAATGCCGGCCCGGGAGCCGTCTCCACTTACGGCGGCATTCCGCCCTTCGAGGAGACGCGGAATTACGTGAACATGATTCTCTCCGACTATCTGCAGGAGGCGAGGGTCACCAGGAAGCGCACCGGCACTGCTACGGCAGTAACGGCTCCATACCGCGAGCCCAGGAAGATTGACGTGATATCAACGCTCTCCAGGATGCAGAATACTGCAGGGGACGCCGGAAGCCGGGGCATCCCCGCGGGGGGAGAGAGGGCGGCACAGGAATCGTCACAGGTTCTTCCCCTCACGGGAAGCCAACCGTCGCAGCAGAACCTGCTGGAGAACAGGCTGACTGTTCAGGGGAATCCTTTTGAAAACAACCCGTCGGTGAAAGTACCCGGTTATTAGGAGTCATGAAGAGCGACAGAGTGCTTTTTTACGCACCGGTGAGGGCTTGTTGCGCCGCCATTCATTGCCGCGTCCCATGCCTTGTCCTTGCCCTCTATCTCCTGGCGATTTTTTCTTCATTGGGGGCATATTCCCAGCAACAGAGCCCTCAGGAGAATGACAAGGCCCCTCTCGCGCTTCCTTCGTCCTCATCGATCCTCTGCACTGTTGACTTTACCAAGGCTATGGGGGATTTCCCCGGAGGCTCCATCGTAATGGCCTTCCCGGCAGACTCCTCGAGGGGTGGGGAAGCCGGGGCAGGGCCTGTCGATGTGGTGAAAGCTTCAGGTCTTGACGTGATGCAGCTTGAAATAGCAGAGGACTTTTACAATGTCTTTCCCGATAAAAGCCTGGATCCTTCGGCTCCCGGGAGCTATCGCTTTGCCGATCTTGATAACACCATCATGAAGGCCAGGGAACAGAACCTCTCTCTGGTATTCTCCTTCAAAGCTTCCCGGTTTCCCGACGATGTGGGAAAATTCAGAACGCAGCTTGAGCAGGTGATGAAGCACCTTTGCATTGCCCTGGGTCCCGGAAAGGCTCTCAAGGCTTTTCTCTTTGACGCCCGGCCCGATGAGCCCGGTTCATACTGGAACGGCAAGGACGATGAATGCCTCCGCCTTTACACGCTTTTTGCAAGGTCAGCCCGAAAAATCGATTCTTCAATCCCCGTGGGGGGGTGCGGCTTTCTCAATGTCTTTGCCGGCGAGAGCGAAGGCACCTTCAAGGACGTCTCACCACGGCTCCTCCAGTGGATTGACGGTATCACACGGGATAAGGTGCCATGCGATATGCTCTTTTTCCGCCATTGTGGCTTGATCCCTTACGGATTTTTCCTTGTGACCCGCACCCTCGAGGAGAAAGTGCTCCGTGGCCGCCCTTCCCTCTCGACCCTGTTCAGCAGGCCAAAACTCTATTGTGCCATAGAGGCCCTCCCTGAAAAGGCTCCGTCTCTTTTCAGGGCAACGGTAACAGTCAATGCCCTCATATGTGCCATCAAGGGCGGTGCAAATTATGTGGCCATAACAAATGGCTCAGGTGAGGTGAGCGATCCCCTCACGGCGGCACTCAAGGAGTGCTGCAATTTTTCGCGGTATCCTGTGCAGCTGGAGACAGTGGGGCTTGACCGCCTCTGCTTCATTATCATGGCCTGCCGCTCAAAGGATGGGAAGTCGCTGTTCTTTACCCTGAGCGGCAACAATCCTACAAGCTACCTGCTCTCCGGTGAGGGAGGCGAAGATAAGGCTGCCATGGAGAAAGAGTACCGCGCATATGTTGACACCTTTACCGAAAAAGTATTCCCTCCCCTTTACGAGCGCTATCATCTCAACATAGAGGGCCTCCCCTGGGGAGGGCAGCCCATCCTTCTCAGGAGGTACATGCTGGAAGGGCAGAACGGGCTTCGCCTCGCTGAAGAGAAAGTCCTTGCGGGGAACAAGCAGTTCTACTTCAACAAGAACTTTACCCAGCCCGGAATACAGTTTCTCCACCTGGAGGTGCAGGAGAAGCCGAAAGAGGAGAAGGCGCAGCCTTCTCCGGTGAATCCTCAGGAAAAGAAGGGAGTGGTGCCATGAGGCTCCTTACACGGTCTGATTTTGACGGTCTCGTATCGGCAGTGCTGCTGAAAGCCGCGGGAGTCATCTCGAGCAGGCAGTTTGTCCATCCCAAGGATGTGCAGGATGGGCTCGTGGAGGTCTTCGAGGACGATGTCCTTGCAAACATCCCCTATGTAAAAGGCTGCGGACTCTGGTTTGATCACCATTCAAGCGAACAGGAAAGGCTGGGCAATCTGGGGAGTTTCAAGGGCGCTTATGAGGTCGCTGACAGCACCGCGAGGGTCATCTTCAACTATTATGGAGGTCATGAGAAGTTCGGCCACCACTATGACGATCTTCTTGAGGCGGTAGACAAGTCCGACGCCGCCAAGTTCTCCATGGATGAGGTGCTGCACCCCCGGGGCGGCGTCCTCCTCTCTTTCATCATTGACGCCAGGACAGGCCTGGGACGCTACAAGGATTACCGCATCAGCAACTATGACCTCATGGATAACCTTATCGATTACTGCCAGACCTTGAAGATCGATGATATCCTGGAGCTGCCCGATCTGAAGGAGCGCACAGTGCGCTACATTGAGCACCAGCATTGGTTCGAAGAGCTGCTGCGCAAGCACTCGACCCTCGAGGGGAACGTGATCGTCACCGACTTCAGGGGC
Source organism: Candidatus Eremiobacterota bacterium (assembly GCA_031082125.1). Classification (NCBI taxonomy): domain Bacteria; kingdom Bacillati; phylum Vulcanimicrobiota; species Vulcanimicrobiota bacterium. The sequence goes on from JAVHLM010000002.1 coordinate 262,943, forward strand.
CTTGCCGAGACGCCTTCGGGGAACAGGTTTCTGGTCTATACCCTCTTTCCGGGAGGGAACATCTCGCTGCGGGCCTTTGACGGGAAGCTCAAGAATATTGTCTTTGCCGTGGGGCACAGCATTTTCCTCAGGACCTCGAGGACCGATGTGGGAAGCCTCATGCTCCGTTACGGCGGCGGCGGCCACCAGAAGGCCGGCACGTGCCAGGTGCCGGTTGGTGAAGCCGACAGGGTCCTCAAGAAACTCGTGGAGGCCATGAAGCGTGACGGGTGACAGGCGGTGCTATCGGAGTCCGTCCCCTTTCATGTGCTCCAGGATTTTCCCTGCCATCGTGTAACACTCGCCTGCCTTGGCTTTCTCGCCTCTCTCTCTGAAGGCGTCGCCAAGGATGGTGTAGAGCCTTGCAAGCGAAATGGTGAGATATGAGCCGTTGCTGCTCATCAGGTCCAGCTCGTTCCGCACCTCATCGAGCCTTCCCGCATTGAAGAGGGCCATAATGAGGCCCCCGGAGATGAAGACCGGTGCGGCGGGATTTTCAAGGCTCCTGAGGGCAATTCCTTTTCTGTAGGCTTCTATGGCCTTCTCATACTCCTTCATTTTCAGCAGCAGGGCGCCGCGTCTTCCGTGGGCATAGATGATGCGCTCGGCTCCCGTGGCATTCAGCATGTCAAAGTCTTTTCCCTGAGGGTACGCGGTCCCCGGTGAAAAGCTCCGTGCGTAGAGATCCTCAATATATCCTGGGTGGCCCGGCATCAAGGTTTCCATCAGGGCAAAATCAGGCTTTCCTCTTATCCCTGCGATGAGAGCCCTCAGGGTGAGCGGTAAGGTCTCCCGCTCAGAGGCATTGGCGCTTTCAAGAAAGGCTTCATAAGCCTTGAGGGCCGCCGCACCATCGCCTGATTTCTCAAGAGCCCATGCCCTGAGGAAGAGAAGCCCCGCCGGAGCAGGCTTCACGGAAAGCCCCCTTCCGACCTCTTCAAGGGCTTCCCTCGCGATGGATGCGCGCTGGTATCCCTGGCCCGAGATGGCAAAGAGCCTAAAGAGGCAGCACACTATCTCGTTTCCCCCCCCCATCAGCGAGGAGAGCTCTCTGCGCGCCCCTTCATAATCGCCTCTGGCAAGCGCTGCCCGGGCTTTATAATAACGGGGGAAGCACCCCGGGCCGGTGGTGGGGCTTTCCCCGAGGGTCTCTGCACCTGTCCACTTATCCGCCAGGCCTCCATTGAAAGCCTCCATGAGCCCTGGGGCTGACGGGGCGAGGGTTTTCAGCAGGGCCCATCCCCTGAGCTCCCCGTTCCTTATGAGGAGCGCCGGCTTGTTGAGGTGAAAGGGAAGAAGCCCTGGTGAAGGGACTTTCCTCGCCCGGGGCATGTCATGATAGGTGCCCACCGTTCCCGCCACGGGCCTGAGGGCTTCAATCTCATCGACTTCGACTACCGTGAGGGTCCCCACGGTGACTCTTGCTCCATCCTTTCCCATTCCGCTGATATCCCCCCCGGGGGTGAGAGCAAGGTCAGAAGTGCCTCCGGGGATGATGATCCCTGTGGAATATCCTTCAGGAGTCACAAGGTCTCTCTCTTGCCTGAGAGTGAACGAGGCGGTCCTGGTGAGGGAGGACCGACCATCCTTCCACACTCTTACCAGGCAGGTGCCGGCAAGGGCGCCGTCGAGAGCCTTCCCTGTAGGGATGGTGCTCGCGCGGAGGAACTCGAAGAGATAAATGAGGGCATTACCCCTGTCTTCGTCCCTGAGAAGCTCTGCAAGGGGGAGATAGGCTTCGTAGCTCCGGGAGGGATCGCCGCCGAGGCTCTCCCGGAGAAGGCGGAGGGCCTCTCTGCGGTTCTCTGCCCCGAGGCCGAGGAAAAGGAGAGACCGGGAGCGCAGCAGGTTCATGGGGCCCCACGATGACAGGGGGGGGCACAGGCCAAGGGCTTTTTCAAAGTAAGGGCGCGCCGCGGTGAGCGAGCCCTCCCGTGCGAGGAGGTATCCCACATTGAAATTCAGAAAAGCGTTCAGGGGCTGCCTTTTAAGGGCCTCACCGGCCATTTCCCTGGCTTTCCCGATGTCGCCCTGTCTCTCATGATAGAGGGAGCACCATGAGAGGGCCTCGATCACTGAAATAATGGAGTCACCGCCCTCATTGAGGGCTTTTTCGTAAAATGGCCTTTCATCGTCCTCTCCCCAGGCCATGACTGTGGCGCGGAGCTCATCGTTTTTTACAAGCTCCAGTCCCGTGTCGGTGAAGACCTGCCGCTCTCCCTTTCCTGCTGCGAAGAAGGAAGTGCAGGGACTGCCTGCCATCGCGCTCCTGAAAGCAGCGGCGCGGGCTTCGCCGGTTCCGGGAAGAAAAAGCTCCCGTGGCGAGAAAAGTGATCGGGAGAGGAGAAAGCCCGCTCTCTTGAGGTCTCCCTCCCTTGCTGCAAGCGAAGCCAGCAGGAAGGCGGACTTTGCTGCCGGCAGTGAAGGGCCTTCCAGGCCTCCCGAGGCTTCAATGGGCAGGCTGCCGCTTCGGGGAGCCTTCAAAATCGCTGAAGAAAGCCATTTGGTGGCCTCATGGCCATGGCCGAGGGAGTAGTGGGCAAGGCCCACCATGAAGAGACCCGGGGCATACCCGGGGGAAAGTTTCGCCTCTTCTTCAAGGTAATAGAGTGATTTTTCCCTCAGCCCCCTTTCCCAGTAAAGGTTTCCCAGCTTAAGCCACACCGGGGCCATGGCAGGGTCTATACGCAGGGCCTTTTCCCATTCCAGCAGCGCCTCGCCAGCCTTCCCCTGGCGGAACAGGGAGTCGCCAAGCCTTTCATGCATGGATGCCCCTTGCGGGGAGGCTTCAGAGTCCTGGCCGGCCATAAGGGTGCCGGTCAGGGAAAGGATCAGCAGGAAACTCAGGAACAAGGCGGGCATTTTTTTCTTCATGGGGCCTCCTATTGAAAGGGGAGCTTGAATTTTTCCCCTGTCACAAGCTCGGTTTTGGTCATGATGCGGGGAGGCACCTGCTCTCCCCGGAGGGCTTTCAGGAGATTTTCGACGCCGAGAGCGCCCATCTCATAAGGGCTCTGGGTGACCGTAGCGTTTATCTGCCTTTCTTTCACCGCCTTGAGCCCCTCCTCAGAAGCGTCGAACCCTGCAATGAGTATTTTTTGCTTCAGGACCACCTTGGCTGCGTCGGAGACGCCCAGGGCCATGAGGTCATTGAGGGCGAAAGCGCCCTTGATGTCAGGGTGGGAGTGGAAGGTCTCCCTGGCGATCTCAAAGGCCTTGGTTCTGTTGAAGTACGCCGGCGGCGCGGTGATGATTCTGATTTTCGGGGAGCCCTGCAAGGCCTCCTTGAAGCCCTGGCGCCTCAGGTTCCCCGTGAAGCTGTCGCTTTTCCCTTCCAGCAGCAGCAGGGACCCTTCATGGTTGATTTTTTCGGCGAGGTATTCTCCTATGTGTCGGCCTCCCTTCAGGTTGTCGCTTGTTATAAGCGAGAGAACCTGGGCACCCGTCTCCTTCGCGAGCTTTTCATCGATGCCCGTATCAAGGAGGATCACGGGGATCTTGAGGCGGTTGGCCTTCAGTATAAGGGGCATGCATCGTTTTTTCCCCTCGGGGACAATGAGAATCCCCTCGATCCTGGTGTCCAGGAGCCTGTCTATGAGCATGGCGTTTTCCTCGGCATCGAGGCGGTCCTGGACCAGGATGGTGGCCTTGATGCCGCGGGCTTCGGCCGTCTCCCTGATCCCCTTCTCCATGTCGCTGAAATAGGGATTCATCGATGATTTCAGGACGGCGCCGATCATGGAAGTTTTTGCCGGTCCCGACCCCTTCCCGCACCCCCAGAGAAGGCAGAGCAGGGAAAAACACAGTATCGTGAGAGGAAATTTTTGCATCGGCAGGCCCTCCCTCCATGACTATTCTTCCCGGGTACCAGGAGTCCTCTTGCCCCGCATCATCCCAGGACCCATCGAGGGCGGTGGCACCGGAATTTTTCTTTGGGAGTTGACAACCTGGGGGGACCTCTCTATAATTATCACCTGACTATGGTCCCGCCCGGGGAAAGAAAGGAGTGATCATTATGGGTGGGTTTATAAAGGCCTTGCAGCTTTTTTTCCAGGTCCTCAGGGACAGGGAGCTGGCCGAGGGAATTGAGAGACTGAAAAGCGGGCAGCTCTGCGACCCTGCACGGGTCCTTTACCTTTTCCAGCGCGAAGCGCGCTTTGTGGATTTCATCAAGGAAGACCTGGAGGGTATCGGCGATGCCCAGGTGGGCGCCGTGGCGCGCACCTTACACCAGGGGTGCCGGAAGATCCTCAAGGAGTATCTTGTCATAGAGCCTGTGAGGAGCGAAGAGGAGGGCTCGCCTCTCACCGTGGAGAAAGGCTTTGATCCCTCGGCGATCCGCCTGGTGGGGAATGTGAGCGGTGAGCCCCCTTTCAAGGGAACGCTGGCCCACCATGGGTGGAAGCTTGCCTCTTCCAAGGTTCCGGCCGCACCCTCCGGCCAGGATTCGTCAATAATCCAGCCTGCCGAGGTAGAGCTCTAGCGGGAGCGAAGATAAATTTGCATTTTCTGTTATGAAATGAGGTGTACTATGAAAGATTCAAAATATGTGATAGGAATAGACCTTGGCACTACCAACAGCGCCATGGCCTATGGAGACACCACTGTTCCCTCCGGGGAGCAGCGCCACGTGATTTTTGACATCCCGCAGGTGGTGCAGGCCGGCGAAGTGGAGAGCCGCCCCGTCCTCCCCTCCTTCACCTACCTGCCTGGCGACCATGAGCTCCCCGAGGGGAGCCTTGCCCTTCCCTGGGACGGCGGGAGAGCCTTTGCCGTGGGAGAATTTGCCCGCGACCAGGGCGCCAAGGTCCCCCACCGCCTCGTGTCGTCCGCCAAGTCATGGCTCTGTAATGGCGGCGTGGATCGCACGGATGCCATCCTTCCCTGGAAGAGCCCAGATGAGGTGGAGAAAATCTCTCCTGTCGAGGTGTCAAGGCGTTACCTTGCCCACATGAAAGAGGCCTGGGACCATCATCCCGAGATTTCTGGCGGGTCCCCCTTTGAGGACCAGGAGATTGTGCTCACTGTCCCCGCGTCCTTTGATGCCGTCGCCAGGGAGCTCACCGTGAAGGCTGCCACCGAGGCAGGCTTCACCTGCACCCTGCTGGAGGAGCCTCAGGCAGCTCTCTATGCGTGGCTCAGCACCATGGGAGACAAATGGCGCAAGCTCCTTGCCGTGGGCGACCTGATCTTTGTCTGCGACATAGGCGGCGGTACCACAGACTTCAGTCTTATCTCCGTCAGTGAAGAGGGAGGTGACCTGGTGCTTGAGCGGATTGCCGTAGGGGACCATATCCTGCTGGGCGGCGACAACATGGATCTTGCCCTTGCAATGGCCGTAAGCAACCGCCTCAGGGAGGACGGCACAAAGCTCGATTCGTGGCAGCTCAAGGCGCTCTGCCAGAGTGCACGCACGGCCAAGGAAAACATGCTCCGCGACATGAAGATGAAGAAGCACCAGCTCGTAGTTCCCGGAAGGGGAAGCAAGCTCATAGGCGGCTCTGTGAAAGCCGATCTTACCCGCGACGAGCTCGAGACGGTGCTCATCGAAGGATTCTTTCCTCAGGTTGCCTCCGATGACCACCCCGAGCGGGGGACGAGGATAGGCCTCACGGAACTGGGCCTCCCCTATGAGGCCGATGCCGCCGTGACAAAGCACATCGCAAAGTTTCTCTCTGTCCATCAGCGCTCCATGGCCCGCGGCAGAGATGATGACGGCTTTGTTCTTCCCACGGCCATTCTCTTCAACGGGGGTGTCCTCAAGAGTCCCCTCATCTGTGAGAGGATAGTGAAAGTGATCAAAAGCTGGGCATCCGACGAGAGTGCCGGGGAGATTAAAGTGCTTGAAGGCACTGACCGTGATCTCGCCGTGGCGGTGGGGGCCTCCTATTACGGCATGGTGAAGAAGGGGAGCGGGATAAGGATAAGAGGCGGCACGGCACGGTCGTACTATATAGGCATTGAAACCTCAATGCCTGCCGTTCCCGGCATGAGACCGCCCCTCAAGGCCCTCTGCGTGGCTCCCCAGGGGATGGAGGAAGGTACAGAGGCGGAGCTTCCCGGCAGGGAATTCGGTCTTGTCGTGGGAGAACCCGTGGAGTTCAGGTTCCTTTCCTCGTCGCAGAGGAATGAGGACAACGTCGGGACCCTCGTCGAAGAGTGGGATGACGAGCTCCAGGAGCTTCCCGCCCTCAGGGTCGAGCTTCCCCCCGAGGGTGTCGAGCACAGGGTGGTGCCTGTGACCCTCAGGGCCAATGTCACCGAGGTGGGAACCCTTGAGCTCTGGTGTGTCGAGGGTGAAGACGGGCGGCGCTGGAAGCTGGAGTTCGACGTGAGGGAAAAGGACGAGTGACTTTAAAGAAGCGGAAGGGCTCACATGGAGGCTTCATCACGCTATTCCATAGGGATTGACCTGGGCACCACCAACTCATCGGTGGCCTATATCGACAGGAACTCGCGGGCGAAGAGGCGCCCCATCCAGTTCCTGGAGATCCCTCAGGTCGTGGCCGAGGGCGAGGTGGCCTCGAGGCTGCTCCTCCCCTCCTTTCTTTACTTTCCCCGCGAGTTTGAAGTCCCCCGGGAGCAGCTTGGCCTCCCCTGGGACAGCGAGCGTGATCATGTCATCGGGGAGTTCGCCCGCGCCCGTTCAGCACTAGTGGCCGGCCGCGTGGTCTCATCGGCGAAGTCGTGGCTTTGCCATGCCAAAGTGGACCGCAGGGCCCCCCTGCTCCCCTGGGGCTCACCGGAGGGAGAGCGCACCATCTCGCCTCTTGATGCCACGCGATGCTTTCTCTGTCACCTGAAGGAGGCCTGGAATCACGACATGGCATCTCATGATGACGGAGCCCGCATGGAGCAGCAGGAGCTGGTCATCACCGTCCCCGCCTCTTTTGACGAAGCGGCGCGGGAGCTTACAGTGGAGGCAGCACGGACCTGCGGACTCTCAAGAATCATCCTGCTGGAAGAGCCTCAGGCAGCCTTTTATTCCTGGCTTTATTCCCATGAAGCCTCATGGAGGAGGAGCCTCAAGGGGCTCTCAGTCATCCTGGTCTGTGACGTGGGAGGGGGCACAAGCGATTTCACCCTGATCAGGGTGGAGCATGGCACCGACGACCTCTCCCTCAGGAGAGTCGCCGTAGGTGAGCATCTTCTTCTGGGCGGCGACAACATGGATCTTGCCCTGGCCCGCCATATGGAGAAGAAAGTCTTTCATGGCGAAAGGAAGCTTGACAGCGCAGGGTGGTCCATGCTCTGCCAGCAATGCAGGAGCGCCAAGGAAAAGGCCTTCATGGAGAACCCGCCGCCCGAGTTTTCCCTCACCATCACAGGGCGGGGAAGCCGGCTCGTGGGAGGGGCCTCTTCTGCACTCATCACAAGGGATGAGGTGGTGAGCCTTCTGATGGAGGGCTTTCTTCCCGATGTCCTCTACGGTGAGCCTGTAATCTCTTCAAGGGGAGCGGGCCTCAAGGAGTGGGGCCTTCCCTACGCCAATGACCCTGCCATCACAAGGCACCTCTCGGAGTTCCTTCGGCACCATCTCCCCGGCAGTGAATTTCCCGACGCGGTGCTCTTCAACGGGGGAGCCCTCTCTCCCGTTGCGCTCCAGGAGCGGATCGTCAATATTCTGGAGAAATGGCGAGGCCCCGGTAATCCCCTCAGGATCCTTCCCAACCGGTTTCCCGAGCATGCCGTGTCAAGGGGCGCCGCCTATTTCGGGCTGGTGCGCACAGGCGAAGGGGTGCGCATCGGCGGCGGCACGCCGCGCTCGTACTATGTCGGCGTCGAGGTGGCCGACAGAGGCCGCGGGCTTCCTCCCCCCGGCACACAGGTACTCTGCCTTGTCCCGAAGGATCTCCTCACGGAGGAGGTACAGGAGATCAGGGGGCATGAGTTCTCCCTGCTGCTGGGCCGCCCCGTGAGCTTTGCCCTGTTTTCCTCAACGCGCAGGGATGAAGATCTCCCGGGAGAGCTGCATCTCATCGATCCCGACGAGCTTGAAAAGCTCCCTCCCCTCTACACCGTCCTGTCCCATGAAGGCACTGAAGGCGAGGTCCCTGTCCATCTCAGGGCCTGGATCACCGAAATCGGCACCCTTGAGCTCTGGTGCGTCTCCGAGGCTGAGCAGTGGAAGCTTCAATTTGCCCTCGCGGCGGGCCCTGCCGCCGCCGCAGAGAAAGGTGAAGAGCCGCCATCCCTGGCGCCATCCATAGCAAGGGATGCCAAGGAACTTGTGGCAGCGGCATTTCAGAAGAAAGGATCGCAGGAGGTGAAGCCCCGCGGCCTTCTCTCGGCTCTTGAAGAGATGACGCACGGGAAGCGCGAGCTCTGGCCCATGGCCTTTTCCAGGGAAATCGGGGATGCCGCCCTCCAGGTGGCGGGAAGAAGGAGGAGCACTCCCACCGCCGAGGCGAGCTGGTTCAATGTTGCAGGCTTTGCGCTTCGCCCGGGATTCGGCTACCCTCTTGACGAGTGGAGAATGGAAAAGGTGTGGTCTCTTTTTCCCCACTGGCTCCAGCACCACCGCGATCCTCAGTGCCGCCTTGAATGGTGGATTTTCTGGCGCCGCTGTGCAGGCGGTCTTGATGAGAAAGCTCAGGAGCAGATCTTTGACAGGGTGAGCCCTTACCTTTTCCCGGGGAGAAAGCACATCAGGACATTTCCCGGCCCTGCTCCCGTGCGCATTGAATTTCTCGAAATGATGAGGACGGCCTCATGTATTGAAAAAATTTCAGGACATGGCCGCTCCATGCTGGGCGACTATGTCCAGGCCCACCTGAAAAGCCATCCCGAAGCCGCCGACTGGTACTGGATGATTGCGCGGATAGGCTCCCGGATCCCCTTTGCTTCAGGTGCTGACAAGGTCCTTGCGCCTGAGACCGTATCCCCCTGGGTGGAGACCCTTGTCTCCCTCCCATGGCAGGGCTCCCAGGGAGCCTTTGCCCTTTCAAGGATTGCCCGCCTCACGGGCGACAGGGCCCGCGATATCGATGAGCCGCTGAGGATGGCGGCGGTAAAGAGGCTTCGGGCCTCGGGATGCGATGAAGAACTAATTGCGCCGCTCCTGGAGGTCGTGGAAGACAGGACTGCTGACCAGAGTATGGTCTTCGGCGAGTCACTCCCGCCGGGCCTTACGGTAAAATCCTGAAAATGCTTGATTTTATTGTCAGTATGGTTTACAATAGAAGGGTAAAAAAAGGGGGGAAAAATTATGGATAATCTCGGCAGCGTTTACGGACCTTCATTTTCCAAGGGGCCTCTGATGCTGGTAGGGTGGAATGCAAGGGAGGACAAGCTTTCGGTGCAGACAGGCACCACCTTTATTGACTATCCTGGAACCGACAAGGATGTCATGATCCGTTGTGAGCAGGATTCCATCATCATAGACAGGAAAAGCGACGTGCCCGCGGTCATCATAAAGAGAAACGGCGACGATATAGAGGTCCACAAGGAAGGACAAGATGCCGATGTGAGGATCAAGCGGAGCGGCAATGAGATTTACGTGGACAGGAAAGGGATGGATGAAGACGTGACCATATCGCGCCAGGGCACCCTCGTGATCTTTGACCGCATGGGGCAGGATCGCGATGTGAAGATATCATCAACCTCCGATCACGGCGTCAATTTCCCTGTGTACATCACATGGGAAGGCGAAGTCATTGAGCAGGTCTGATGACAGCTTGTGACCAGGACCCAGGGATCTCTTAAGAGAGATCTTTTTCTTTTTCAGGTCAGGCCCTTCCCCCTTATTGACAGCGGCCGAAAAGGGGTGTAAAATCTCTATATTCCCCCTGTAAGGAACTCTCCTGATGCTTGGAACGGTATTTATAGGAAGATACAAGGTAATAGAAGAACTCGGCCGCGGCGGCATGGGTATTGTCTACAGGGGAGAGGATCCTGCCCTGGAGAGGCCTGTCGCCATCAAGGTACTTCCCCCCAAGAAGCTTTCACAGAAAAAAGCCATCAAGCGTTTTCTCCGTGAGGCCCGAGTCTCGGCGCGCCTTGATCACCCCAGGATTGTCAAGATCTATGACATCGGCGAGGAAGAGGGCATCTACCACATTGTCATGGAGTACGTGTCGGGGAAGGGGCTGCGCGATCTCATCGAGGAGCGCGAGAGTGTCGGGCAGATCGACATAGACGACATGACGCGCCTTTTCAAGCAGATATGCCAGGCCATCGAGTATGCCCACAGCCTGAAGATTGTGCACCGTGACATCAAGCCGGAAAACATCATGGTGACCACCGAGGGGAATGCCAAGGTCATGGACTTCGGCCTTGCCGTCCTCGAGGACCGCCATTCAATCACCGAGATGGGCGCCGTAATGGGGACGATAGCCTATTTCTCCCCTGAGCAGGCCCGCGGTGAGCCTGCCGATCACCGTGCCGATATCTACTCGCTCGGCGTGGTATTCTACGAGATGCTCACTAACGCGCTTCCCTTTGAGGCTACCAACCCCTCGGACATGATCCAGAAGCATCTCCAGGCGCTTCCCCTCTCGCCTGTCAAGCGGAACCCCTCGGTGCCGCCCCTCCTGGAGAGCCTTATCCTGAAGTGCCTCCGCAAGCTCCCCGACGACCGTTATGGTGACGTCTCCGAGCTGACAGCCGAGCTTTCGCGCTACATCCGCTCAAGGGAGAAGCAGAAGGAAGAGCCTCGCCCTGAAGCGCTGGCGCCGGAGCCTGTCCAGGGGCCGCCTCCCAAGGTTGAATGGCCCTTTTCTCCCCCTCAGAGTGACTCTGTGCCCCACGTCCATTACCAGCCGCCACGGGAAATGGAGCACCTGGCCACTCCCCAGGGAGAGGAGGAAGAGGACGAGGGGCCTGTTCCCGAGCTTCCTCATCATCTGATCCCGCCCGAGGAGGCCGATGGCAGGGCCTTTCACCCCGCGGACATACCGGCCCAAACACCTCCACCCGCCGAAGCGCCGCCCGGGCAGAAATTCCAGCCGGTTGCAGGAACAACTCCCCTTGCGAGTCCTCAATGGATGATGGAGGCCAAGGAGGAAGCCGAGCAGGATCGCTACCAGGCCTTCATGGACAAGCTCAGGCGCGATGCCGCTGTCCGCTCCCATGCCACTGAAATGGAGGTGGCACCCACGCCTGCCGCCGTGGTATGCGCCAAGTGCGGCCTTGAGAACACGGGAGACAAGAAGTACTGTGTGGACTGCGGGAGCCTTCTCGCCCCCAGCTACTTTGTCGCTGCCCGCGAGGCGATCCATCACAATGACCAGGGGGTCATCTACTTTGAGGAGGGCCAGCTTGAGAGGGCTCTCTTCGAGTTCCAGCAGGCTCTTGCCCGCGATCCCGACATGGCCGAGGCGCGCTTCAACATTGCAAGGGTCTATCTGGAAAGGGGGGAGTTTGAAAAGGCTTTCGAGGCTTTCAGGGAATTCTCCCATCTTCAGCCAGACAACCCCCAGCCCTATCTTTACCTGGCCGATATTTACCGGAAGCAGGATCGGAAGGATCTTGCCATCAACGAGTACATTAAGGCCATCAAGCTCAATCCCTCAGACGCGGCGGTGCGCTGCCAGCTCGCTTTCCTCTATTCCCAGCAGGGTGCCCTTCCCCAGGCCATCCAGGAATACAGAGTGGCCCAGAACATTGACCCCGAGAATATTGAGGCTCACCGCCAGCTCGGCTTCATCTATGCGGGCCTCGAGCAGGTTGATGACGCCATAAGGGAGTTCGAGTGGGTCGTGAAGCTCGACCCCGGCAACCAGCAGGCTTACACGTGGCTGGGAAACCTTTATACGAAGCGCCGTCGCTATGGCAATGCCGAGAAGGTCTATACCATGGCCCTCTCCCTCAACCCTGCCGATGCCGGCATTCATGCCCAGCTTGGCGGCCTCTACGAGATGCAGAACAGGGAGGAGCTCGCCTTCCAGTCGCTCTTCCGGGCTGTCTCCATCGACCAGGGAAATGCCGAGGCCAGGACCAGGCTTGCCGATCTCTACCTGAAGCACCACCAGCCCCAGATGGCCGTCAAGGAGCTTGAGGCCGTCGTCACCCACCACCCCAACGATCTGAAGATCCACCAGCAGCTCGGTGAGCTCTATCTTCATCTCAACAAGTTTGATGAGGCCCTCGATCACTTTGAGAAAACAGTGAACCTCTCGCCGGGGACTGCCGACCTTCACAACAAGCTGGGAAGACTCTATCTGAAGAAGGACTTCAACCAGCTCAGCATCCTGGAATACCAGAAGGCCGTGAGTCTCGATCCCTGCAACCCCGAGTATCATGAGGATCTTGGAATGGCCTACTACTGCCAGAACAGGAATGATATGGCCATCCAGGAGCTCAGGAAGGCCGTCACCCTTGACAGTCGGAACGTCGATTACTACAAGGCGCTTGGCGTGATGCTCGAAGAGGAGGGCCGTCTCGACGAGGCCATAAAGATGCTGAAAAAGGCCCAGGAGATGGACAGGAAGGATCCCATGATCCATGCCCTCATGGGGAAGGTCTATTTCTCCCAGGGCCTGATGAACATGGCCATCTTCGAGTACCAGAAGGCCCTTGAGCTCCAGCCCACCAATTACCTCTTCCATATCTACATGGCCAAGGCCTATTCCCGCCAGGAGAAGGTTGACGCCGCAATCGAGGCATTCAGGAAAGCGATTGAGCTCATGCCGGGCGCCCGAGGCGCGGAATACAACATCGTGATGGGGAAAGCCTATGTCGATCTTGGCAAGGCTTACCTGGATAAGGGCGATCTCAACCTTGCAAAGGAAGTGCTCCTTACGGCATACAAGCTCACCCCGCAGAATGCCAGGGTCTCCCATTACCTGGGGATCATATTCCTGGGCCTCAAGGACTTCAAGAACTCGCTGCACTATATCTCGGAGGCTCTCAACCTTGAGCCCAACAATGCCGATATCATGGCGGACCTGGGGAACCTTTACCTCGCCCGGGGCGACATTGAGCTCGCTATAAGGGCTTTCAGGAGATCCATTGATCTCTCGCCTGACAGGTTTGATGTCTACGAGCTGCTCACCATGGTCCTCACCAGGGCCGGAAAGTTCTCAGATGCTGTCGAGGTGCTCCGCTCTGCGAAGGAACTCAATCACTCGCAGGCCGATCACTATCACTGGCTTATCGGAGGCCTTTTCCTGAAGCTCAAGGACCCGGAGAGCGCACGGGAGGAGTTCACGAGAGCCATCGCGATAAACAACAGGAACTGGAATTACTACTTTGATCTCGGCGGGGCATACCGCCTTCTCAACCGCAACGAGGAGGCATTCAGGGAGCTTGAGACGGCCTTCAGCCTCTGCAAGGACAAGAAATCCTCGGAGCTCATCATGGCAGAGCTTAAAAAGATAAGGGTGCGGTGAGCCCCCTGCCAGGAATATCCGGGCGGATCCCTGTGTATCGTGAAGTACCCTCCTCTCTTCAGGACAGGACCTATGAGTGACAAATCTTTTGCCCAAATCGTCGTGGATCTCAATGTAAAGGGGCTTGACAGGCTCTTTACCTACCATGTTCCCCCACCCTTTCGGGACATGCTTGAGATTGGCTCCATAGTGAGGATCCCTTTCGGAAATAAAATGAGAGCCGGGTTTGTCGTTGAGTTCGCCGCCACAGGGGGGACCCTGGAAAAGGGGATAGAGATCAAGGATATTGATGCAGTGCTCCGTACCGCCTCGCCATGGCGCCGGGAGCTCATAGAGCTTGCCCAGTGGATGTGCCGTTATTACGGGTGCACCTTCCTTGAGGCCCTCAGGGCAAGCCTGCCGCCTTCCATGGTCATCCGCCAGGCCAGGGTGAGAGAAAACGAAAAATTCAGGAAGCTTGTGGTGTTGAAAGCTCCCCTTCCGGCGGGTTATCCGGAGAAATTCCCGGCAAAAGCTCCGCGGCAGAGAGAGGCCCTCGATAAGCTCTCAGCCCGGGGCTCTCCCCTCCCGGCGGCGGAACTGGGAGTGTCCCTGCAGGTTTTGAGGGATCTTCAGAAAAAAGACCTTGTGGAGATAAGAGAGGAAAGGATCAACAGAATCCCCGGCATCACCCGCTCATTCGATCCCACTTCACCCTTTCAGCTCACCAGCCAGCAGCAGGAGGCTTATGATAAGGCGGTACTCCTGATGAAAAATGGGGAAGGCTCTGTCATGCTTCTTCATGGCGTCACGGGAAGCGGGAAAACCGAGGTCTATCTGCAGGCAATTGCCCACTGTCTCAGCCAGGGAAGAACAGCCCTTGTCCTTGTCTCGGAAATCGCCCTCACTCCCCAGGCACTGGACCGGTTCAGGGGAAGGTTCGGTGCTATGGTGGCCCTTCTCCACTCGGGGCTCTCGGCAGGTGAGCGCCACGATGAGTGGCGGCGCATCATGGAGGGCGAGGCCCGGGTGGTTCTAGGCGCCCGGGGCGCAGTCTTTGCCCCCCTTGAGGACCTGGGCCTCCTGATACTTGACGAAGAGCATGAGACTTCTTACAAGTCAGAAGCCGATCCCCGCTATCATGCCCGCCATGTGGCCGTGAAAAGGGCCCTCCACAACAGGGCGGTCCTTCTTCTCGGGAGCGCCTCGCCTTCCCTCGAAAGCTACTACAGGGCCCGGCAGGGTGCCTACACCCTGGCTGAGCTCCCTGAACGCATTCCGGGGACCAGCTTCCCTTCAATGAAGATCGTTGATCTCAGGAAGTATTACAACCGTCCCGGGGGAAGGCTTTTCAGCCCCTACCTCACAAGGAAGATAAGAGATGTCCTCAAGAGGGGGGAACAGGCGATTCTTCTCATCAACAGGAGGGGGCTTTATAATTATCTCTACTGCACTGAGTGCGGCCATATCATCTCCTGTCCCCACTGCGACATCGCGCTGAGAATCCACCGCGATCCCATGCTGATGAGATGCCATTACTGCCTTTACGAGCACGGGGTCCCCGAGGCCTGCCCCCATTGCAAGGGCCCTGGCCTCTCCTCCCGCGGAGGGGGAACCCAGCGGGCCGAGAGCGAGCTTGCCCATCTTTTTCCCCAGGCCCGCATCATAAGGATGGACAGGGACACCACGAGAAAAAAGGGAGCCTATGACTATTACTATGATCTTTTCAGGCGCGGTGACGCCGATATCCTGCTGGGGACCCAGATGATAGCCAAGGGCCTGGATTTTCCCCGGGTAACCCTCGCGGGAGTTCTCATGGCCGACGTGGCCCTTTCCCTTCCTGATTTCCGGTCAGGTGAGCGCACGTACCAGCTCCTTCTCCAGGTGGCGGGAAGGAGCGCGCGCAGCGTTCTGGGGGGCGAGGTGGTCATCCAGACCTACAACCCCGATCATCCGGCACTCGCAGCCCTCATGGGACACGATCACAGGTGCTTCTATGAGTGGGAGCTGCGAAGCCGCCAGGAGCTCAGCTACCCTCCCTTCATGCACATGGTGCGCCTTGTCTTTTCGGGCCCCCAGGAGGGACTCGCAGGGGCCGTGGCGGGATCCTTCAAAGATGAGCTCTCCCGGGGCGCCCTGGAGGGCCACATCATCATGGGCCCCGCTCCCTGCCCCCTTTCATTTCTTCGCAATGAGTTCCGCTTTCAGATCCTCATCAAGACAAGAGCTGTCACCGATATCGTGGCCCTGGCAGGAGGGATAAGGGAGCGCTTCTCGAGGAAAGAGGTAAGGGTCACTCTTGATGTCGATCCCGTGTCGTTCCTTTAGCAGGGCATTGCATAATGGGCCATAAAGAGGTATCATAGAGAGGGACAGAGGAATTTTGGGGCATGTATTGAATATTCTGGAAATTGCGAGATATTCTGAAGGGGAGGCTCATACCATGAAAAAGATCTTGTTATATGCAGGCTGTGTCATCGTGCTCATAGCCCTGCTATCACCCCTGGTGATGGCGGCGGATCCGGTATATGATCAGGAGTGGACCATTTACGTGAGGAACAGGGAGCTCCAGGCACCCTTTCAGCTCACGGGCGGGAGATTCTTCGTTCCCCTCTCCCCGCTCCTTGATGCCCTCAAATACAGCTGCTCGCAGGGCGATGACGGGGTGATCACGATAAACTCAACGCCCGGTGCGACGGGCGGCGTGACGATAAGCGGGGGGCGTGCCACTTTTGCTTATGGCGACAACAAGTTCAGCGTCAACGTGATGATGACGAGAGGGGAGAATTATGTCGAGCTCGCCACCTTCGCGAGAAATATCGGATTGGGTGTCGTAAGCAACAATGACACGGGCATCGTTGATGTGGTGGTGCCCCAGGGTATTTCGGCCAAGGATTTTGAGAAGGAGCACAACCTTGCGGTGCTGAAGGGGAACGCCGAGGCCTCCGAGGCAGACAACACCGTGGGCGGTACCTATGCCACCATAGACAAGGGCCCCGGTTCCGACGCCACGTCACAGGGACTTGACACGAGCGGCCCCAAGGCTACCACGGCAGCTGCAACCGGCGCCGGCCCCGGCCAGTCGGTGGACCAGGGCCCCAAGACCTCCACGGCAAGCTCAACGGCGGAGCCCGGAGCGAAAACGGGCCAGAGTGCTGCAGCCACCACATCCGCCACGACGCAGAAAGGCAAGGAAGAGGAATCGCCTATCAAGCAGGTCGGAGATTTAGGCGGATTTGCCGACACGAGGACCTGGAACTGCTGGTGGAATGCCACCCTGAAGAACACCGGGGAGGATACGGTCAACAACGTCATTGTCACGCTCCATATACAGGACGGCTACGGCAAGGATTTTGACACGCAGATCAAGCCCATCGGAAACATGCGGCCCGGCGACATTTCAAAGGTGGATTTCACCTGGATGAACAAGAGCAGGCTCAATGTATTTCCCAAGCTGGAGATCAAGCACGATCCCCTTCCCAAGAAAGAGGAAACCCCTGCGGGGCAGCAGCAGGTCAAGCCCGTGGTGAAGCCAAAGTAAAACATCGCAGCTTATATTCACGAAAGGAAGTTGAATGGCAATGGCGCTCAGGCCGATAAGGTTTCTCGGTGAGCAGGTGCTGCGCAGGAAGGCCAAGGACGTGGAAAAGCTTGACGCCTACATTATCCAGCTCCTCAATGACATGGTCGATACGATGTACCAGAACAGAGGGATTGGCCTTGCGGCAAACCAGGTGGGCGTGCTGAAGAAGCTCATTGTGATAGACATAGGCGAGGGCCTTATCAAGCTCATCAATCCAAGGATATTGAAGAAGGAAGGGAGCGAGGTGTGCACCGAGGCCTGCCTGAGCATGCCGGATATGCTCGGCGAGGTGGACCGGGCCACCGAAGTGACGGTGAAGGCGTACGATGAAAAGTTCAAGCCCTTTGAAATCACGGGGCGGGGACTTCTTGCCCGTGTGCTTCAGCATGAGATCGACCACCTTCAGGGCAGGCTCTTTATAGACATGGCTACCAACGTGAGGAAATGCCCTCCCCCGGAGGAAGAGCAGGAGAATCCTTGACGCCCACTCCGGCACCGGTAAGGGGAGCGGCCCTCTCCCGAGGAGACTGTGGTTCACCATGAAAGTCTTGTTTTTCGGCTCCGAGGATTTTTCCATTCCGGCGCTGCGCATGCTCTCGGAAGGACCCCATGAGGTGGTGGCTGTGGTGACGCAGCCCGACAGGAAGAAGGGCCGGGGTCACCAGGAGAGCGGGACGGAAGTGGCGGAATACGCTCATTCCCGCGGGATTCCCCTCCTCAAGCCGGAGAAACTGAAGGATCCGGGATTTCTGGAGACTTTGAAGGATCTGGCGCCGGATCTTGTGGTGGTCTGCGCCTATGGCAAGATCCTCAGGCAGAGGGTGCTCGTCTGCCCTCGCCTGGGATGCATAAATGTCCATCCTTCCCTTCTTCCCCGATACCGTGGCGCCACACCCATCGAGGCCGCCCTGAGGTCCGGTGACACGATAACGGGCGTCACGATCTTTTACATGGACGAGGGATGTGACACGGGAGATATAATTGTACAGAAACAGTATCCAATCGGGCCTGATGATACAAGAGGCTCCCTCAGGGAGAAGCTTTCCCATTTTGCCACAGGAGTGCTCGGGGAAGCCCTTGAACTGATCAGCGAGGGAAAGGCACCGCGGTGCCGCCAGACCGATGAAGGGGTCTGCTGCACCGCTCTGATAGAAAAGGAGGACACCTTCATAGACTGGTCGCTTCCGGCAGAGAACCTGGTCAATTTCACAAGGTCCCTCTGGCCGAGACCCTCGGCTCAAACTCTGTTCCGCGGGAAGCTGCTCAAGGTGGCTCCTCTGTCAATGGCTCCTGTCAGTCATGGGGGGACGGCACGGCCGGGGGAGATACTCGAGGTGAGGAAGAATGAAGGACCCCTTGTGGCGACGGGAAAAGGGGTAGTGAAACTGGGAGAGGTGAAGCCTGAGGGAAAGAAGCTGATGACGGCATGGCAGTTTTCCCTTGGCTACAGTCCAAGGGCAGGCGAGAGCTTTTCGCTGCCGGAGGGGTGCCCTTCCCTTTAGAGGGGCCATAAAAAGGAGGAAATATATGCGAAACCGTATTCTCTGCATCATCGCAATCCTGGTGCTGTGCGCAGCCCTGGCGGGAGGCTGCGCCTGGGCCAGTGATGATGAGAAAGGACTCACCAACTGCTCCACCCACATGAACACTCTGGTGCAGGCAATAGAGCTCTGGGCCAACGATCACAGGGGAAATTTCCCCACGAAAGAGGAGTTCTCAAGCCCCCGGTTCCTGGAGTACGTGAAAAAGGTGAAAGGGGGCTTTGCGAAAAAGGAGGTCTGCTGCCCCGTCTCAGCCAGGCCCTATCTCTATCAGTCCCTTCCCCTCCAGAAGAGCTACGTGATCAAGTGCCCCACACCCGAGATGCATGGACTCGCGTCTTTCTATTACTCCCGCGACAAGATGTTTGTCAAAGGGAAAAAGGTGCCGGTTGCAAAGAAGCCTTCCGGCACTTCTCCCGTCGCGGCGGCAGCTCCCACACCCGCGGCCACTGTAAGTGCAAAACCTTCCCCTTCCCCCTCGGCCAAGGTGAGCGCAAAGCCCACCCCTTCTCCCACGGCTTCACCTGCTGCGGTCAAAAAGCCGGGGAAGACTGAATCTCCCGAGCACCAGGATGTGCTGAAGGAAGACAGGGAGAAGATTATCACCGTCATCACGGCCCTCTATAATGCCTATTCCGAGAAGAACCTCGACAAGATAATGGAGCTTGAAAAGGAGTCCATCGAAGCATCAGCCACCGATTACGAGAAGAAGGGAAAAGGGCCGGCCCAGGAAGTGAGGGAGGCCTTTAAGAGCGCCACGAAGGAAATAATAGAGCACAAGGATTTCAAGATGCTTCCCCTCAACATGAGCGATCTGACCTTCCAGAAAAGGGGAAAGTTCGTCAAGGTCACGAGCGTAGTACCCATCATAGCCACCGAGAGGCTCGAGGTCATGGAGGAGGGGAAATACTTTTTCGTGAGACTCCGGATAGGAGAGCTTGTCTTTGACCAGCGCTCTGACGGATGGAAAATTGTCAACATGTATCTTTACTGAAAGGAAGGGCCATCAGGGGAAAGGCTCTCGCGGAGGACTGATGGAGGGGAACAGCGACTCCCCTCTTTTTTTCCCGGCCGGCCTGGCTCCCTGAAAGCCATGGGTGCAGGTGAGTGGATCTCAAGGGAATGGACCTCCGGGAGCTTGAGGAGTTTTTTATCGTGCTCGGTGAGGAAGCCTACCGCGGGAAGCAGATGATGAAATGGCTCTATGGCAAGGGAGAAAGCAACTTTGCCGCCATGACTGATTACGGCAGGGAGCTTCGCGGGCGCCTCTCTGAGGCAGCCTCCATCGGTCAGCTGAAGGTAGTCACACGGCAGGTGTCGTCTGACGGTGACGCCGAGAAGTATCTTTTTGCCCTCGCTGATGGCCATCTTGTCGAGAGTGTCCTTATGAGCTACGAGGATCACCTTGGTCCCTCGAGGATGACCGCCTGTATCTCCACGCAGGTGGGATGCGCCATGGGATGCACCTTCTGCGCTTCATCAATCGGGGGATTCGTGAGAAACCTCACCGCCGGCGAGATAGTGGACCAGGTGCTCCAGATCCAGAAAGAGATAGCCTCCCGCCAGGTGAGGGTCGCCAATGTGGTGATGATGGGCACGGGAGAGCCCCTCCTCAATTATGACCATGTGATGAAAGCCGTGAGGATCCTGAACCATCCCGACGGGATTGCCATCGGGGTGAGGCATATCGCCATATCGACCTGCGGCATAGTCCCCGGGATTGAAAGGCTTGCCACCGAGGGCATGCAGGTAAAGCTTGCCGTGTCCCTTCACAGCGCCAATGACGAGGTGAGGAGCTCCCTGATGCCGGTCAACAGGAAGTATCCCCTTGCGAGGCTCATGGAGAGCCTCCAAAATTACCAGAGGATGACGGGAAGGC
This sequence comes from Candidatus Eremiobacterota bacterium, assembly GCA_031082125.1. Lineage (NCBI taxonomy): Bacteria > Bacillati > Vulcanimicrobiota > Vulcanimicrobiota bacterium. The sequence goes on from JAVHLM010000002.1 coordinate 283,295, forward strand.
GTGTCACCATAGAGTATGCCCTTATCAGGGGCGTGAATGACGGGGTTCATGATGCCATAGCCCTCCGTGAGCTCCTCAGGGGCCTTACTGCGCTCATCAACCTCATACCCCTCAATCCTGTCGCGGAGTTTTCTTGCCAGAGAAGCAGAGATGACTCCGTGGAGCGTTTCAAGAAGGTGATGGATGAGGCGGGAATCAGGACCACCGTGAGAAAGGAGCGGGGCGTCGATATAGACGCGGCCTGCGGCCAGCTCAGAAAAAAGGCGCGAGCGGCAGAAGGATGCCATGGAATACCTGAGAAAGCTTGAAAAGAGTCTTGAGCACCTCATAGAGGGAAGGATACTTGACCATTTCCAGGATGGCATCCACCCCATGGAGGTGGCAAAAAAGCTTGCCTCCATGATGAGGGAAGAGAAGCGCCTCATCCTGCAGAAATGTTACGGGCCCAATCATTACGTCATATCTCTCTCAGGGGAGGATTACCATGAGTTTTCCCGCCTTATGGCCACATTCAGGGGGGAGCTGGTACAGTTTCTCGCCATGGAGGCAGAAGATCTCGATCTTTCCTTCCTTGGCCCTCTTGGCGTTGAGCTTCATGAGGAGGGCTCTGTCAAAAGAGGCTTTGTAAAGCTCTCCTGCTCCTACACCTCGGGGGAGTCTGTCAAGGAGGGGGGGGCATCGCTCCAGGTGATCAGGGCCGTGCTTGCCGTCAAGGAAGGCTTCGGCAAGGGGAAGATTTACCCTCTCCTGGCAAGCGCAGTGACCCTCGGGCGCTCAGAGGATAACAGCATCATCATAAGCGATCCCAAGGTGTCGTCCCTTCACTGCAGGATAGAGCTGCAGGGCGACGAGTTTGTTTTAAAGGACATGGACAGCAGGAATGGCGTGGAGATTAACAGGAAGCCTGCCACAGGGGCGGTGCTCAGGGACAGGGATGAGATCGCTCTCGGTTATTCGATCCTCCAGTTCTTCAGGCTTTCCACCCAGTCCTTGTAGGCGGGGAGGTGACTGCTTCAACCATGGGAGAGTTAAGGGAGTTCTGGAAGAAGTACCGCAGAAACAGGCTTGCCGTGGCGGGCTTCCTTGTCATTCTGCTGATGGTTCTGGTTGCCCTTACCTGCGGGCTCTATTCCCCCTATCCTCCCGATCGTCAGGATCTGAGCTTTGAAGGGGTTCCCCAGCCTCCCGGGGGCGCTCATCTCTTCGGCACTGACAACTACGGGAGAGATGTTTTCAGCAGGGCCCTCTACGGCACGAGGATATCACTCCTTGTGGGCATCCTGGCCGTTTCCCTCTATATGCTGATAGGCATTCTGCTCGGCTCTTTCGCAGGCTATTACGGGGGGTGGGTTGACGGCCTCATCATGCGCGTCGTTGACGTGATGCTCTCCATTCCCACTTTTTTCTTTATCCTGGCCATCCAGGTGCTCCTCTCCCCCTCGGTGTTCAACGTGATAGTAGTAATCGGCCTCACCAGCTGGGCGGGGCCCACAAGGCTCGTGAGGGGACAGGTCCTGGCTCTCAAGGAGACGGCCTTCATCGAGGCGGCAAGGGCCTGCGGAGCCTCGGACTCCCATATTATTTTCAGGCATATCATCCCCAACTGTCTTGCCCCTGTCATTGTCATGGCAACGCTTGGAGTTGCGGGGGCCATCCTCACGGAATCGGTGCTGAGTTTTCTTGGCCTTGGTGTGCAAGAGCCCCAGGCAAGCTGGGGAAACATGCTTATGAGAGCCCAGGAATACATCTCCACTGCGCCATGGATGGCCCTTTACCCCGGCGTGCTCATCATGCTCACCGTGCTTTCCTTTAATTTTATGGGCGAAGGCATCAGGGATGCCGTTGATCCCAAGATGAAGCTCCAGTGAGGTCCCCCGTGAGGTCCCCCGTGAGTGAACAGGACTATGGGGGGATATATGGAATACCTAAAGGTCCGGAATGAACCTTCCCCCTCATCACAAGAGAGCAAGGAGAACGCACGCAATGCCAGTGCATGTCACAAGCCACCCCATGATCCAGCATAAGCTCACCGTACTGCGCAGGAAAGAGACGCCACCGAAAGATTTCAGGGAGCTTGTCGTGGAGATTACCACCTGCATGGCTTATGAAGCCACCAGGGAGTTTCACCTCAGGGAGGTGGACATAGAGACGCCGCTCATGAAGGCGCGCCTGAAGGGTGTCATTGAGAACGGCATCATCATCATGCCGATTCTCCGCGCAGGCCTGGGTATGGTAGACGGGATGCTGCGCCTCTTCCCTGATGCCCGCGTGGGCCATATAGGGATTTACCGCGAGCACGACACCCTCAAGCCTGTTGAATACTACTGCAAGTTTCCCCAGGAAATGGAAGGCGACGCCATCTTCCTTATCGATCCCATGCTTGCCACGGGGGGCTCGGCCTGCGCCGCCATTGAGTTCATGAAGACCAGGGGAATTCCGGGCTCCCGTATAAAATTCCTCTGCATCCTTGCCGCGCCGGAAGGTGTGGCGGCAGTGGAGGAGGCCCACCCCGATGTGGATATCTATGTCGCTGCCATTGACAGCCGCCTCAATGAGCAAGCCTATATCCTGCCCGGCCTCGGAGATGCCGGCGACAGGATGTTCGGCACTTAAGAGCACCGCAAGGAGCACCGAAGGAGGTACTTATGGATCTTGTGATAAAAAATGGAATGATAGTGATGGCCACCGACACTTTCAAGGGTGATATCGCCATCAGGGGGGGGAAGATCGCTGCCCTCACGCAGGGCGTTCACCTCGAGGCCAGGGAGGAGATCGACGCTGAAGGAATGCTTGTCCTTCCCGGCGTGATTGACGGCCATACGCATTTCTCCGATCCTGCGGGAGGTCTCCTCACGTCCGATGATTTTCTCTCGGGAAGCAGGGCCTGTGCTGCCGGCGGTGTCACGACTTTTATAGACTGTGCCGTCCAGGAGAAAGGGCAGTCTCCCCTTGAAGCCCTCAAAATGCGCCGCAGCGAGGCACAGACCCATGCCTATGTGGACTATGCTCTCCATATGGCTTTTACCGATTTTTCCGAGGGCACGCTGAAGGACATACCAAAGCTCATAGAGGCGGGCGTCCCCACTTTCAAGCTCTTCATGGGACTGGGAAAGGCTGCCTGGATGGCTGATGACGGGGCTCTCATCACCATGCTCGAGCAGGCAAGGGACCAGGGCGCCCTTATAGGCATTCATGCAGAGAACCACCACCTTGTGGAGAGGAACAGGGCACTTCTCCTCAGGGAGGGGAAGAGAGAGCCCCGGTGGCACTCCGTGTCGTCCCCCCACTACGTGGAGGTCGAAGCCCTCAGGAGAGCCCTCTACCTTACGGAGGTAACCAACAGCCGTCTCTTTGTCTTTCACCTCACCACTGCCGAGGGGACGCGCCTCGTGGGCGAGGCCAAGGGAAAGGGAATGATGGTTTTTGCCGAGACTTGCCCCCAGTACCTGCTGCTCTCGGATGAAAAGCATGAAGGTCCCGAGGGTCTTCACTTCGTGGCAAGCCCGCCGCTCAGGAAGGCAATTGACAATGAGATACTCTGGCGGGGCATCTCGGTAGGGGCCATCCAGGTCGTCTCTTCGGACCACTCCCCCTTCACGAGGGCTCAGAAGAGCTCGGCAGGCAGCGATTTTACCTCCGTGCCTCCCGGTCTTCCAGGCGTGGAGACCCTTCTCTCCCTTCTTTACTCAGAAGGAGTGAAAAAGGGGAGGATCACGGCAAGCCAGATGGTGGAGATCGTCTCGGCAAACCCTGCCAAGCTCTTCGGGCTCTATCCGTCAAAGGGGAGCCTGGCTCCCGGTGCAGACGCCGACGTGGTCATCTTTGATCCTGCAGCACAAAAAACCCTTCGTGCCGCTGATCTTCACATGAACACCGATTTTTCCCCCTATGAGGGCATGGAAGTCATCGGGGTGCCCCTTACGACCCTCTCCCGGGGAGAGATAATATTCAAGGACGGAGCCTTTCCCGCCTCTCCCGGCCGCGGCATGTTCCAGGAAAGGCATTACCGCGAGCAGGAATGGGAGGCCAGATCCTTTGCCCATGGCGGGGAAAGGAGTCGATAGCAGTGCTCTCTTTCAGGAAATACCCTGTCATCTACGAAGTCAACACACGATTGTGGCTTTCTGCTCTTTCGGCAAAATACGGTACCCCCATGCATCTTGGCGCAGTGACTGAAGAGGAACTTGCCCTTTTGCGCAGCCGCGGCTTCGATGCTCTCTGGCTCATGGGGATTTGGGAGCCTTCCCCTGTGGGGCAGGCCATTGCAAGGGCTCATGAAGGGCTCAGGAGAGAGTTCATCAGGGCCCTCCCCGATCTAAGGGAAAAAGATATCCTTTCCTCTCCTTATGCCGTGAACAGCTACACCGTATCCAGCAACCTGGGGGGCGAGGAAGGCCTCAGGGATTTAAGGTCCAAGGCCCATAAGGCAGGGCTCCCGGTCATGCTCGATTTCGTGCCGAACCATACGGCCCTTGATCATCCCTGGGTGACAGAGCATCCTGAGTACTACGTGGGGGGCTCCCTTGAGGATTATTACCGCGATACGGGGACTTTCTTCAATGCAGGAAATGAATACCACCCCGTGGTGATTGCTCATGGAAGGGATCCCTATTATCCCGCCTGGACCGATACGGCGCAGCTGAACTACTTCAATGCCTCAACCCGCGAAGCAATGAAGGCCACCCTTCTAGAGATCGCTTCAAAGTGCGACGGTGTGAGGTGCGATATGGCGATGCTCATTCTTAACGAGATCCACATGGGTATCTGGGGAGAGCGCCTCTTTCCCGAGGGGCGGCGCAGAAGGATTCCCGGGGAGTTCTGGCAGGAAGCCATTGAGGAAGTCAAGGCAGTGCACCCCGAGTTTCTCTTTGCCGCCGAAGCATACTGGATGAAGGAGGGGGAGCTTCAGTTCATGGGCTTTGATTACACCTATGACAAGGCCCTCTACGACTGGCTGCGCTCTGCCGAGCCCCTCAAAATAGAGAATTATATCGGCGGGGGCCCCTTTTTCTATCAGGAGCGGTGCCTCCGCTTTATTGAAAACCATGACGAGGACCGTGCCGCCGCGGTATTTTCACCTGAGCACCTGAAGACGGCCGCCCTCATTGCAGGGACCCTTCCTGGAGCCCGGCTTTACCATGAGGGACAGCTGGAAGGATACCGCAGAAAACTTCCCGTGCAGCTCGGAAGGCGCGAGCGTGAAGACCGTGATGAAGAGCTGTGGCTGTTTTACGAGAAACTCCTCTCCCTCACCTCCCAGGAGGTCTTCCACCGGGGCAGGTGGCAGTATCTTCCCACTTATTCCGCCTGGGAAGGAAACAATACCTATCAGAATTTCATCGTGTACCTCTGGGCCCTGCGCACGGAGCTCTATCTCGTGGTGACAAACCTCTCACCGCAGCGCTCACAGTGCTACGTACCCCTTCCACCGGGGGGGATAGAGGGAAAGACCTGCACCCTTGTCGATCTCCTTGATGACAACCTCTACGAGCGTGATGGAGATCTGCTCTCCACGAAGGGCCTTTACCTGGATATGGGCCCCTTTTACCGCCACCTCTTCAGGATCGAGGTCCCCGCGGCGACCCAGGCCTCCCCTGTTTGAATCTTTTTTTAGTGTAAACACATCTTGATGTATATAAAAAGGGAATGTGAGGTGAAACCATGCGTTACGATAAAATGACCGTCAAGGCCCAGGAGGCCCTTCAGGCAGCGATGGATCTCGCATCGCACCACAGCCATCAGCAGGTCGAGCCGGAGCATCTCATGCTCTCCCTTCTCGAGCAGCACGAGGGGATAGCCGTCCCCATCCTGCAGAAACTCGGCGTGAACCCCCCCATGGTCATGGAGCGCCTCAGGGAGGAGCTGAAAAAGTCCCCTGCCGTATATGGCGGCGGCGCGGGGCAGGTATACATGTCGCCGCAGCTCTCAAAGATTCTGGAGGTGGCATGGCGCGAGGCCCAGCGCCTCAAAGATGAGTATATTTCCACGGAGCATCTCTTTATTGCCATTGCCGATGAGAAATCCTGCAGGGCTGGACAGGTGCTGCGCAGTATGGGGGTATCCCCCGAGGCCATTTACAAGGTCCTTGTAGAGATCAGGGGCACGCAGCGCGTCACCGACCAGAACCCCGAGGACAAGTACCAGGCCCTTCAGAAATACGGCCGCAACCTCACGGAGCTTGCCCGGTCGGGGAAGCTCGATCCTGTCATCGGCCGCGATGACGAGATAAGGCGGTGCATCCAGGTCCTCTCCCGGCGGACCAAGAACAACCCCGTCCTCATTGGTGAGCCCGGCGTGGGCAAGACTGCCATCGTTGAAGGCCTCGCCCAGAGAATAGTGAGCGGTGACGTGCCTGAGAGCCTCAAGGAAAAGAGGCTTGTAGGCCTCGACCTGGGTGCCCTTGTGGCAGGCACGAAATTCAGGGGAGAGTTCGAGGACCGTCTCAAAGCCGTCCTCAAGGAGATAGAGAGCGCCAGGGGTGAGGTTATTCTCTTCATTGACGAGATCCATACCCTTGTGGGGGCCGGGGCTGCCCAGGGAGCTGTTGACGCCGCCAATATGCTGAAGCCTGCCCTTGCCCGCGGCGACCTCAAGTGCATCGGCGCCACGACCCATGACGAATACAGGAAGCATATAGAAAAGGATGCGGCTCTTGAGCGGCGCTTCCAGCCGGTCTTAGTAAAGGAGCCCGACGTGGAGAGTACCATCGCCATCCTGAGGGGACTCAAGGAGCGCTACGAGGTCCATCACGGCGTCAAGATCAAGGACGGCGCCCTTGTAGCCGCTGCCGTGCTGTCCCACCGCTATATTTCGGACAGGTTTCTCCCCGACAAGGCCGTCGATCTCATCGATGAGTCGGCATCAAGGCTCCGCATAGAGATTGACAGCATGCCCACGGAAATAGACGAGCTGGAGCGGCGCGTGAGGCAGCTCGAGATAGAGAAGCAGGTTCTCTCCAAGGAGAAAGATGAGGCCTCCCGGGAGAGGCAGAGGAGGCTCGAGGAGGAGCTCGCCTCGCTCAAAGAGGAGAGCGACGAGATGAAGGTGCAGTGGAAGCTTGAAAAGGAGTGCATCCGGAAAATAAGCGATTACAGCGAGCAGATTGAGCGTTACAAGACGGAAGCAGAGGGGGCTGAGCGCCAGGGGAACCTCCAGCGCGTCGCCGAGATACGCTATGGGCTTATCCGTGAACTCCAGAACAAGATAGGCGAAGAGAACGCAAGGCTCGCCTCGATACAGAAGGAGAGGAAGTTCCTCAAGGAGGAGGTGGACGAGGAAGACGTGGCGGAGGTGGTCTCCAAGTGGACCGGCATCCCCGTGTCAAGGATGATGGAGGGAGAAATGCAGAAGCTCGTGCGCATGGAGGAGCAGCTCAGGAAGCGCGTGGTAGGCCAGGATAATGCCATCATGGCCGTGGCCAATGCGGTGCGCCGGGCCCGCTCGGGGATATCGGAACCCGACAGGCCCCTCGGCTCATTTATCTTCCTGGGCCCCACAGGGGTGGGCAAAACAGAGCTCGCAAGAACTCTTGCAGAGTTCCTCTTCGATGACGAGCGGGCCATGATCCGCATTGACATGAGTGAATACATGGAAAAACACTCGGTGGCGCGCCTTATCGGTGCTCCTCCGGGTTACGTGGGCTACGAGGAGGGGGGGCAGCTTACCGAGGCAGTGCGCCGGAGGCCCTACTCGGTGCTCCTCTTTGATGAGATTGAAAAGGCCCATCACGATGTCTTCAACGTGCTTCTCCAGGTCCTTGACGACGGTCGCCTCACTGACGGCCAGGGCCGCACCGTGGACTTCAAGAACACCATCGTGATCATGACCTCCAATGTGGGGAGCGTCTATATCCAGGAGCTGGGCGAAGACGAGGCCGAGGAGATGAACCGCAGGATCCAGGAGGCTCTCAAGGAGCACTTCAGGCCCGAGTTCTTAAACAGGCTTGACGAGATCATCATCTTCAACAAGCTCACAAGGTCCGAGATTTCCCGGATTGTGGACATCCAGGTGGAGCACCTGCGCACGAGGCTCAGGGACAGGAAGATTGACGTGGAGCTCACCGCGGGCGCCCATGAGTTTCTTGCAGACGCCGGCTTTGATCCCGTATACGGTGCCAGGCCCCTCAAAAGGGCTATAAGGAAATATGTGCAGGATCCACTTGCGCTCCAGATACTCGAGGGGCGCATCAAGGAAAACAGCCTCGTGACGGTGGACAGGGAGGAGGCCGGCCATGGTCTCACCATGATCGTTGCAGGAAGAGAGCTGCAGAATGTTGAGCGCTAAGGCAGGAGCAGTCCTTGCGATTTTTTTGGCTCTTTTTGTGGCCTCTCCCTCCCATGCCGGGGATCTGGAGGAATCAGGAGAGCCACCCTCCCTGAAGTGCACCTTCAGGGAGCTCCCTGTTCCCGCCATTCATAAGGTCACCCTCTCCCTCCCTGCCCGCGACGGCGTGAAGATTATCCCCTCGGCCCCCCCTTTTCTTGCACTGCTGGAGAGCGAAGAGGGGACGCTCTATGTCGGTGCGGGGTGCGGCCTCATCATCTCCTCTCCCGGAAGAAAGGAGTGGACCCTTTTCAATACCCTCAACGGCCTATGCTTCAACAGGGTAACGGCCTTTGCCGAGGGGAGGAAGAGCGTCTGGATAGCCACCTCGCCCCGGCTTATTAAGAGCCCTGTCCTTGGGGGCCTTATGAGGCGTGATGCAGACGGCAGGGGATTCCGCTTTTACGGGGAAGGGAAAGGCCTTCCATGCCCCTGGATCACCGAGCTTCTCCTCTATGAGAGCATTCTCTACCTTGGCACGGAAAACGGCATAGTCTTTTTCAACACGGCGACAGACTCCTTTATCTATGCGAAAGAAGGCTTCAATGCGCAAAACGTCTTCGTGGACGGGACCCATGTTCTGGTAGAAGCCGAGACATCCCTTCCCTCGCCGACGGAGCTCTACTCTTTCGGCCTTGAGGACCGGATAATAGAGAAGAAGGCCACGAAGACCTTTTCTGGATTTGACAGGATTGACTCCTTCGCCATGGAAGGCACGACGCTCTGGATCACCGGCTCATTGCTGAGGGAGGAAAAGGGTGCATCGAGCCTGCGCTGTGGAGGGCTCCATTTCTACGACTGTGACAGCGGCAGGCTTACCGAGGTGAAGGTTCCCCCGGGAATTTACGAGGAGTCTCTGAAGGTAAAAAGATGCGGTGATGAGCTTCTGCTCCTCTCTGACAAGGGATTCGGCCGGTGGGTCAATAACGGGCTTCTATTCTACAGGGTGCCTCCCTCGCTCAAAAGCTACCTGCCCTCGGTCATTGAGAGCTCCCCGTCTGGAGCCCTCCTGCTGGCAGCCTCCCGAGCGGTGATGGTCATGAAGGGTGACCGCCTTGAGGCCTACGAGTTTTCAAACACTCTCCCCGGCTCCTCGATAAAGGCCATGGCCCTCTGGGAAGGGAAGCTCTGGGCCGCTTCTGACACAGGAGCCATCACCCGCTTTGCCCCATCAGGTGAAGTGGAAGCCTCCTATGTCCCCGCGGAAGGCTCGCAGGTGGAGGAGCTTTTTCCCAGCACCGAGGGGAGGCTTTACGCCAGGTGCAGGCTCCCGGCGGGTCTTTTTGCCTATGACCGGGACTCTGACAGGTGGTGCCCCGCGTCTTCATGGGCAGGGGAGAAGGTGACGGATTACCAGGCAGTCCCCATGAGGTTCATGTCTCTTCTTGATACGCTGAGGCTTGAGGTGCCCCACGACATGGTGAAATGCATCGAGGACAGGGATTGTTTATGGGTCTCGACACAAGGCGCGGGCCTCATCAGAGTGAAAAAGTGAAAGAAGGGGGCGCAGGTATTGCATTCCCCTTCCACTTGTGCTATAATGAACAAAAATTTCGGAACTATGAGGCGAAAGACCGCCCGAAAGAGAAAGGGATGAAGACCATGAAGTTCGACCTTCAGCTTTTTGCTCATAAAAAAGGTATGGGAAGCTCGAGAAACGGGAGGGACAGCCATTCTCAGAGGCTCGGGCTGAAAAAGTCCGGAGGGAGCATGGTGATTGCCGGAAATATCATAATCCGCCAGCGCGGCACCAGGGTGAATCCGGGAACGAACGTGGGAATGGGAAGGGATCACACCCTCTTTGCCCTCGTGAACGGAAAGGTGGAGTTTGACACCAGGAACAACAAGTCTTTTGTCCATGTAGTGCCCGTATAAGGCAGACCACATCCCCGGGAGGTGCCCTCAAGTCCACGATGTGTGGACTTTTTTCGTCATCTGAACGATCAGGAGAACTCCGCGCCTGCCAAGGCAATGGCCTCTCAAGGCCATGAAGCTACTCACCGAGCGAAAGACAGAACTGCCAGGATCATGAAAGAACGTCTTATTGATGAAGCAAAGATTTATGTAAAGGGAGGCGATGGAGGAAGCGGCTGCACCAGTTTCCGCCGTGAGAAGTGTATTCCCCGCGGCGGCCCCGACGGCGGGAGCGGTGGCCAGGGCGGCACTGTCTATCTTGAAGCCGACAGCTCCATGAGCGATCTCCTTGCCTTCAAGTACAAAGTGCATTTCAAGGCCAAGAGGGGCGATCATGGCAAGGGAAGCCTGAAAGACGGAAAGTACGGTGAAGACATGGTGGTGAAGGTTCCCACCGGGACCATTGTCTATGACGTGGAGAGTGGCGATGCCCTTGCCGACCTCGTGGCTCATGGCGAGCGGTTCCCCGCGGCGAGGGGAGGCAGAGGAGGAAAGGGAAATACGGAGTTCAAGACGGCAATGAGGCACATTCCCCGTTTTGCTGAAAAGGGCGAGCCGGGAGAAGAGCACTGGCTCAAGCTTGAGCTGAAGCTCCTTGCCGACGTGGCCATAATCGGCTTTCCCAACGCGGGCAAATCCACGCTCCTTTCAATGCTCACCAGGGCCCTGCCCAAGGTGGCGCCGTATCCTTTCACAACCCTCACGCCCATGCTCGGTGTAGCGGCAATGCAGGGCAAAGTCATTGTGATTGCAGATGTGCCCGGCCTCATTGAGGGAGCTCACAGGGGCCAGGGGCTTGGCATCGAGTTCCTGCGCCATATTGAGAGGACCAAGATGCTCCTCCACCTCATAGATGCCGCAGAGTGCGCCGGGGAGGACGATCCCTTTCTTCCTTATGAGAAGCTCAGAGAAGAGCTCCGGCAGTACCGGGAGGCCCTCATGACAAGGCCTGAGCTGATAGTGTTCAACAAGGTCGATCTGCTGGAGGGGGAAGCCCCGAGGAAGCTGATAAGGGAAAGCTTCCGGAGCAGGGGAAGAGAGGTAAAGTTTCTCTCCTGCGAGACGGGCGAGGGGCTTGAGGCTCTTCGTGAAGAGGTATTCTCAAAAGCGTGGGAGGCTCCGGTCCCTGAAAAGGTCGTGCATATCGTGGAAAGGCCGGCCCAGCCTGAATTCACTGTAAGGCAGGACGAGGGACGCTATGTCGTTGAGGGGAAGAGAGTGGAGCACATGGTGGCCATGATCGATCTTGACAACGATGAGGCGGTGCAGCATCTTCAGAAAAAGCTGAAACGACTGGGCGTGGAAGAGGCCCTTCTTGCCAGGGGGGCTAAGGAGGGCGATACGGTGGCCATTGGGAAGAGCGAGTTTGACTTCAGCCCCGATGGGTAGATTATCGTTTTATGAAAAGAATTTTTGCGGAGTACTGCGCAAGAAGGAGGTGGCGCTTTTTATCGCGAACTCATGGGGAAAGAGATCCCTATAGAGCAGGCCCTGTGCCGCACCGGCGATCGGCCGGCGGGAGGCGAACTGCCCGGCGCTCTTTTATTTTCCCCTATGATACCAGGGAAAGATGGAGATACAGCATTCTGTTATGGGAGGTAACGGTTTTGAACGCGTACGAGGTGACTTATATTATCGATTCGGCACTGACGGAAGAGAATGTACAGAAGACCATTGAGAAGTTTTCTGACCATGTGAGCAAGGCAGGAGGCCAGGTGGTGAACGTGGACAACTGGGGAAAGAGGCGCCTTGCCTATGAGATAAAGGGAAAGCTCGAAGGGGTATACGTGACGATGCGGTACAATGCCCCCGAGAACGTCTCATCGGAGCTTCGCCGCATTATGGGCATCGATGAAGAAATCGTGAGAAACATCATCATCAGAGTGAATTAAAGAGAGGTTGCATGTCAAGCTACAACAAGGTGATTCTTATCGGGCGCGTCACAGCCCTGCCCGAGATGCGCTATACCCAGACCGGCAAGCCTGTCACGTCCTTCACCATAGCGGTGGACCGGCCCCGCAGGAGTGAGGGCAAGGACAGGGAGACCGATTTTATCAGCATAGTGACCTGGCAGAAGCTTGCCGAGATATGCTCCCGGTACCTTGACAAGGGGAAGCTCATCTGTATCGAGGGCAGGCTCCAGGTGCGCACCTATACGACGGCAGACGGCCAGAAGAGAAAGGTCTATGAGGTCGTCGCCTCTGACATGCGTATGCTGGGAAGGCCCAAGAGCGAGGGGGGAGCTTCCCAGGACGAGACGGAAGGCCACATCGTGGAAAGCGGTGACAGGGATCTCGATCACCTGGGCATCTCTGACATAGGAATGGAGGATGACGTGCCCTTTTAGCGCGCCTGTCCCGCCGGCGGCACTCAGTGCCCCGTGAAAAGAACTAGAGAAAGGATGAACGGTATGAAGCGTGAGAGCAATATGAGGATGCGGAAGCCCAAGAGGAAGGTGTGCCACTTCTGCGTGAACAAGATTGTGAGCCTTGATTATAAGGATTTCAATGCCCTCAGAAAATATGTAAGCGAGCGGGGCAAGATCCTTCCCCGGAGGATCTCCGGTAACTGCGCGAAGCACCAGCGGGCCCTTACGAGCGCCATTCAGAGGGCGCGGGCAATAGCGCTTCTTCCTCACACCATATAATCCTCTCCCGGCGCATGCACCCTGAAGATATGCCCCCGCGGGGGGCGGCGGTGCGGTCGTGAAGGGGGAGACACATTATTTTCTTGAGGTGATAGACATGAAGGTAATCCTTAAAAAAGACGTGGAAAAACTCGGTGAAGAGGGTGCCATCCTGGAGGTCAAGAACGGCTATGCCCGGAATTACCTTCTTCCCAATAACCTTGCGATTGTCGCTTCCTCCGGGAACATGAAGACCTGGGAGAACGAGAAGAAGACGCGGGAGCGCCGCGTTGCCAAGAATACCGAGAAGGCGAAAAATCTTGCCGACAGCCTTTCCCAGAAGAACTTCACCATAAAGGCGAAGGCGGGAGAAGAAGGGAAGCTCTACGGTTCCGTGACCTCGCAGGACATTGTTGAGCTCGTGCTCGCACAGGCCAAGATAGAGCTTGACAGGAAAAAGCTGACGCTTGCGGAGCCGATAAAAAAGACGGGAAGCTACAAGGTTCCCGTGAAGCTCTTCAAGGGCGTGACGGCAGAGATCAGTCTTGAAGTGGCGCCTGAAGAGTAGGCGCTCCGTTTCCCCGAATGTGAGAGGAGAATCGACCTGTGCAGATCTCTGTTGACAGGGTTCCGCCGCAGAACTTAGACGCGGAGACATCGGCACTCGGTGCTTGCCTTATTGAAAAGGAGGCGCTCGCAAGGGTTGCAGAGATACTGCCCGATCCCGCTGATTTTTACCGCACGGCTCACCAGGTCATCTATAACGCCATCCTGAAGCTTTATGAGCGGGGCGAGCCTGTCGATCTGATCACGCTCACCAACGAGCTTCGCAACAGCAGCAAGCTCGACGAGGTGGGCGGCGTGGCGTACCTCACCTTCCTGATAGATTCCGTCCCCACGGCGGCCAACGCCGAGTATTACTCCACCATCATCAAGGAGAAGGCGATACTGAGAAACCTCATCACCGCAGGCATGAACATCACAGGGATGGGATACCGCGAGGATGAGGCTGCCGAAATGATAGTGGACCGCGCGGAGACGGAGATATTCGGCATCGCGCAGAAGCGGATGCTCTTCGATTTTGTGCCCCTCAAGAAGGTCATGGCGACCACCTTCGAAAAAATCGAGGACCTCTATGCGAGGAAGGCCCATGTGACGGGTGTGTCCACCGGCTACAGGGATCTTGACCATTACACCGCAGGCCTTCAGAAGGCCAACCTCATTGTCGTCGCCGCGAGGCCCGGCATGGGGAAAACCGCCATCTGCCTCAATATCGCCCATTACCTTGCCACGAGGGAGAAGCTGCCCGTGGCCATCTTCAGTCTTGAGATGGCCAAGGAGGAGCTCGCCCAGCGCTTTCTCTGCGCCGAGGCACGCATTGATGCCCAGCGCCTCCGCACCGGCTACCTCGAGGAGACTGACTGGCCCCGCCTCACAAGGGCAATGAACGTGCTCTGCGAGGCACCCGTCTTCATTGATGACACACCCAACCTCTCGGTCATGGAAATGCGCTCCAAGGCCCGCCGCCTCAAGAGCAAGCATGGCATCGAGCTTGTGGTCATCGATTACATCCAGCTCATCAGGGGCTCGTCGCGGATTGAAAACCGCAACCAGGAGATATCGGAGATATCCCGCCAGCTGAAAGCCCTCTCCAAGGAGCTGAGTGTTCCCGTTATCGCCATCTCACAGCTCTCCCGCGAGGTGGAGAAGCGCCAGGACAAGCGCCCCATGCTCTCCGATCTCAGAGAGTCGGGGGCTATCGAGCAGGAAGCCGACATGGTCATATTCATTTACCGCGATGATTATTACAATCCCCATTCAGAGAAGAAGAACAAGGCCGAGATCATCATCGCCAAGCAGAGAAGCGGTCCCCTGGCCACGATAGATCTCATATTCCTTAAGCAGTTCACCGTCTTTGTGTCAGAGGAGAAGATCCATGTGGAGGAATAGATGAAAGGAGTGTGGTGCTATGGGTACGACGAAGAAAGTGGTAAAGAAGTCAGTAAAAAAGTCTCTTGAGGCCCATCTGGAGAAGGTCTACAGCGACAAATACCAGGTGGTGACCGGTGTGCCGCTCGCGATGGCAAAGAAGTTCATCAAGACCCTTCTCACCCAGGTGGTGAAGGAGAGCAAGGATGCCGGCACCTATAATCTTCCCCCCGATCACGGCAAGAGCATGCTCGAGGCCGCCAAGAAGGATCAAAAGGTGAAGAAGGCCATCGAGCTGAAAAGGAAAGAAGGGGTCACCGACGAGGATTTCATCAACTGGTGGGCCGTTCCCGATGTGGAAAGGCGCCTTCTGCTTCGCATCGATGAAACAAACAGGATGGGCCTCTTCATGAAGTTCACCAACATCGACAGGATGCCCGCCACGGAGGCGAACAGGCTTGTCCTCAAGTATCACCCCCTCTACGGTGAGCCCCAGGAGACCGACAATGAGGCTGATATGGACAGGCCCCTTCCCGCCGAGCTCCGCGAGCGGATCACACGGTACGCCGAAAACCTTAAGGAAATCCCCGTCGAGGAGCAGCAGGCTCTTATTGACAAATTTTCCACTCTCAATGCCCGTGTCCGGCATGAGATAAAGAACAAAGCTCTCTAAGGGGGGGGCCATGCCAGGCACAAGAGAACAGGTCTTCAGGCAGCTTCAGATACTGAGGAGGATCCAGGTGCGCTCCACTCTCACCGCGCAGGACCTTGCGAGGGAGCTCGAGGTGAGCGTGAGGACCATATACAGGGACATAGGCCTCCTCAATGAAAGCGGTTTTCCAATCTATTTTGATAACGGCTACCGCCTGCCGGGCGATTATTACTTTCCCCAGATCAACTTCGAGATGGATGAGCTTGTAGCTCTCTTCCTGAGCAGCAGGTTCCTGCTGCGCTACCGCGATCTTCCTTACTACAGGCTCATCAAGTCAGCGATGGACAAGATAGAGGGGAGCGTCAACGCACAGTACAGGGAGATGCTCACAAGGCTTGACCACCAGTTTGCCGTGGGCATTCCCTACGAGATGTTCGAGGGAACCTCGTCAAAGACCACTGACACGGTGAACAAGGCCATTCTTGATCACAGGTGCCTTGAGATTCTCTACCACACCTTCATGGATGACACGGTAAAGACAAGGAAAGTTGAGCCCTACGGCATATTTTTCTCCCAGGACAACTGGTATATTCTGGCATTCTGCCACCTCAGGAGGGAGATAAGGGAGTTCAACCTGAAGCGCATCAAGAAAGCCACCATTCTCGAGGAGAAATTCAGCCTCCCCGAGGGCTTTACCATTTCCCGGCACCTGTGCCATCCCTGGGATTTCGGCGAGGACGACCCCGTGAAGGTGGTGATACGCCACAGCCCCCCCGCGGCCAGGAAGGCAAGAGAAGCCCAGTGGCATCCCTCGCAGGAGTTGAAGGAGCAAGATGACGGCTCCGTCATCATGACGGTGAAAGTGAGGGCCCCGGAAAACATGATCGCCATGATCCTCTCCCAGAGAGGTGAGGTGGAGGTTGTCTCGCCCATTTCCCTGAGGCATGAAGTGGCCTCAGAGATCAGGAAGATGGCTCTCCTCTATGACGGGAAGCCAAGGGGATCACCGTGAGGATTTTCTCTTCTTCCCCTTTTTCTGGGTGAATTTTCGGGCCTGTGCCGCTTCTTTCTCTTTCAAGGGCGGCTTTTCTTCTGCCTCAGGGGTCTTCCCGGCATCAGGGGGTATTTCCCTCTCTTCCAGCCGCTTGACGGCCGACATGACCAGCGTTTCACCAAGCCCTTTCAGGTGGGAAGCGAGTTCCTCGTGGATGCTTCTTGCTCTGCGCTCCGCCTCATCTATGATGAGGGCTCCCCTTTTCTCCGCTTCCCCGAGAATCCGGTCATACTCATCGCGCGCATGGGCAAAAAGCGTCGAGAAGTGCTCGTCGAGGGCGCTTTTTGTCACTTTGATCAGGGCTTCCTCAAACAGGCTTTTCATATCAAGCTGAGGCGCGGCCTGCGATGCCTCACAGGGGACAGGTGGCGCTGCAGGCATTGGTTCGTCGGCACCTGCCTGGAGATCTCCTGCTTCCAGAGGCACCGGTGCGGACATAGAGATCTCGGCAGGCACCGTGATCCCGGGTGGTATTTCAGCGACAGCCTCGGCAGCCGGTGCTGTTTCGGCTTCAGGGGTGGCTTCAAATACAGCTTCCGGTGGTGCCTCTGGGACTGCTTTCGCCCTTTTGAGGATCTTTTCCATTTTTTCTGCCCGCTCCCCCCGGAGTCCCAGGGAGGCTGCCTTGCCGGCGACAAGATCCATGCACTCAGGCGGCACCGGTGCCGGCGATGAGTCATAACTGTCAAGCAGGGAGATTGAGAGGTACGCATTGAGCTCAAGAGCTTTGGTGAGCCACTGAAGTGAATGGCTGCTGTCGCCGAGCTCCCTGTAGAGATCAAAGAGCTCCCGACAGAAGAGAAAGTGGGCGTCATGCTCAAAAGCGTTGAGGAAATAGGGAAGGGCGCTCTCGCGCCCTCCCCCGTGAAAAGCAGATTTCCCTATGTAGTAGTAAGTCCACGAAAAGTTTCTGTTCATTGAGAGAAGCTCTTCGAAGACCGTCCTGGCTTTCCCAAAGTCACCGGCGATGAAGGTGTCATACCCCATGGAGAAGCCATCGAACCACTCCTTTGCATTCTTGAGCTTTGAATATATCTGGGTGGCAAGCTTTTCCGAGGCTTTTGCCCTGGGGAAGAGACCCAGGAACGCCTTGAAGGTGAGGAGGGCCTGCTCTGTGGTGCCCAGGTTCTGATAGGCTTTCCCGAGGGTGATATAGACCTTTTCCGCCATATCGGACTTGCCGCCCACGGTAAAATCAAGGTCGATGCCCCGTTGGAGGCTGTGCCGGGCATTTTTCCAGTCGTGGGCCTTGAAATAATAAAGCCCCTGCAGGAAATAGGGCTCACTGAAAAAGGGATCTTCCTGAATGGCACCATCGAGGGTCTTGAGGAATTCTTCCCTCTGGACTCTCGGATCAATGAGCTGGGCCTTTTTCAGGAGCGCAGCGGCCTCGATAAGCATAGCACCCGGTCTTTCTATGGATATAAAAGGTCCGGGTACAATTTCTCCATAGCGGCGCCCTGTTCCTCTGGAATGGGAAAAGATTGTGCAGGAAAGAGGCGCTTCTCCCATGAATCCTTAATATCCCCGGGTGAAGAAGCCTTTTCTGCAATGGGTGATCATTCCTCCCATGAGGGGAGAAGAGGTGCCATTATGAAGACAACCGTAGGCGATCCCCCCCGCTGGTACCGCTGGGGTATATTGCTCATGGTGAGCATCACTGTTTTTGGAAGTTATCTCGCTTACGACAGCATCGGCCCTATCGGCCCCATGATCAAGAAGGCCCTGGGCTATGACAGCAGGCAGCTCGGCCTTCTCTACAGCATTTACAGCATCCCCAACATCGTGATGGTCTTCCTTGGAGGGTTTGTCATAGACAAGATCGGGACCCGCCTCGGCGGCTTCATCTATGCCTTCCTGGTGCTGCTGGGCGTTCTTATCACCGCCATTGCACCCTCATGGCACCCCGTGCCTTCCTTCATCATGCAGGCTATCCCCGCAGAGTGGCAATGGAGCCCCGTGTTTATCTGGATGCTCCTTGGCCGCTTTGTCTTC
Organism: Candidatus Eremiobacterota bacterium; assembly: GCA_031082125.1. Classification (NCBI taxonomy): domain Bacteria; kingdom Bacillati; phylum Vulcanimicrobiota; species Vulcanimicrobiota bacterium. The sequence goes on from JAVHLM010000002.1 coordinate 301,787, forward strand.
GGCCTCGGCTCGGAGTCTCTCATTGTGGCCCAGAGCACCATCATTGCCCGGTGGTTCAAGGGCAATGAGCTTGCCCTCGCTTTCGGCCTTAATCTCACCGTGAGCCGCCTGGGAACTTTTGCCGCCTTTTTTACCTTCGGGTGGATAGCCGACCATTTCCGGTCAATCCAACCCGTGCTCTGGGCGTCAGTGGTGCTCTGCGCCGTCTCGCTTGCCTCATATCTGATCTATATCGCCATGGATAAAAACGCCGAGCGCAGGTTCGGCCTTTCTATGAGCGATGGGGGAGGCGATAAGGTCCTTCTTTCCGACATCTGGAAGTTTCCTGCCTCATTCTGGTACATCAGCACCCTCTGCGTGCTTTTCTACTCTTCCATCTTCCCTTTCACGGCCTTTTCCACGGACTTTTTCCACGAGAAGTGGGGATACTCCCAGGATTATGCGAGCAAGATCTCTAGCATCATCATCACCTTTTCAATGATATGCACGCCGATTTTCGGAACTCTTATCGACCGCTACGGGAGAAGGGCCTCGGTCATGATAGTCGGCTCCCTTATGCTGATACCGACCTATCTGCTGATGGGCTACACTTCTCTTCCCCCGTGGATTCCCATGTCCATCATGGGTATAGCCTTCTCGCTCGTGCCGGCGGCCATGTGGCCCTCGATGCCTCTCATCATCAATGAGGCAAGGCTTGGCACTGCCTACGGCCTCATGACCATGATACAGAACTTCGGCCTTGCCCTCTTCCCCTTCGTCATCGGCTGCGTACATGACAAGACCGGCAGCTACGTGCCGGCCATGCTTGTCTTTTCATCCCTTGGCGTTGCCGGGATTGTCTTTGCCGTCCTTCTCTACCTCAGGGAAAGGGAACGCCTCGAGCTTGGAAGACCGGCTACGCCTCCTTGAGGGCGGCAGCCTCTTTGCTGGTCCGCTCTCTCATTGAAAGTGCGCCGGAGATGCATTTCTGGGTGCAGATGCTGCAGCCTACGCAGCGCTCGGCATCGGTGACGGGAACCTTCTGCTCGTCAAGCGTGATGGCGAGGTACGGGCACCTCGTGCAGTTCCCGCAATGAACGCAGAGCTCGGCAGTTACCGTGGAGATTTTCTTCACCGGTGTGAGCTCCATGAAATCTGTGACAGGCCCGGGGAGGGCAATCCCGATGAGCTTTTCCACCGAGGGAATTCCCCGCTCTGCCAGCAGGTGCGAGAGACCCTGGTGGAGCTCATCGATGATGTGGTAGCCATATTTCATCGCGACGGTGCAGAACTGCACGGTTCTCACGCCCAGGGCCAGGAAGTTGGCGGCTTCCAGGTAGTCCATGGGGCCTCCGTTTCCCGAGATATGAACACCCAGATGGGCCACCTTGGCAAGCGTCAGGTTGCTGATGGGCGTGACACCCCTGCCGCTCATGCCTACGATGATCCCCTCTTCCCACTCCTTTTTAAGACCTTTCCTGAAAAAGAGCGTGGGGAACGTGTTGGCCAGGGTGATGCCAGCCTTTTTGCCGGAGTGCTTTTCAATGACCTCCTTGATGGCCATCACGATGGCGGCAATGGAGGTGACCTGGGCGGTGAGCTTGAAGAGCTTGGGAATGTCGGGGCTGCTCACCTCGAGGATCCAGTCCGTGATCTTTGCCGTGAGGGCGGCGTTCTGCGACACGATGTCGCCCTCGGTGCCGTCGCCTCCCTGGGGGCATGAGAGGCTGTATTCGATGGCCATGGCCCCTGCGTTTTCCAGAGTTTTCGTGTTTTTCTGCCACTGCTTCCTGTCGGATTCATCATTTCCCGTCACAGGGCCTCCCGTAGAGGCTATGGTGAGCCTGTCAGGGAACTCACGCACCAGGGCTTCCACTTCTTTGCAGACCCGCGAGAGGGGGTGGCCCGACACGTTGTCGCAGTTCCCGTAGGTAAGGGGGCTGAAAGCGTGCATGTACTCCGAGGGGATATGGATGGCCACGTCGTCAAAGGCCGTTTTCATGATGCCGCCTGCCCAGCCGGCCTCGTAGGCCTTCTTCATCTGCTGGTAGCCGTCGGTGGGCGGCGCTGCCGAGAGAATGAAGGGCGATATGAGGGTCCTCCCGAAGAAGTCCGTGGCGAGGGGGACTGGAAGGTACCTGTAGCCGTCAACGGGCACGAGGCTCTTCACCGGCTTGGGGAACGAGGGCTTCTCGCCGCCTGAGAGAGAGGCGTGGACCAGGAGTGCGGCGTTCTTGCCTGCCGCCACGGCCTCTACCACCGTAGTGGGCCCGTTGGCGCAGTCGCCTGCATAGAAGAGGCCCCGGTGCTCCTCTCTCTTTATCCCCGCTCGGTTTCCGATGGCCACTACCACGTGGTCAAAGCCGTCGCGGGCCACTTCGGTGCCGGCCACCTCGGCGATGTCTCTCAGGTTGAAGGCCGTGCCTTCAGGGAGGGTCACCTTGACGGTCTTAAGTCCCGTAATCTTCCCGTTCCGGGTTATGAGGGCCGTGACGCGCTGGCGTGTGCTCACATCAATGGCGTGCTCCATGAGCTCCATGCGCTCGCGCTTCGTGAGGGGCATTTCATCGAGGCGCTCGAGCACGAACATCTCCACCCGGGCGGCGCCATGGCGTTTCGCGGTCACGGCGCAGTCGGTGGCTGTGGCTCCGCCGCCTATGACGGCAACGTTGCCTTTCATGGGGCGGGAGGAAGGGCTGTCAAGATACTCGGTGCCCATGAGGGCCTGTTCTTCGCCCGGTATGCCCAGCCTGATGGGGGTTGGAAGGCCTGTGGCCACTATGACGGCATCGAAGCCTTCCTTCAGGAGCGCTGCAAAATCGGTAATTTCCTTCCCCTTCTCAAGGGTGATGAGCTCATGGGAGAGGGTGAAGTCGAGATCGCTCGTGATGACCTCTCTGGGGAGTCGGTGCTCGGGGATCCAGTTGCAGGCGCCGCCCGCCTTCCCGGACTTCTCAAATAACTTCACGGTGTAGCCTTTCTGGGCAAGGAGTAATGACGCTCCTATTCCTGCGGGACCTGCGCCGACGACAGCGACCTTCTTCCCGTTGGGCTTTCCTTTTTCAAGAGGGGGCAACGCCTTGAGAGTCTTGGCTCTCTCTATTATTGAGGCCTGTACCGCCGGAATGTTGATAGGGTTGTCAAATTTCAGCCTCGTGCAGCCGCTTATGCAGTGCTTCTCAGGGCACACAAGCCCGCAGATTCCCCCCAGGGGATTGGCAGTCATGATCTCGGCGGCGGCGCGTCTGAAGTCAAAGGCTTCACCACGCCGGGTCGCCATGATGAAATCGCAGGGAGAGCAGTTTGCGGGGCACGACGAGCGGCATGGCTTCTCCTCGCAATACTCGCAGCGCTCAAGCTCAGAGGTGAGCTGGGCATCGGTGAGAAAATGAGACTCGTTATTCAAGAGAACACCTCCAGATTTCCCGGGTGGGTAGTTTTGTCTGCCTATGTCTTCTCCCAGAAGGGGGAAAAAATCCTGCCTTGAGGGGAGAGGGTATTTGTCACGCCGTGTCAAAAGAGAGTCCGGGGGCTTACCCTCCCCGGGAATCATAACAAGACAAGGAGTGAACGGCATGTTTGATAAGAACATAGTGCTTGAGACCACCCAGGGTACCATCGAGATAAAGCTCATGCCCTACGTGGCGCCCAAGGCCTGCGAGAATTTCACTACCCACGTGGAGAAGGGCTACTATGACGGAATACTCTTTCACCGTGTCATCAAGGGCTTCATGCTCCAGGGAGGCGACCCCGAGGGGAACGGCACGGGGGGAGCGTCAATCTGGGGGAAGCCCTTTGAGGACGAAGTGAGCACCTCGGTGAAGTTTGACCGCCCCGGCCTCGTGGCGATGGCAAACAGGGGTCCCAACACCAACCAGAGCCAGTTTTTCATCACCACCTCGACGCCGGCGCACCTGAATATGCGCCATACCATCTTCGGCGAGGTGATTTCAGGCTATGACGTGGTGCAGAAGATCGAGAGTGCCGAAACGTCAGGGAAGCCTTACAACCGCCCCCTCACCGATCAGAAGATACTGAAGGCGACAGTGAAGAAGTAGCCCCACCTGCAAAGTCTTCAAATAATCAGGGCTGTATCAGGTTCGCGAGTCTTGACATGCGGAATGAAATCGTGTATATTCATTACGTCATGGGGCAGTAGTTCAGTGGTAGAACGTCGGTCTCCAAAACCGAATGTCGTGGGTTCAAGTCCTGCCTGCCCCGCTTGAAAAAAGCCCGTCACAATGAGAAAAGACGGGCTTTTAATTTTTCTCAAGAAGAGACCGGCCACCCCCTCCCCCGGGGATACCGCCCCACTCACGCCTGAATATATATACACCCCGCCCCTCACCATATGGAGGGCCTCTGCGGTAAGATCCTTCGTCATAAAAGAAAGAGACCCCAGCCTCGGCCAGAGCCTCCATAGGCAAAGGAACAATGAACCATCTATCCTGGATATGACCCGAGGAAAGCTGCGGGTGAGAGATAACAAATGGGGCATCCTTTTTGGATCCCACCATTGCCGGAGAACACTCTGGTAATCATCTTTTCCACCTCCTCTTATTACTGCCTTCTATAATTATTTTATACTCATGTTATGAACAATCCGAGAAGTTTCCGTGAAGAAACAGTGAATAAAGCGTCATCTTTACACTTATTTTTTCTTCCTGTATAATGGAAGGGAAGGCAAAGGAGAGGAATTACAAGGTGCCTGTGTAAGATATTTTTTCTTCGACCCGGAGGAGAAAATCAGAAGGCAGCAAGAAGATCACTTCCATGAGCAGGTGTGAAAAAATTGAAGAGCAGCCTCTGCAAGAGAGGCAAGGAATACTTCATCAAGTATCGAGACTTCGCAGGCAATCAGCGCCAGGAGCGCTCAGGTCATATCAAAAGCGAGGCAATATAGAAATTATACGTGTTATGGGCCAGGAGATGAGGATAAGTTTCGCCCATGGCGCGAAGAGATAGTCATATGAAAAAAGACGTCACGGCGGCCATCATTGAAAAAGAAGGAAGGGTGCTGATCGCCAGGAGGAAGCATGGCTTCCATCTCCAGTATAAATGGGAATTCCCCGGCGGCAAGATAGAGCAGGGAGAAACGCCGGAGTGCTGCCTGGCGAGGGAACTGAAGGAGGAATTCGGCATAGAATCAACTATTGGTGAATTCGTGTGCCGCAGTGAATATGATTATGGTGACAGAACGATAGAGCTTCTTGCCTTTCGTGTCACTCATGTGGCGGGAGATTTTCATCTTGACAGCCATGAGGAGATACAATGGGTATTCCCTCAAGATATGGCGGGATTTGATTTTGCCGAAGCAGATAAGCCGATAGTGGAGAAATTACTCCAGGAGTCTGAAAAAGCCCCGGAATCCCGGGATAAAAAGGCCATGTGATGACAAAAGAATGGCGGCCCGGCTATTTCTCCTGGGCGACTGGAGCCACGGAAAGGGCGCGCCCGGTCTGCGATCAAAGCCTTCTCTTTTCCCACCGGGGAAAAAATGCTATACTAGAGGGAGCGCAGTACCACCACCGGCACGACGACGCCATGAGGAGACCCGATGGAATCGATTTTTTTTGACGCCAACCCCTCGCTCAGGCAGCTCACCGACAATGCCTCGAAGGCGAACGACATGCTTCAGCGGGCTCAGCAGAAAGAGCTGAAGAAGGTAAAGACCACGAAGACGGCGCCTGTTGACAGTGCGGATCTTTCCACTGAGACGGAGTTTATGGGCGACGATATGATGGGCTCCATGGACCCCGATGACTTTGGCGGCGGGCGCTCGAAGCACTATTTCTCCGCAGATGAGGAGGAGTTTTCCGAGGAGCGCCGCGAGCGCCTCATGGAGGAGAAGGCGCGCCGCGAAGAGGAGGAAAAGGAGGAGAGCCAGAGGAAGCTCTCAAGCTTTATCAAGACCCTCAAGGGCGAAGATGCCGGAAGGCCTGCCGCTGCCCGGGAACGAGCAGGCGCTCCCCCCTCTTCCTCCGGTGAATCCGGCGAGTCTCCTGAAGAAGGCGGTGCAGAGACCGCGATGGCAGCTATGAGCCCCAGCATCCTCGATGATGAGAGCCCTCCAGGGCACGGAGAGGCGCCTCCCGTTCCTTATCCCGACGCCCCGGCGATGGAGACGATGAAAGCTCCCCCGGTGTTCCGTGAAGGAGCGGCGGGGGCCGGGAGCACCGGTGAGAGCGCGGTGCCTCCCGAAGAGGGCGGGATTGAAAAACCGCCGGAGCTCAAAAGCAGGGAAGACGTGACCCTTTCCCGGGAAGCACGGAAGGCTCCGGGGAAAACGACTGCTCCCGCGGGAGAGGCGGAGAAAAAGCCACCTCCCGCTGAGCAGCAGGGGTGGACCTCCCTGCTTGCCTGGGATGAGGGCTTCATTATCGCCGAGCCGCAGAAGAAAGTGGAGCAGGCCGAAGAGGCAGCGGAGGCACAGATGGTCTATGAGGCGCTTGATCTCCCCGAAGAGAGCGCTGAAGCCCTCGCCCTCGGGAAAATCATCGAGGCGATGCTTGTCTCCCCCCTTGAGGCACCGTTATTCTCCCTCGTCAAGGAGGCCCTTGCCCCCTTGGGCGACAGGGTCCTCAAGGTGTGCCGCGATTTCGGCACCAGAATTGCCGTGCTTGGAGAGGGTGAGTCGATCCTGCCATATCTTCCTGCCATGGCCGAGAACGGGCAGTACGGCCACCTCAGGGCCGCCTATATCCCCGGGGAGAAGCTCTGCATCTTTGGCGCCGAGGAGCTCCGGGGAAAGGGTGAGTTCTTCCCCCCGCGCCTTTATTTCGCCCATGCTTTTGACCATGCCCTTGGGAAGGATGAGTTCGCCTCCCTGAAGTCGGCGGCGGTGCAGAGCAGTTACCGGGCCTGCATGGCCTGCGAGGCAGGCCACCTGAGTGCCGATCTCTTCTCCCTGGTGAGCCCTGTCCATTATTTCGCCCAGGCCGTTGAGAGCTATCTCCGGGAGGGAAGACCCGGCGGCGCCTTTTTCACCCGTGATGAGCTCTACGACTATGATCGCTCAATGTACCATTACGTGGAATACCTGTTCAGGGAGATCAACAAGGAGCCTTCCCGTCCAGCCGGGGAACAGGGCGGGGCGGCGCAGGAGGGTGCAGGCTCGTGAGCATCAAGATGGTCATCTATCCTCTTCTTAAATCTTCAAGAGGGTATCATCCCGCCGAGTTTGAAGTGGCCGAGGTGACGCTCTCGGAAGGCGAGCTCGTAATCCACTGCCCTGACGGTGCCCTGCGTGAGAAGATCGCCGAGATTTTCTCCATGCCCCTGAGGGTAAGAAGGTCCGAAGGCCCAATCCCGCACATTTTTTCCCATGGGTACGAGGAAGTAGCGCCCCGCACGGAACGCTTTCTGCGGGAGATGAGCTGCAGGCTCCGCGCTTTCAACCTCCACGGCGTGCTAAAGGGCGGCCTGGCAGAAGCCCGTCAGAGCAGGGGCCCCCTCGCATAGCGGAGGGTAAAGTCGCAGAACGCGTCAATCTCAAATATCCTGGGCCATGGAAGACGTATCTGGCAGGTGAAGGGCTCTTCAACACTGACCTTTGCAGGCCTTGAAGAAAAGAGAGGAAGGATGTACTGGCCCCCGAGGATTTTGTGAAAGAGGGCTTCGGCACGCCTCACCACCACGCCGTCAATGAGATGCTCCACCCTCTGGTGAAAGCTCCCCAGGTCATAGGTGGAGATATTTTCATGGGTGCAGAATTTCTTCACCTTTTCCCTCACTTCTGACTGGTAGATCCAGTCATCGAGAAACCTCGAGAACGTAAAGGCCAGGTGGGCTTTCTCGGCCATGGCGGGATTTGAGATGAGGTGGCGGAACCTGAGGGAGAGCCACCTCAGGGCGGACTGAGAGATAACGGTCCCTATGGTGTTGCCCGCAGTGTTCCAGGCAGCATAGGCGGCAAGGGAAGGTATCCTGAACCGCGAGGTGAGGAGCTCGGCCAGCGTGCAGTCGGCGCCATTTGCGTAAGCTACGTCTGCCACGGCTGCCAGCCTGTCCATCGAGAGGCTCTCCTCTATCTTCTGCATGAAAGGCATAAGCCTCTGGCGGGGCGTTCTCCCCAGGACCTGGAAGCCGGCTTCCTGCTGCCCATGGGGATTGAGGTGCACGAAAAGATCGATAGATTCCTCTTCCCGCGGGCATTCCTCGAAGGAGAGCATGCCAAAGTATGATGAGATGAGCTCGGGAACGTTCCTGTCCTCGTAAAGGGTGGGCCTGTTTTTCCCCCTCGTCGAGCTGTACAGGACGTGGTAGCGGGGCTTTTCCCCGAAGCGCTCACAGGCAAGGCGCGTCAGCAGCATGAGGGCCATCTCGTCGGTGCCGGGATAAATAAAAGCATTGTCCAGTGATTCATCCCTGATAAATTTTTCAAGGAGCGTCTTCTCATAGAGGTTGAGGCCCCTGGTCACTACGTCATCGAGGCCCAGCAGCAGGCAGTCGAGGAGCCCCTCCTTTCTCCAGAGGAGGCACTGCCTGTTCACTTCGTGGTTCCGCCTGCGCACGTCGAAATATTCTCCCGAGATGGCTCCCTTAAGGGTTTTTTTTGCCTTCTCTATCTCTTCTGCGAGTCTTGCGGGCTTCTTCAGGGAGATCTCATGGAGTGATTTCACTATCTTCAGGAAACGCGGAGCCTCCTTGGCGATGTCAGACGATGAGGAGGTGGGCATGGTTCTCATGATGACGTTATAGCTCGCCACCATGGGCACCCGCCTCCTCCTGAGCCATTCTCCAAGGTGCTTCAATGTGCGCGCTGTTTCATGAGCAGTGTGATAGGACCCTCTTGAGGCGATGAGGCCGCCATGGACGAGCATGTCTATTGAGATAAGGGCCGCATCGGCCCGTGACTCCATATCGCCAAGCCATGAGAAAAGCTTTCTGGTGTTCCCCGGGAGAAAGTAGTTCCCCAGGTACTCGGCGGGAGGGGTGAGGAGCGTGAAGTTCACCATCGAGGCCAGGGCCTCGGGGTAGTTCATGGTGCAGGGCCTGTTGTCGAGAGGAATGAAAAGAATGTTCATAGGCTCTTTCCTTATGGCTAAATGAGGCGGTTGACAGTGAGGCTTTTCTCCAGGCTCAGCTCTTTTCTGTTAAAGGTCCTCACGGTGACGCGGAACTCCCAGGTGATCTCAAAAGTGTTCCAGCGGTGGGAAAAGGGAGCGTCGGGAGGCGTGGGAAACTCGAAGTTCGCCACAAGGTATCCTGTCTGCTCGTCTTTTATGGAGCTTTCCCTTGTGAGGCTCCAGATGGTCCTGTCAAGGGTGTATGACTCGTCGAGGGACTTCTCCCTTGCACGGATCTCGAAAGAGATCTCCTCAGGCACCTCCTGGGGGATATATTCCATGGAAAGAGAGCCGGTGAGGGTTTCACCGGCCATGAGGGAATCCTTTTCAAGCTCAATGCGCATCTTTATGGATTCCTCCTCAAGCACCAGGGCCACGGGCTCGGGGGGCTTTTCCCGGGGCGCATAGGGAATCACGGTGATGTGCATTTTTTCGATTATGTCGCGGGCCCAGGGGATCGAGACCTGCCCCTTGATGAAGTAAAGGCACTTGACGACCTCGCTCGCATAGGAGGGAGGCAGGGTGTCGGGGATTCTGAATTCTATCGGGAAGGATGAGGGTGGCGTCCCTTCGGGAATACTTTCGTGCTGCCCTTCGTCCCTGGAAAGCACCACGTGCTGCTCATTGACAAGGGGCATGACCACTGAGCGGGTAATGCTGTTTGCGCCAAGAATTTCTTCTCCCTGGAGCGACAGTATAATCTTGTCAATGGTGAGCTTTTCCTGCAGGTTGAAATGAATTTTTCCAGTGATATGCTCCCCGGGGCGAAAGATCTGCCTGTCAAGCTCGATCTCTAGAGTGCTTTTCATGAGAATGCATCTCTCCTCTGGGCTTAGTTGTTGCTGCGAAGAAGCATCCTGTCAATTGCCGTCCTGAACTCAGCCGTCACCTCCGCGATGCGCTCCCTCTCCTTACCTGTCACCACGGCCCCTATGGCAATTCCACCGGCTCCTGCCCTGTGGAGATAGGGTATGTCCTGGGGGGATATCTTTCTCTGCGTCGGTATGAAGACAGGCCTTGAAGCCTTTTTGACAAGGGCGCCGTACAATGCCAGGTCCTTGCCGGAGAGGGGCTTCCCGTAGCCTTCGGGGTGAATCACCGAGGCCTCGATGATGTCGGTGCCTGCCGCCTCCAGGGAGGGTATGTGGTCAAGCGGGAACGTGTAATCGGTGGCGACCACCTTGGAGAACTCCCCGAGGCCGAAAAAGGGGCAGGGGATGTGATGGGCAAAGATGTCCAGGAAATCGAAGCCAAGGGCCGCGAGTTCCGCCATTTCCCCCAGGGAGGCCACCTCTTCCGCACCGGGCACGATACCGACGGGGATGTCCAGCAACCCGGGAAGCTCCGAGATTTTTGATTTCTCCTGTTCCCAGGTGCCGAAATGGGTCCCTGAGGCACGGTGGTGGCAGTTCAGGTGCACCTTGATGGCGTCGGCACCGGCTTTCTGCACGGCAAGCGCAGTCCGGGCATCATTTTCAGGGAGGCTCACAATGAGAGTAAAGCGGGTGGTGATGATCTCCTTGAGGGTGTGATTTTTCATGGTGGTGCTCCTGTGAGGCCGAAGGCATGGTCTGAAGTATCCACAACTATTTCTTCCTGGGGGTGAAAAATCCTTTTGAGAGCAGCACATCCTGGAGCCTGGAGCCCCGGCCGGTGCGCATAATCCCCTCCATTCCGAATTCTGATTTCGCGGGAAGGTTGAATTGATAAATCTGTTTTTTTATGATAGAATATTTGTGTGGTAAGTGAGGTGCCTGCAATGGCGCCGGGGAGATGACAAAAGAAAGAAAAGGATGCCACAGAGGGACTCTGGGGGACTTACGGGTTTTTGTGATTCTGATGAGACGCATCTGTCATTGATGGGACGGGAAAGATAATCCTATGCCGGAGCAGTCCGGGGCACCTTCAATGCGGTGCTGCGGAAGCGGCAGGAGAATACTCTATGCCATCAGTGCCCCCCCGGGTACCGCCTGCACCCTCTTTCGGAGTTGTTTCCCTCAGAGCAATGTTCCATGAAGATTATACGGATTGAAATGCCGAGAAAGGATTTTTGCACGGAAGGGATAATATACTACTCTAGGAGTGCAGTAAAGCAGGCAGGAAACCGTAAGAAATAAGACAACAGGCGGTGCATTTTTGGAGCAGACTCCTCAGCAAGGAAAAAGTTACACCTTAGTATTGACGGTACTGGTGTTTGTTGCATTGTACTTCATTCTGCGTGATTTCTCATGGACGCAAGAGAGGAACATGGGTGTTCTTCTTTTTGGCATTGCTGCAATACTTATTGAGCTCTATGCCGTGGAAGTTCCTTATTATGGTTACGCGAGCCTTGGGTTCTGCATCTATTTCTGCTGTATCATAAACCCTCTCCTGGGATGGCAGGTGGCCTGCGTCATCGCCCCCATCGCGCTCCTTGCAAGAACGCTCATTATCAACAGGCAGCCATGGTGGTACCGCATCAGCGATTTTTCATCAACCCTTGCCATGACCATGGCGGCCGCCTATGCCTTCAGAATCATCTATCAAGTCCTTGATAAGTCCGAGACTATGATACAGGCCCAATTAAAAGGCGAAGTGACGCTGGTATTCTTTGTCGCCATGATTGCCAGCGCTGGCGCCTATTTTCTCGTGGATTTCATCATTGCCACCACCTCGGCAGGCCTTCTGAACGAATCCTTTCAGAAGACCTGGCATACTGTGCGAAACAAGATAAGGCTCTTCAACGTGATCCTCTTCCCTCTCGGCGTCATCACCTTTTACACTTATCGAGTTTCTCCCTGGGCGCTCCTGTTTCTTATCCCCCCTCTTGCGGGCCTCCGTCACACCCTCAAGCTGTTCATGGACGAGCTGGTCCTTCTGAACCAGGAAGAGCTTGAGCTCTCCCTCAAGAACACCCAGAACGATCTTCTCGAGATAAAGTCCAAGAATGAGCAGATCACCGAGGATCTCCAGAAAAAGGTGGACGAGCTCTCCATCGTCTATGAGATGGGTAAAGCCCTCGGCGCGAGCATCAACCTCGACGGCACCCTGGACATCATCATATCAATGATAAGAAAGCTCATCGTCTACCAGAGCTGCGTGATCTTTCTATTGGAGAAAGGAAATCTCACCCCTGCCAAGTTCATTACCCCCTACAAGGAGCTCCTGGCCCTCTCGCCCCTCCTGCAGCTTGAGGAGACCATTGTGAACCTTGTGGTGCAGAACCGGAAGCCCCTGCTGGTGCCTGACATGCAGACCGTGAACGAGCAGAGGATTTTCAAAGACGAGAAGTGCATCATGTGCGTTCCCCTTATCATCAAGGAGCGCATCATAGGCGTCATCTACGTGGGGACCACCAAGCAGGGAACCTACAACGAGGATCACCTCAACATTCTCTCGATCCTTGGGAACCAGACGGCAATAGCCATTGAATCGGCGCAGCTCCACGAGGACAAGGAGCAGTCCCTGATGATGACAAGGAGTGTCAACGAGAAGCTTGAAAAGACCGTCCGCCAGCTCTCGGCCCTCAACGAGCTCGGCAAATCCCTGGGCAGCAGCCTCAAGATGGATGACACCCTTAATTTCATAGGCGAAAAAATGAAGCATATCATAGATTTTCAAAGCTTCATCATTTTCACCGTAAAGAAGGATGTGGAGGTGGAGCTCATTCCGCAGCGCTGCGTGAGCCCCTATGCCGAGCTTTTCAAGAATATCACCATCAAGGTTTCTGAAGGAGTCCTCGGGTGGGTCGTGTCGCAGAAGAAGCCCCTTCTGCTTGAAGACACAAGGGAGTCAAGGCTCCCCAACGTGGTGGAGCACGAGCGGTCGGCCATTATCGTGCCGATGATCGTGGAGAATGATGTCATCGGGGCCTTCTATGTGGGGAATGCCCAGCCCCATTATTATGACGAGGAGAGCCTCAAGCTGGTTTCGACGGTCACCTACCAGACCGCCATGGCAATCAAGAACGCCGAGCTCTTCGAGAGAACCATCGCCCTTGCCATCACCGACGGTGTCACGGGCCTGTACACTCACCGTTATTTCCAGGAGCGCATCCTGGAGGCCTGCAAGGAATATGAAAGGACCCTCAAGTGCTTCTCCCTTATCATGCTGGATACGGATCATTTCAAGCAGTATAATGATACGCTGGGCCATCCTGAAGGCGACAAGCTGCTCCGTGAGATCGCGGCTCTGATAAAGAGCTATACCAGAGATAGCGATCTTGTGTGCCGGTATGGCGGTGACGAATTCTCCGTCATTCTCAAGGAGTCTGACAAGGCCAATGCCATCAAGACGGCGCAGAGAATAAGGGAGGCCTTCCAGTTCCGCTTCCATACTTACAAAGTCAAGGTGACGGCAAGCATCGGCGTGTCAAGTTTCCCTGAAGACGCCACCACGAAGGTTGATCTGGTCACGGCAGCAGATGCGGCACTCTATAAATCTAAAAAGGGCGGGAGGAATTCCGTCAATTTCGCTCCATCCCTCAAACAGATGCCGCCGCAGCAGCCGGGGCCGGGAGCATCGTCATCAACGCTTATGGGTGCCAAGAAGAATGTGCCTTCGGCCCTTACGCCAAAGCCGATATAGCACGCCATGCAATAGTCAGTGCTTGATGAGCCTTGTGTATGCAGGGCTCTTTGCTCTTTATACTCAAGAGCATACCAGACGACATCATTGAAAATGCAGAATTACTCATCAATTCTGCATCTCTCAGAGGAGGGATCACGTAATTTTCAATGTGCGTCAGTATATCCGAGATGAGCATCAAGGAGGGGACCTATGAACGGGAGAATACTGGTCGTTGATGACGAAGAGGCCATTGTGGAGTTTGTAGAAATCAACCTTGTGCGGGCCGGATACGAGGTGATCAAGGCCTTCAACGGGAATGACGCGCTGCATCTCCTGAAGGAGAAATCTCCCGACCTTGTGGTGCTTGATGTGATGCTTCCCGACATCGACGGCTTTGAGGTCCTCAAGTCGGCCCGGAGCATTTCCGGCGTCCCTGTCATCATGCTTACGGCCAGGAGTGAGGATATGGACAAGATTGCAGGCCTTGAGCTGGGAGCCGATGACTACATGGTGAAGCCCTTTAATCCCTGGGAGCTCATTGCCCGTATCCAGGCGATTTTCCGGAGGCTCTCGCCAGCCCGGGAGGCTGAGGCGCAGAAAGTCGCTTTTGGCGATATGACCATTGATCCCCTGGGAAGGAAGGTGTGGAAAAAAGGTAACCTTATTGAGCTCACCCCGCGGGAATACGATCTTCTCCTGCTGTTTTCCGGCCATCCCGGAAGGATCTTCACCCGGGAGGAGGTGCGCAAGATGATATGGGGACACGAATTTATCGAGGAGCGGAGCATTGACGTCCATATCAGGCGCCTGAGGGACAAGATAGAGGACAACCCCATGGATCCCACCTACATCCTCACCATATGGGGCGTCGGTTACAAGTCTAATCCGCGCTTTGAAGAGAAAGCCCGTAAATAGGTGAGTGGGGGGGCAGTGTGAACAATATCAGAACCAGGCTCTTCCTCACCTACTTCCTTCTTATCCTTTTCACCATCGGTCTCATGGGGACTCTTTTCTATGTCCTTACGAAGGAGCACCTGCTCAAGAGCAAGGATTCGTATCTGGAAAATGCCGCCGAGTTCTTCCTGAAATTCATCACCCCCTCCGTCAGCAAGGAAGAGGACCTCGGCCCTGCCACGAGGTTTTTTATCCGGCAGTGCTGGGAGCACATGGACTACCAGCTCCAGGTGATAGACCGCAACGGCGATATCATATCCGATTCAAGCGGGATGCCGCCCTTCCCCGGGAAGGGGGAAAAGCGGTTCCTCATCGCCCTCAGGGGAAAGCCCTCCTCGTGGACGGAAAAAATCAACGAGGAGCAGCTCCTCGCGAGGTGTGTTCCCATCAAGATAAGAGGGGAGATTATTGGTGCAGCGAAGCTCTCCATCTCTCTTGAAGAGTTTGACGCCATGTTTGCGGTGCTGAAAAGGGATTTCTTTCTCACCTTCTTTCTCTCCCTCTGCGCCGCCCTGGGTATGGCGCTTCTTTTCATAAGGACCCTCATGCGGCCTGTGGCCCGGATAAGGGACACGGCAAGGCGGATAGCGAGAGGAGATCTCACAAGCCGAGTAAATTATAAGAGCTCAGATGAGCTCGGGGACCTGAGCATGACCATCAACTTCATGGCTGAGGAGCTCAGGAAGCTGGAACAGGCCCGCTCGGAGTTTCTCGGGAATGTCTCCCATGAGCTCAAGACTCCCCTTACCATCATCAAGGGCTTTGTCATCACCCTCCTGGGCTCCCCCGATCTCAACAAGGAGTGGGTGCGGTCCCTTGAGATGATAAACAGGGAGGCGGACAGGCTTACGCGGCTTGTGAACGAGCTCCTGGAGCTCACCAGGCTCAGGAGCGGCAGGGTGGAGCTTCATCTGTTAACCTGCGAGGCAAGGGAGCTCTTCACCAGTGTTCAGGCGCAGATGGAGCCGAAATCCGAAGCCCTGGGGGTAGCGCTCAGGATGGAGTGCGTCGAAACCGTTCCAAGGCTCTTTATTGATCCCGACAGGTTCAAGGAAGTGCTTATCAACCTTATTGACAATGCCCTCAAGTACACTCCGAAGGGAGGCACCGTTGAGGTGAGCGCCCTGGTCCGCCACGAGGCATTTCAGGTGGTGGTGAAGGATAACGGCCCCGGGATTTCAGAAGATGAGATCCCCTATATTTTTGAGCGCTTTTTCCGGGGGAGTGCCCGTAATCAGAAAGTGGAAGGCACAGGCCTTGGCCTTGCCATCGTGAAAGAGATAGTGGCAGCCCACGGAGGAGATATCAAGGTCGAGAGCAAGACCGGTGTGGGCACAATATTCATGGTGACTCTCCCCTTCAGGAGTCCAGGGACTCTGGGGGATAAATAAAAAGAGGGGATTGCTCCCCTCTTGGCTACTGGCTTCTTCCGCTACTTACTGTACGGCGTCTTTGAGGGCTTTTCCAGCTTTGAAGGCCGGTACGTTGCGGGCCTTGATCTGGATCTTGCCGCCAGTTCTGGGGTTTCTGCCGGTGCGGGCTGCACGATGTCTTACCTCAAAGTTCCCGTAGGGGATGAGGCGTACAATCATGTTCTTTTTGAGGGCATCTCTGATGGTCTTCCAGAAGGCATCGATTGTGAGTTCGGTGTCCTTCTTTGAGAGCTTGGTGTGCTTCGCGATGCTCTCGATTATCTCTTTCTTGCCCTGCACCTTCGCTTTTCCTTTGACCGGGGTCATTTCACTCCACTCCTTCCAATGATTTATACTTTTGACGAACATTTGTTCTTTGTATGAAAAGGAAACTCCTTCTTTTTATGAAAAAGAAATAAAAATTTTTTTACAGGAGAAGGGAAGGAGGATTGAGGGAAGCCTTTTTCTTATATGAGGTATCAAAAGAATATGTCACTCACCTGAAAAGCCTTCTCAGGTTGAGATGCCTTGTGAAATACCACAGGACCACGCTCACGATGAGGAGCCCGCAGAAGCCGAATACAAAGGTGGGGCCATAGTCTTTCTTGGGGCCCTCCGGGAGCGGTGAGGGAGAAGGAGTGGGCGTTATGACGCCAGGGGGTTCGGGAGTCGGCTCAGAGCCTCCGCCTCCACCCTGAAAGCCTGGGCCCCCGCTTTCGGTCGGGGGGGCTTCCACTGTTTCGCCGGGCAGGGTGGGGGTGGGCGAAGCGACGATCTCCTTGGTTCTGAGGTTTACGGGAGGCACCTTGGGGCGGTGGGCAGAGAATGAGAAGACCTCCCCGGGTATGAGGGCGATCAGGAGCAGGGAGAGGACGAAGACAAGGGAACGGGTTATTCGCATCTCTATCCACCAGAATATTCTTTTCACTGATATTATACGATAAGCGCAGAATTCCTTCAACACCCCGGAGGCTCTGCGCTTATCGTAAACACGGGAGAAAGTGCTACAGGTTCTCTTTTGTCTCAGATATGGCGCCCTTGTCAACGAAAGAGAGTATTGACCACGAGAGGCGCGCCTGGCTCTGGGCCTTGTTATAGCACGCGGTGGAGAAGAACGGGGCTGACCGGTTCTTCAGGTTGGTGTCATAGCTCATTTTCTGCCAGTGATAGCCCATGCAGCTCGTGCCGTTGTTAAAGCCGGCGTCGGCCTCCACGTCGGCAAAGCGGGAGATGATGCAGCCGGTGAACTTGAAGATGCCGCCCTGATAGAGCGTGGCGCTGTTGTTGGTATTATCTTCAAGCTGGAGGGCCCCGTAATTGAAATCCCAGTTGATCTGCGTTCTTCCCTGGTCGGTCATGGCCGTCCACTTGTCCACGTAGTACTGGCCGTTTTCCTCGAGAAGCCACGAGGGCCTCGTGCCGCCGTTCCCGGTCTTTATTGCCTGGCCGCTCTCAAAGGAGATGGGGATTTTTCTGACGGTGTCGCCTACGCCCGTGGGAGGATTCGAGGGAACCGTGGCAGGCTTGCCAAAGGGGTTATGGCACATGTTGAAAAAGTCCATGGTCATGCTGTGGTTCTTGGAGCCTATGGTGGCCGTGACCTCCAGGGTCTGTTTCTGGGTGTGGGCGGGATCGGTGAATCTGCTGTCGGTGGGCGGAATATAGTCGCTGTCGCTTGGCTTGGGCATCTTGTAGTCATTGAGAAGGACGTGGTTCTTCGCAAGAAGCCCCAGGGAGGGTGCCTGCATGTCCTTGCGGTACACAAGGTCGCCTACCACCTCGAGGTTTCCTTCAGGCTGCTCGTTTACGGTGGCATCATAGGGAGGGTAGCGGAACTTGAACCGCGTCGGGTTGGCGACGTAGGTCTCATATTCGCTCTTGGTCATGGACCAGATGGGGCGCTGGGCGCTTGACACTTCGGTTGAGGGGATGCAGTTTATCATCTCGGTGTGCGTGCCGTTCGCATCGGTCCATTGCCGCTCCTTGTAGCACTGAAACACGTATTGGCTGGTACTCGTATCATAGACATTGCATGTCGTGAGGCGCTGGTCAAAAAGGCTTGTGGCGGAGTAAGCCTGGCTTGCGTTGAGGGAATCGGCTTCCCTGTTTGAGCTTGAGTCTGCCACTATGGTGACGGGCGCCGTGAGATGGCCTTTCCCGGGGTTCCCATCGGCATCCTCGCTGGAATTGGGATTCTTGCCGACGACCTGCACGTTCCCCCCCTTCACATAGATGATGTTTTTAAAGTCAGCATCATCGCTGTAGAAGGTTTTCGAATAGGCGTCTGTTCCTGAGGCGGCGACGAACTCGCCCGTTGTGGTGTCTCTCCTGAACTTCTGCACGGTATACTTGGTTTTCTGAGGGTTGTTGCTGGCGTCAAGGACCGGTTCCGTGGTGATCCTGTAAGTGGGAGCCTCTATTTTTTCCCCGGCATAGTGGAGGTCGGGCCTGAGCTCCGAATCAGCCACTTCTATGAACCACCCTTTTGAGGCGCCGGTGCTTCCGTCCTTGGCGAGGTTGTAAAAGAAGCCGTTCTGGGCGGTGTTTGAAGCGTCAACATAGCTGAGCTTCTCGGTGCCTCCCGAGGTCTTCCAGATATGCTCATGGATATTCATGGCCGAAGCGCCTGTTTCATAGGGATCCTTGGTATTCTTGAAAATATCGCCTGACATGAAGTTCCCGGCCCCGTCCTTCATCCCCGTGTGGTACTGGATGCCCACGGCACTCGATGCGGTGGAGGATTTTCCGGATTTCTGCGCGATGGCCTTGCCGTAAAACTTGGGCCATATGTCGGTATTGCTCGAGTTCGAGCTGTTGAGGAGGTCAAGGTTGATGCTCCCGCTGAAGTCCTGGTTGCTGGGAACCCATCCACTTGATACATTAAATGCGGCGCTCACCTGCGGCTTGGCCCATTGAGGTTTCGTAGGATCGTTTATATTCTCTGGGCCGTCAATCTTTATGGCGCCGTCCCAGTTGAAGTCCTCGCAGACAAAGACCGCGTCGTCGGTGTACTCTTCACGGTTGGGATAGTGGTAGCCTCCGCCGATATCATAGGAGCGGATGTTCTGATATATTGAGCCGGGGAACTCGTTGCTCAGGCGGGCCAGGACCTCCCGTGACGACACAATATACTCGGGATTGACGGCGGGGTCCTTGTCCTTGGCGCTCATGATGCGGGCTCTCACAATGACGCGGTAGTTGATGTTGAAAGTATATGCCGCCTCGCCGCTCACCACGACGCTCTGCTCGCTTTCAGGCATTACAAGGATTCTCCAGTGGCCGTAGAGCTTTGTGTCTAAAAAGCCCAGGTCCTTCAGGTCCGCCTGGGTAACGATGACCATGGCGCCTGAGTTGGTGCCATTGTAAGGGGCCATATTGAATTCACTGTCGCTTGCCGCGGGGATGATCGTGATTTTCGGCATGATGGAAGAGCTTCCGGGATCGAGGGCGGTGAGGTGCTCCCTCAGGAAGTTCACTTTGGTGGAGGCGTTGAGGTCCCAGTTATGCGGGTCGCCCATATGGTAGATGGCATAATCTATCCCGGCGTTGGCGTAGGCCACTGCCACGGCTTCCTTCTCATAGCCTGCCGATGCCCGGCTGTTGGTGAAGGATATGCCGATATAAGTGACGCCCATGGTGAGAATTGCAAATACGGTGAAAAGGGCGATCACCAGGGCGATGCCTTTTTCCTTTCCTGCGGGGGTCCTGTATAGTCTCATAACAAGCCTCCTTTGCCCGAAGTCTCTTATCCCTATTATCTCAGAAAATCAGCTTTTTTTCAAGGACAGGAATGCAAAATCCAGGAATTTGCTCTCCTTGTGATGGGGAGTTCATGGAGGAAACGCGGCGGGGGGCTTCTGAGCCTACCGGAGGCTCACGGCGCATTCAAGAGTCACTTCTTTTTTCCGCAGGCGCGTATAGCTGTTGTCGGCCATGCTGAATCTCTGGCCGTAATTTTTGTGGTTCTGAATGACGGTGAGCTTGATGTTGAATATCCGGTCGTCATAAAATGCGGTGGAGCCCACCTGGGGATGGGAGGCGGTGAGGGTTATCCTGTCGTTGTCATAGGGCAGCTCTATCACGGTGGTCTCGGTATAATGGGTGTCCGTGCTGTCGGGCTCGAATGCTGAGAGGGCGACGGTGAAATTGCCGCTCGTATAATCGAGGCCTTTCACGGCAGTATTCAGGCTCGTCGAATCATACGCCGACCACGTTCTCCTGAGAAGGCGCGCTTTTTCATTGGCGTCTGTGGAGGTGCGCGGAGGAAAAACCCTGTACTCCACCAGGCGGTACTGGTTAATGTCGGTCTGGTAGTTGATGTTCGCCGAGGAGTTATAACCAAGGCCGTAAAGCTCCATGAATATGATGCGCTCGTTGTCGGTGGTGCCCGTTGAGCCGTTGGTCCACGCGGTATTGGCATCCAGTACCGACGGGTAGAGGACTCCGGAGGTGTACTGGGGGGACATGCCGAGGCGGGGAGGCTTTATGGCCTGGCGAAGCTCCGCCTGGAGTGAGTTCATGGCATTTCTGGCGTTCTGCTGGGCCTTCACCTGGGTTCTTCCCAGTAACGAGGCATCGCTTGAGCTTTTAAAGAGAGCAAAAGTGATGGTTCCCACAATGACGAGCAGAAACGAGGCAACCAGCACCTCTACGAGCGAGACGCCCCCGTGCTTTTTCACAGATCTGCCATGGTGTGTCATGAGCGAGCCCCCCTTAGTAGTCCATTTTATTGTCCGTTCTCCATGAAGTGACCGTCACTGATTTCGGCACAAGGAGCCCCGAAGAGCCTCTGAACTCGATCCAGGCCACGGTGACGCTTATCTTCGCCATACGTGACTGCGTTCCCGAGATATTATCGGGAAATTCCGTTGATACATTGAAGTCGGGGAAGACCGTGATGTGTATCCCCGGCAGAGGGTTCTGAGCGGTGGGAGTAGAGCCGCTCACCACATGGGGAAGGTAAAAGACCTTGGGCGGGTTCTGCTGATCGAGCACGTTGGTCTTGAATGATCTCAGGTTTGCCGGGTCATCATCTCCCCAGCAGTAAACGGGGCAGTTCTGCTGCCACGTGGTATTGTCGTCTCCGTAGAAATGATAAGGCCAGCAATAAGTATTGGAAAGGGTAGGTGTCCACCCCGCCGTGTTGTTCTTTATGGCGAGCTTCCAGATGGAGAGGGCATCTATTCCCGAGAGGTTTGAGGTATAGAAGGGGCGCATGTTGATCTCCTCGGCGATGCCCCTTGCGATCTCCGTGGCCTGGTTGGCCAGCTTGTTGGTCTCATTCAGCTTGTAGCCGCCCGGATACACGCAGGCTGTGGCCATGATCACCATGGCAAGCAGAATGACGGCGATGATAATCTCCAGGATTGAGAGGCCCCGCTCTCTTGAGAACACTTTTCTTTTCCGCATTGGGCTGCACCCCCTAAAACTTTGATACGAGCTGGTAGATAGGCAGAAACACGGAAATCAGCACAAAGCCCACCATACCGCCAAGCACGAAGATCATGATGGGTTCTATCATAGATGCAAAGCCTGTAAGAGCATATTCAACCTCGGTATCGTAATAATGGGCAAGTTTTTCCAGCAGTATGGGGAGGTTGCCCGTCTCCTCACCGACGGCTACCATGTGGCCCACGATGGGAGGGAAGAGGCGGTTTTCCTGGATGGGCTGGGAGAGGCGCATGCCGGCCTTGAGGGCCATTTTGATCTCGTCGATGATGCCGCTCACCACCTCATTTCCCGCGGCCCTGGACACGATCTCCAGGGAGTGGACGACGGGCACGCCGCTGGAGATGAGGGTGCCCAGGGTCCTGCAGAACCTGGAGAGAATGACTTTTTTGTTGATCTTCCCGATAAGGGGCAGCTCCAGCAGGATCCTGTCCTTCTGGCGCTTCCCGAGGGGTGTCTTGGCAAACTGCATCGCGAGAAACCCCAGTACGACGACTCCCCCCACGGTGGGGAAGAAGATGAGGGGATTCAGGATCCCCTCAGTGATGAAGATGAGAAACTTCGTGCAGGCAGGCATTTCGATGTCAATACCCTGGAAAATGGCGATGAACTTGGGAAAAATGTAGAACACGAGGCCCAGGGTCACGATAATGGAGAACACGAAGACAAAGATGGGGTATACCATCGAGGCGGCCACTTTTTTACGCAGCGTATTCTCCTTTTCCATGAGCCCGGCGAGCCTGTCGAGGACCTCGCCCAGGGCGCCGGCCATCTCGCCGGCTTTCACAAGGCTTATGTAGACAGGGGAGAATACGTCAGGGTGCTTGGACATTGCCTTTGAAAGGGAGAAGCCTGACTTGATGTCGTGTGAGACTGCCATGACGGCATAGCCCAGCTTCTTGCTCATGGTCTGCTTGGAAAGGGCATCAAGCCCCCTTGTGATGGGGAGCCCGGCGTTAAAAAGCACGGCAAACTGGCGGGTAAAAACTGCCAGCGCGTAGAGGCTTACTCTCTGGAGCTTGCGCGCTATCTCTCTGGCATAGGAGAGGATGTCGGACTGCTGCTTGATATTGGTGACGGTGTAACGGGAGGTCTTGAGATCCTCTATGACGGTTTCCAGGTCCGGTGCTTCTACGGTGCCGCTTACCACCCGACCGCGGGCGTCGAGTGCCTCGTATGCGAATTTGGGCATTGCTATGCCTCCTGAGTCAGGTTCTTTTCAGCAACATATAAACCAGGCAAGTGGCCAGGGCACCTGCCGGGAAAGTGACCGCTTTTTGCTTACCATAAATATATCACAAAACAATCCCATTTTCAATTATATGTTCCCTCTTTTCATGGGCGCCTGCCTGCTGGCGCTCCCGGGCCTTTAACCAGAGGGAGCACTCCAGGCGCTTTTTTTGAAGGGCGCAGCCCAGTTCATCGGGCTTCAGGATGTCTCCATTGAAGAGGAGGGCATTGGCATGACAGCCTCCGCTGCAGTAATAGCGGGCCCAGCATGTCCTGCAGGGCTTCTTGGAGAGCACAGTGGCATCCAGGAAGGTCTGGCGGAGCTCATCGAAGCGCGGGCTCACTCTCGGTGAGAAGAGGGAGCCCATTGAAAAATCAGCGATCTCCTGGAGCTGGTGGCAAGGGAATATTTCCCCGCCCGGCGTGATGGAGAGATACTCCACGCCGGCGCCGCACCCGGTGAGCCTTCGTGCCGCGCAGAGGGGGGAATCAAGATACACCTTGAAATGGAAAAATTCAAAGGGCCTCTTTTCCCTTGAGGAGGTGAGGGCCATCCGGGCAAGGGCCTCGTACTCCCTTTCAAGCACCGTGAGGTGCGAGATGTTCACGGCCCACACCTCCTCATCTTTTCCCCTTGCAGGCTCGAGGGAAAAGTTCCTGAAGCCATGGGAGATAAAGAACTCGGCGATTTTTGTGAGCTCAAGGCCCGAGGGGGTGAAGGTGCCTCTCAGGTAATAGTTGCGGTAGCGGCGTTTTTCGAGAAAGCGCTTTATCGATGCGAGGACCTCCTCCCACGAGGGCCTGCCGTTGAGGAAAGGCCTGTGGCGGTCATGGAGCTCCCGGGGGCCGTCAATGCTCAGGATGACAGAGAAATCCTCGCTGTCAAGAAAGGAGGCGATGGCGTCCGTGAGGACGGTGGCATTGGTGGTGACGGTGAACTTGATTTCCTTTCCAGATTTGCGGGCCTTTTTCCGACCATGCTCCACGGTCTTGCCGATGACCTCGAAATTGAGGAGGGGCTCCCCTCCGAAAAAATCCACCTGGAGCGAGGCACCCTGCCTTGAGTGCTCAAAGAGAAAGTCGATGGCCCTTTTCGCCGTGGGGAAGTCCATGATGTCGCGGGGTGTGTCCTTTTTCCTGGCAAAGCAGTAACTGCAGTGCATGTTGCAGTCTGAGGTGACATTGAGGCAGAGGGCCCTCAAGGTTCTTCCCGGAATTTCAGGAGAGAGCTCGGTATCGTTCTCTTTACGCTCAATGGCTGCCAGTTCCCGGTCAAACTCGGAGAGGCTCTCACCGCGGAGGTCTGGTGAGCCTTCGCTGCGGCAGAGGGCAGCATAGATGCCATCATCCAGAAGATAAAGCCCTCCCCTGAAGCCTATCAGGAGGTGGGTGCCCTCCATGCTGAAAAGGTGAAAAAGTCCGGGGTCAAGCTTGTGCATAATGATTCCACGGTGATTCCTGTGAAATGTTTTTCTTCCTTGAGGGAGTTTTTCCCTCTTTGCCTGCGGTACTTCCCTGAAAAGTGCGTCTTCTGCACGATCCTGAAAGAGGAGATGGAGAATGGAGGAGAGAATTCTCATAGGAATAAAAAGCCTTAATGGAGGAATCAAGTCATGTCGTTTCTTGACAGATTGGGCGAGCAGGTGAAGAAAGGGAAGCAGATCGCGCAGAAAGGCAAGGAGCTTGCCATAAAGAAGGCTGAGCGGACGCTCAAGGTGGAGCGCCTCAAGATAGATATCAACGACCTTCGCAAGAAAAAAGACCGGGATATGAGGACCCTTGCGAGGAAAGTCTATGAGCTTTACTGCCAGAACCAGCTCGAGAGCCAGGATCTTGTGGCGCTCTGCCAGGAGATAAAGACGACGCAGTGGCAGATTGACGAAAAATGGTCGGAAGTAAGCCATTTGAAGGAGCTCAGGGACTGACCGTGACGCCCGTGAGAGAGCTGCTCCTTGGAACAAAAAACCGCCATAAGATAGAAGAAATCACCACAATCCTCCATGGTGTGCCTTTTGTGATAAAGACGGCCTTTGATGTTCCCGGGATTGCCGATGTAGAGGAAGGATATGCCAGTTACGAGGAAAATGCCCGAAAAAAGGCATTTTTTTATGCCTCCCAGGCGGGAATGCCTGCGCTTGCCGATGACTCGGGCCTTGAGATCGCATATCTTGACGGGCAGCCGGGAGTGAGTTCCGCCCGCTTCATCGATCCCGCCATGACCTTCACCGAGCGGAACATAAGAATTCTTGAAATGATGGAATCCGTAGACGACAGCCTGAGGGCAGCCCGCTTCGTCTGCGTGGTGGCCCTTGCCCGGCCTGACGGCCTGGTGGCCACTTTCCAGGGAGAGCTGCAAGGCACCATAGCCCGCGCGATGAGCGGGGCCCACGGGTTCGGCTATGACCCCATATTCTGGCTCCCCGATTTCGGCAGGACCCTTGCCGAGCTTGAGCCCCGGGAGAAAAACCAGATAAGCCACAGGGCAAGGGCGCTGAAAGCCGCCTATGCCACCCTCGTGGCCCTCTCTGCATAAGGTGCTCTCATTTGATTTTGTCTGAATTAAGTGCTATAATTTTCAGTAAGAGTAATTCTGTACCGTGGCCGCCGCCGGTGAGGCCCGGTTTTTAAGGAGGTATGGCAATGCAGTTTTGGAACTCAGTGGGTATGGGAACGCTTTCTGGTATGATGATGGGCTCGAGCCGTGGAATCGGGTCACGCGGCCATCTTGATGCCCTGGGCGCCCGTATCGGCGTAGGAAGGTTTGCCGAAGATGCCCATGGAGACTCGCCCTTTGACGGCTCTGTCCTCATGGGGAAGGCTCCCCCCTTTCCGTCAAGCTCGATGGATCGCCTCAGGTCCCTGATGTTTGCCCACATGCAGGCCAGGGAGAACGCCACTAATGAATTCGCCCAGAAGCTCAACGACATGAAAGAGAAATTCTTTGAGTCCCACTCGTATCAGACTGCACCCAATGAAGAGGGGCAGGCCAAGGTGCTTCTCAACGAGCAGGGGCAGCCTACGCTCATGGAGGGCGGAGAGGATGCGATGCAGCGCGCTTCCCGCCAGGAGTTCGAGGCGTCAACCCGCCAGGCCCTCAGCGACCTGCATACCAATGAGAAGGAGACCTTTCTGCAGGATGAGAAACAGCAGATCATGAATTTTCTGCAGAACAACAGGAATGAGCTTGGTAACCCCTCGGTGCAGAGCGAGCTTCAGAAAATGATACTCCTCACTCAGAAAAAGGCGCTGAATCTCCAGAGAACCCAGGAAGAGGAGATTTGGAAAGTCGATCTCCCCACCGATGAAATGAGAGCCCAGGCCGATGACGAGATGCAGAAGCTCCGCAAGATGGATGATGAGCACCAGAACGTCGAGGATGCATCCCGGGAAGCCCAGGAGCTTATCATGTACCAGGAAGAGGTCAACGCTTTTCTCCGCGATGAAAAGGAAAAGCTCCAGTTCCAGGAGAAGGATGAGGTCTTCCTGAAAGGCCCTGATGCCTTTCTGAAGCCGCCTCCGGCGCCGCCGCTCTCGTCGGTCCTTCCTCCCTATCTCACCGAAGCCCTTTACAACATGGGGATATATTCAATTGACTGAAGGCATTACTGGCTGCTCTGCTGAATGAAATTCATCTGCAAGGTCTGCAGAAGTGCCTGGTATTCCTTTTTCTCCTTTTCCTCCATCCATGGGCCGAGCTTTTCCGTGAGGGCTTGAGCGCAGTCGATGGCAAGCTTTGCCTGGGTGAGGTCCTTTGTTGTGGTCTTGGTAAAGGGGTTCATGTGAAGGCCCATGAATATCCATGACTGCTGGGCAAGAGAAGCGATGAGGTATCTCACAAGAGTATAGACATCTTTAGGCATCAGTTCATCGAGAGAGATGTCGCTTTCAGGAGATGGGGTGCCGCCGGGATTTTCTGCCATAGGTGGGCTCCTTTCTGGTCTTTCCCTCAGAGGGGTATGATTTTCAAAAGCCATTGATATTTCTCTCCCCGGAGCCTCAAGCCCTTTCTTGCCCCGGGAGCTCTTCCGGGAGCAGGTTCACGCTTCGGGAGTGCAGGGCTTGCGTGATGCTGACAGCTCTTTGATCAGAGGAATTGAAGGTGATGCTCTAGAATTACAGGCTTATGCAGTTATTGGGGGTGGAAGCTTATGGCATCTCTGGTAAGTGAGTTTCTCAGGAGAAAGATGGAGGAGAGAAATCTTTCTCTGGAAGGCCTTGCAAGTTCAATGGGAATATCGATTGATCTTACAAGAAAATATCTCTCGGAGTCAGGGAGGTATCTCCCCTCTGACAGGGTGGCGAAAAAGCTTGCCATGGCCCTCAAGCTCACCAGGGAAGAGGAGAGCGAGCTTCTGCGCCACCTTGAGCAGGACAGGGAGAAGGCCCTCCCTTCCGATGAGCTGCTTGCTGATGATTTCGTGAAAGGAGCCCCCTGGAAGGGCGCCGTCGGCGCTCTATGGGCGGCCCTGGTGCTCAATCTCATTCTCACGCTCGCAGCTCTGGGAATAGGCATCATGCTGCTTCTCAGGCAGTGAGAAACAGCGGGCCCTACCCGTCCGCCGGGAAGCCCGGAAGGAGGAATCGCGTGGCAGAGGCAATCGTAGAGTGCATACCAAATTTTTCCGAGGGACAGAGGGATGAGGTGATAAAGGGAATTGCAGAAAAGTTCAGCTCCGTCGCGGGGTGCAAACTGCTTGACTGCAAGCCTGACAAGGATCACAACAGGACCGTTTATACCATAATCGGGTCGGCGGCGGCGGTGAAAGAGGCAGTCCTCAATGCCATTGGATATGCCGCGGAGCATATTGACATGGAGTGCCACCGGGGAGAGCATCCCCGTATTGGAGCCTGTGATGTAGTGCCTTTTGTTCCCATTGCCCGGTGCACCATGGAGGAGTGTGTAGCCCTCTCAAAGGAGGTGGCCTCCGAGATATGGAAGCGCCATGGCATCCCGGTATATCTTTACGAGGAATCGGCGGCAAAGCCCGAGAGAAGGAACCTTGCAGACATAAGAAAAGGTGAGTATGAAGTCCTCAAGCGCGAGATTTCGCTGGAAGGCCGCAAGCCTGATGTGGGCGAAGCCAGGCTTCATCCCAAGGCAGGCGCTGCCGTGGTAGGTGCGAGGAAGGCCCTCATCGCCTATAACATCAACCTCAGCACCTCCAACATCAAGATTGCCAAGGAGATTGCAAAGAGGGTAAGGGCACGATCGGGGGGGCTTGCCTATGTGAAGGCGCTTGGAGTCATGCTCAAGGAGAGAAATATTGCCCAGGTCTCAATGAACCTCACGGACTTTTCAAAGAGCGCTGTCTACACGGTCTTTGAAATGGTCAAGAGCGAGGCGACACGGTATGGCGTCCACCCTGTGGGGAGCGAGGTCATTGGCCTTCTTCCGCTGGAAGCCCTCGTGGAGGTGGCCCGCTTCTATCTCAGGATTGAGGAGTTTCAGACCGCACAGATTCTGGAGACCCACCTGATGGACCTTTAGCAGTACCAGCCTTTCCGGGAGGTTGCGATGAAAGAGCGTGTCGATGTCATCGTGAGAGCCGGGCAGCTTGTGACCTGCAGCCCCGGGGGCGCGCCCCGCAAAGGAGCGGCAATGAGGGACGTGGCGGTCCTGGCGCCTGGCGCCCTGGCCGTCAGGGATGGGATCATAAGGGCGGTGGGGACGCCGCAGCAGATCGAATCATCCTTTGAGGTCTCCTCCGAGGGATTCATTGAAGGGGCTCTTGTCATTCCCGGCCTTGTTGATGCCCATACCCACCCCGTTTTTGCCGGAACAAGGATTGATGAGTATTTTCTCCGTGCGCAAGGGGCTACTTACCTGGAGATTCACCGCCAGGGCGGCGGGATACTGAGCACGGTCCGTGCCACCCGTGCAGCCTCTGACGAGGCTCTGCTGGAGCTTCTTCTTCCCCGGCTCGACATGATGCTCATGCATGGCACCACCACCGCTGAGGCAAAGAGCGGCTACGGCCTGTCAGCCTCCGAGGAACTGCGGGAGCTCCGCATCCTCAAGGAAGGGGCACGGCGCCATCCCCTGGAGCTGGTGAGCACATTCCTGGGAGCCCACACGGTCCCCTCGGAGTTCAGCGAAGACCGCGGGGGGTATCTTGACGAGATATGCTCCGTGATGCTCCCTGCGGTAAAACAGCAGGAACTGGCGGCCTTTGTGGATGTCTTCTGCGAGGAGGGGGCTTTCTCTCTCGAGGAGACAGAGAAGATATTCTGTGCCGCCCGGGATCTCGGCCTCGGGCTCAAGATCCACGCGGAACAGTTCTCCTCGCGGGGGAGCGCCCTTATGGCGGCACGCATGGGGGCTGTCTCATGCGATCACCTCCTCCGCCTTTCCAGCCAGGATATTGAGGCATTGAGGGGACTCTTTACGGTCCTGGTCTTCATGCCGGGGACCGAGCTTTTCCTCAACATTCACGAGTACGGCCCGGCGCGCGAGGCCATTGACAGCGGTCTGGCCGTCGCCCTGGGGACCGACTTCAACGCGGGGAGCTGCCTCTCGGAGTCAATGCCGATGGCCATGGCTCTCGCGGTGCTGCAGATGAGGCTTGCACCGGGCGAAGCCCTCATTGCCTCCACCGTCAATTCAGCCCATTCCCTCGGGAAAGGCCACCTCGTGGGGAGCCTTGAGCCCGGGAAACAGGCTGACATGGTCTTCATTGACTGCGGGGACTACCGGGAATGGCTTTATCATTTTGGCGTCACCATGGTGAGCCATGTAATGAAAAAGGGCTCCATGGTCTTTACCAGGGGAGCTGTGGCCCGCCCCGGGGTATGAAGCCCATCGGGGCTTGGAGAATTCCAGTGAAGGAGCAGCCATGTTAAAAGACAAGACCGTAAGTGAGTTTCTGAAAGCTCTTTCCTCTGCTTCGCCGGCGCCGGGCGGGGGATCGGCCAGCGCCCTCGGGGGGGCGATGGCTGTCGGACTCTTCGAGATGGCCGTGCGCATCACTTATAAAAACGTACCGGAGCTCATAGATCCCTTTCTTGCGAAGCTTGTCCCTCTCAGGGAACAGGGAGTTTCCCTGATCGACGAGGATACGGAAGCCTTCAGGATAGTCATGGAAGCCTACGGGCTTCCCAAGGACGGCGAGGAAGAGAGGAAGGCGCGGAGCGTGAAGATTCAGGCGGCTCTCAGGAGGGCCACTGAGGTTCCCCTCAGGACGGCGGAAAACAGCCTTGCCCTTATGCAGGGGGGCCAGGAGCTCATTGCGCTCTGCCGTGAAAGCTGCATGTCTGATGCAGCCGTGGGATTTTTCCTTGCCGAGGCGGCCTTCAAGGGCGCTCTTGCCAACGTGGAGCTGAACCTCTCGTCACTGAAAGACGAGGCCTACGTGGGAGAAGTGCGGGAGAGAGTCCGGGTCATGAGAAAATGGCATGAGGAACAGGCCGGGGTGGTCCATCTTCTCATCGCCCACAGGCTCGGCTATTGAGCGCCGGAAGAGAAATATCGCCACACTCCCGCGGGGCGAGGATCCAGTGCCTCGATCCGGAAAGGGCTGAGGGGATCCTCAGGGCTTGGCGGAAGTGTTGAGCTTCTTTACAAGCCTGGATTTTTTCCTGGCTGCCTTGTTCTTATGGACAATACGCTTTGAGGCGGCCTTGTCGATGGTCACAACGGCTTCCCTGGCAAGCACTTTTGCCTCTTCGTTCTTTCCCTGGGCTATAGCGGCCTCGGTCTTCTTGAAGGCGGTCTTCACCTTTGATTTGGCGGCCACATTCTTGTCATGGCGCTTCTCTGACTGCTTGATTCTCTTTTCTGATGGTGATTTCTTGGCGGCAGGCACGTGTATCCTCCTTTATCCCGTGAAACTTAGGTTCCATGCAGCTTGTAAGGCGTTTTGAAAAAAACCTGATACATTATAGCATGGTGCCCGCGAATATGCAATATGTTCCCAGGAATTGGGGAGGATTTTTCGCTTCCCCCGGTAAAGCTATTCTTTCCTGTCCTGCAGCGCGGGACCCAATGCCGCGGGATTCAGGGATTTTGAGACCAGCGAGGCGGAGAGATGAAATCCAGCGTTTTAAGACTCCTCTTACTGTATTTCATTGTTTTTCTGCTCACCGGCCCCGCCTTTTCAGGGCCGGAAGCGGAAGAGGTTTTCCTCCATGGGGCCGATCTGGCGGGAAAGGGGGCTTATTATTCAGCCTGCGACGAATTTATGAAAGCCTCCGCCCTCTATGAGGCCGCAGGAGACAGGAACGGTCAGGCACGGGCTCTCTGCGAGGCAGGAAAGGTAATGGCCTTTCTTGGTGAATCATCGAGGGCCCTCGCGCTTTATAAGGATGCAAGGGCCAGGAGTCCTCAGGGGACAATGGCGGGACTTTACATGGCGGCCCTTGAGCTTGACCTCGGGAGCTATGATGAGGCTCTGGAGACCCTGCGCTCCTGTGACAAGGAAGCCACCCTCTGCAGGAAATTCCATGAGGGCCTTCTTTATTTTGAGACCGCCAGGGCTCTTGCCGGGAAAGGGGATAATGCGGGAGGGGCCCGTTATTTTCACAGGGCTCGAGAGGCGGCCCGGACCCGTCCCTGGCCTTTCCTTGAGGGCCTCTCGCTGGCCTTTGAAGGCACCTGCCGGGGGGACCTCCTTCAGCCCGAAAGAGCCCTTCCCCTTTTCCGCGAGGCCGAGGGATATACCGCCGGCGATCCCAGCCTCAGGGCTCTTGTTGCCTGGCGTGAGGGCGCGTATTTCCAGTCCCATGGCTCCCCTGAGGGAGCAGTGCTTAATTACCGGCAGGCAGTCGCCGCCGCCGGCGAGGAGGGAGGAAGGCTCCCTTTTGATGAGGCCCTCCTTTTCCCCTCTCCCGGAAGGGATATTTTCGAGAGCCTCATCATGCTGCTCATGGACGGGGGAAGAGAGGAGGAGGCTTATTATTACTGTCTTCTCTGCAAGGAGACTGATTTTGGCCTCTTCCTTGAGAGGAGCCTTCCCGGCACGAAAAGGGCCCCGGTAGTCCCTTCGCTTCAGGAAATCCGCTTTTCCCTGGCCCCCTCGGGGGCTCTGCTGGAATTTTTCACCGGCAGGAAGAGGTCATACTGCTGGTATATAGACAGCGACACTCTCGAGGGAAGGATCCTTGATCCGGCGAAGGGGGGTGTCGCAGAAGGTGCAGTGAGCCTGATTGCCGCTGCAAAAAGCCCTCTTTTCTTTGTGCCTGATGCGGGCCTTATTTCCTTTCCCTTTACCGCGCTTGTGGATTCAAAGGGTGTGCCCTATGGGACGAAGGCGACGGTAACCATTGTGCCCTCCACGGCCGAACTTGTTTACAGGGTCCCCGGCTCCCCGGCCGGGATGACTGCCTCTCTTCTGTGTGCCCTGGGTGAGTCCCCGGCTCTTCCGCCCCTTCCCGCCTCACTGGAGGAGCTTGCGGCAGTCTCGCCGTTCTGTGCCCCGAGGATTGTCTTGAGTGCCGGGGAGATGCGCCGTGACAGGGTTATCCCCCCCTTAAAAGATTCGCGCCTCGCTTTTCTTGCTACATGGACTCTGCGAAGGAACGGTTTTCCCGGGCTGACACTCGCCGACGGCCTCCTTCTTCCCTCTGATATCCTCTCGCTTCCCTCATCCCCGCCTCTTGTGGTGCTCTCTCTCTACAGCCCTCCCGGGAGCACAAGAAATGAGGGCGATATGCTCTTTTTCGTCAGATCGTTCTGCCGGGCGGGAAGCGCTGAGGTCTTCCTTGCAAGGGAAGGTGCTTCTCCCCAGGCAAGAAAAACTTTTCTTTCAGCTCTCTTCAAGGCGCTTCGCGACGGAGCCACACCGGATGAGGCCGTGAGGATGTGGCTTGGCAGGAATCCCGAGAACCGAAAGGATCCCTCCACGTGGAGCCCCTTCGTTCTCTTTTCCGTGTCACCGAAGGCAGGTGCCCGGCTCTAGTAATAGATGGTCCGTGTCAGGTGGTAGGGGAGGCGGCTCCCCTCCTGTCCCTTTTGCCAGAGAATCCAGTCAATTTCACATGCGCTCAGGGGCCTCCCCTTCTCATTCAGGCGCTCCTTCAGGCGCTCAACGGCGGTGACCGTGGCAGCTCTTATCTCTACTTCTTCAGGAGAGCCTGCCGGGAGAAAGATACGGGTGTCCACCTTACTGGCCAGTGGTGCGGAATAGGAGAGGATCCCGAGGCTCCTCAGCACCTGGGGGATTTTATAGTCGGCAAAGGCAGTGAGGCGCTCAAGGTTGTGAAAGAAGCCCCATTCCCTGCCGGAAAAAGTTCCGGCAAGGTCGCTCACCAGAATCTGGGCCCTCTTGAAAAAATACACTTTTTCACCACGGTAAAGGGCCTCGTCGTTGAAGGAGGGAAAGTGCCGTGCAACTTCTCCCGCCAGTGCCAGAGCGTCATGACCGGCCGACTCCACCAGCGCGGCAAAAGACCCGTCAAAATGCGTGATAAGGGCGGAGCCTGCTTCCCTCAGGTTCTGGAGGCGCTCCCTGAAGAGGGGAATTTCCGCCGTGCCGCCGAGAACCTCCCTGAGTGCCTCTTCGCTGAGGGTAGAGAGAAAGAGGGGATCCCAGAGGGGGATGCCCTTCAGGAATGCGCAGGTGAGGGCAGCGGCGAGGGCCCAGTAACCGTCAAGCCATCTATCCCGCCATGGGACTTTCCAGCGCGGCGCGCCGGGGTCGGGGAAAAAGCAGAAATTAAGAGCATCGAGCACCAGCACATACATGAGAGTCTTCCCGCTGCCGTCATAAAAATGCAGTTCCCTGTCCCATGGGGGCGGAGCAGTTTTGTCAAGGGCCATCCTCTCGGCTATGCCGTCAAGGGCCTTCTCGCTGATGAAAACATGCTCGGGTCTTGCAGTGACATGGGCGCAGGATTCTGCTATTTTCAGAATTTTTTCCACGGGAGTGCCTATTCTGCCACGATGAGGCCGGCCTGCTGGATGGAAAAGTCGAACTCCATGGCGATGGTTCTGGGGCTGCCCAGGAGGCCGTTCAGGGTCATGAGGTTCCTGATATCTTCATTGCTCACCGTTTTCCCCGTGAGCCGGGCCTCTTCTTCGAGGAGCTCTATCGTCTTATCCAGGTCCTTTGCGGCCTCATCTTTCCGCTCGAGCTGTTCCAGGGAGAGGGCCCGGGCGATATAACCCGGAGTATAGTCGTGCTTGAGGCCGAGACAGCGGTTAAAGAATTTGATGGCGTTCCCGTGCTTCTCCTGACCGGCCAGGGCAAGGCCCTGGAGAAACCATGCCTTGTGGTACTTTGCATTTATCTCCGCGGCCTTTTCCCCCATGACAAAGGCTTCATCGTGGAATTTCAGGAAATACTGCGTGATCCCCCTGTCGATCCAGGCATCTATGAGGGTATAATCGCAGGCGATGCTGGTATCAAAGGCGTTGAGGCTGTCCTCGAACTTGCCTTTTCTCGCGTACCAGAGGGCCATATTGTACCAGGTAAAGGCATTCTTGCTGTCCAGCGAGAGGGCGATCTTCAAGTCAGCAATGGCGTCTTCGAAACGGCCCACCTTGCAGAGGATGATCCCCTTGTTGATGAAGGCCTCGGGAGTCTTGTAGGAGAGCTCTATGGCGCGCTCAAAGCAGGCGAGGGCTTCCTGGGGACGCCTGAGCCGGTCGAGGAGATATCCCTTGTTTATCCATCCGTTGACGTTCCGTGGCGAGACCTCATGAATGAGCTCGCAGCTTGCCAGGGCCTCTTCAGGCTCATTCTGCATGAAATGGCAGAGTGCCTTCAGCGAGAGGGCCTCTTCCTGGAGGCTGTCCAAAGCAAGAAGCCTTGTAATGGTAGTGACGGCGTCCTTGTAAGACTCCAACCGGTAAAGGAGAAGGGCAAGGTTTTTCAGGGTGCTGACCCGTGCCCCCTCGATCTCAAGGGCTTTCTCGAAGCACCATTTCGCTTCGTTGAAGCGCCTCTGGAAGCACATGACCAGGCCCTTGGCCTCCCAGGCGTTGGCTGAATCGGGGTTGGATTCCAGGACCTTGTTGTAGTATTCGAGCGCCTCGTTTCCCTGGCCGCTCTTGTAAAGGCAGAATCCCTTCTTGATGAGGGGAAGCTCATAGTCCGGCCGGTTTTTGAGGGCAAGGTCATAGCATTTCACGGCTTTTTCAAGATCATTGAGATCTTCATGGGTGATCCCCTGGTAGAAGAATATCTGTGCTTCCTGGGGCCGGTATTTTGAGGCTGTCATGAAGCACTTGAGGGCCGCCTGCCTCTCTCCCATCCTCGCGAGGGCGTCGCCCTTCTGGATAAGGCAAAAGATGTCCTTCTGGTCCTTCTTGAGGGCAGAGTCAAAAATCTTGACGGCATCTTTCAGGCGCCCCAGCAGAGCCATGAGAATGCCCCTGTACTTGAGAATCTGTGTTGTTTCCTCAAGGCCGTCAAGCCCATTGAGAAGACTGTGGGCCTTGAGCTGGATCAGGCAGGCAAGGCCAATCTCCTCCATGAGGGCAAGCTCCCTGATTTTGAGGGTCATATCTTCCGGAGCGAGGGAAATGAGGTGCTGCACGCAGGCAAGGGCTTCAGAGCGGGTTCCCGGGAGTGCGCGGAGGATCTTGAAAAGCTTCTCCCAGGTCCCGGCAACGGTGGAGCTGTAAGTGAGGGCTTTCTTGTAACACATGGCGGCGGCAGGCAGGTTCTCATGCTTTGCCAGTATTTCCGCGGCCTGCTCCCATGCCCCGCTGTCATTTCCCCTTATTCTCAGGTACCGTGCAAAATTCCTGAGGGCGTTGTCATAGTCTTCCTTCTGAAGGGCTTCAACAGCCCTGGCTCTGAGGTCCTCCGGCACCTCGCTCTCTTTTTTCTTGAACATGCCCAGAAGGCCTTTTTTCTCCTCTTCCACCTGGATGGAGAATTCGGAGGCGGTGGCGAAGAGGTCGGCCACGGCCTTTCCAAGCTGTTCCCGTTCCCGTTCAACAGCTTTGTGAAGCATGACCACGTTCTGCCTGAAAGCGCTCCGGTAATAGGCGATGAGGCGGTCGCCGGGCCTTGCGAGGAAGGCGTCTTCCATGCATTTTCCCGCTTCATCGAAATAATAGAGCTCCTGGAGTATGATCCCTTTTTTGTAAAGGGCGCCGCCATGCCGGGGAGACCTGGCAAGAATGAGCTCGTAACACCGCAGGGCCTCTTCTTTTTCTCCGAGAATGAAGAGGTTGTCGCCCTTGGCCTCAAGAGCCTCGTCGTTGGCGGCATCGAGGGCAAGGAATTTGTCAAGCGTTGCCAGGGCGTCATGGAACTTTCCCAGCAGGAACTGTGAATCGGCCTTGCCCATGGGAGCCCTCATATCGTGGGGGTCCATTTCCATGACCTTGGAGAAGCTCTCTATGGCAGCCTCGTAATCTCTCAGCTGATAAGTGATGGATGCCTTGAGAAACCAGGCATCCTTTGAGAGAGGGTTCAGCTCCAGGGCTTTGATGGTGCATTCCAGCGCCACATGGAACTCTTCGGCGGCGATATGGCAGAGACCTTTCTCGTACCAGGCGTCGCCAAGCCTGGGGTTGGACGCGAGGGCCCTGTTAAGGCACTCAAGCGCCTCCTGCTGCGAGCCTATAAGGTTGTAATAAGCCCCTTTCTTGGCCCACACCTCGGCATTTTCAGGGTCCACCTTGAGGGCGTTGTCATAGCAGAAAAGGGCTTTCTCGTAATCCCTGAGGAGGAAGAGGGAGTTTCCCCTGCTTATCCATGTGGGCGCGAGCCGGTGGTCGATGAGAAGCGACTTGTCAAAGCACTGGATGGCCTCATTGTGCAGCGAGAGCGCCGCGAGGGATTCTCCTTTTTTGGCCCACAGCGCGGCGTTTTCCGGCATCTGCTCCAGGGCGCGGTCAAAGGGCTTGAGGGCATCATTGTGGCGGCCCAGGGCCGCCAGTGAGAGGGCCTTGTTCCCCCACTCCTCAGCGGTGAGCTCCGTAGCGGCCTGCTCTGCCTCCATCTCGGTCCCCGTCACTTCCCTGAAGATGAGCTGGAGGGCCTGCTCCACCTCCCTGAAGCTTCCGTAGCGCATGGCGGGGTTTTTCTGCAGGCATCGCATCACGACAATCTCGAGATCTGCGGGCACGTCGGGGCTGATATCACCGGGCGGAGGGGCGATATAGGTGGCATGGTTTTTCATGTATTCCATCATGTCGTTGCCCGGTATGGGCTTCTGGCCGGTGAGCATCTCGTAGAGCATGATCCCGAAGGAATAGATGTCGGCCCTCGTGTCTATTTTTCCCCCGGCCTTGAAGCTTTCCGGCGCCATGTAAGCGAAGGTTCCCTGGGTCTCTTCATCGTCCGCGGCTTTGGAAGCGGCTTTCCCTTCCCCCTCTTCAGGATCCAGTATTTTTCCCAGGCCGAAATCGGTGATCTTGAGGGTGAGATCCCTGTCAATGAGGCAGTTGGCGGGCTTGATGTCCCTGTGCACTATGCCCATTTTCTCGTGGGCATAAGCCATGCCTGCGCAGAACTGTATGGCGAAGCTGAGGGCTGCCTCTACCTCAAGGGCTCCCTCCTGCAGGTAGCCTTCCAGGTCGCCCCCATCGATATATTCAAGGAAAAGGGCCGGGCATCCCTGGATGGTCTTTACGAAGTAAGCCCGCACGATGTTTTCATGCTTTTCCAGCTCAATCCATATCTGGGCCTCATGAAAAAACATCTCGTTTACCTTCTTGTCCCAGAGAAACTGTTCCTGGAACATCTTGACGGCATAAGGCTGCGAGGATTCCACGTCCTTCACGATGTAGACGACGCCCATGCCGCCCTTGAAGAGCTTGAGCACCTCGTATCGCTCTTCTATGAACTCTCCGGGCGTCCAGACCTTGAGCTTGACGGTGTCTTCCTTTTCCTCCTCCTTGAATGACTCCTCTTCCTTTTCGTGGCCCTCTACAGTTTCGCGGTATTCAAGGATTTCCCAGATGTTTTTCACCTTGGGCACGAAGGAGAAGCCTCCCTTGAGGAAGTCTCTCACCGAGATATCTTTGTAGCACGCGGCGCAATTCCTGGTAAAGAGCTCCACAAGGGCCCTGAAAGGATCGTCGGTGCTCTTGATATCGCTCGGGGGCTTTCCGGAGAAGAACTCTCTGTAGTTGAAGTGCCGTGCCGGGATAAGATGGACTGCCTGTTCGGCCTGCACGGTAAAGATAAGGAAGGGCTGATCGGTCTTCTCATCCTTTTTCTGGAGGTTGAGCATATAAAGGCTTGTTATCTTGTCCCAGGGCACCGAGAGAGAGCCATAATCATGGCGTCCCATGAATTCCTTCTCACCATAGGTGCCCGTTGAGAAACGCCTTATGTCTTTTATATCGCGCTGTAATGTCATAAGCCTTCCGGTGAATCATGCTTTGAGAATACAGGCATTGTGCCGGGATTGTCTCTCTTCTCCCCGCTTCATTGTCAATAATATTTTCTTGCTGTGAAGGCAGAAATCCTCTCATGCTCTGCAGTGCTCTCAGTAGAGGGAAGGCTATGAAAAATTCTTGGTGAAAAGAAGGGTTTCTCTTGTTGAAAGTGAATAACACACTCTAACTATAGAGAGAATGACGCTGAAAGAGGAGGATTGAATGGACGAAGAAAATCTTGATATATCGCGCATTAACCAGCTTATGGATCAGAGCACGCAGACTCTTGAGAGCCCTGATGAGATTCTTGAGGACTGTCTCAAGAACATTGTCGAGGCCATTGATGCGGAGCGGGGCTTTATCATGCTCTATGATTCAAATTTTGACGAGCTCAATGTCTTTGCCGCCTGCAACATAGACCCCGACACGCTCTTCACCACCGCTGAAGTGAGCCAGACCGTGATAAACAACGTGTACGAGGAAGAAAAGTCGGTAATGAGCTCCAATGCCCTTGATGACCCGAGGTTTTCCGAGAAGTCGAGCGTCGTGATCTCAGGCCTTCGTTCCATTGCCTGTGTTCCCATTCTCATAGAGAGCGGGCTTGTAGGCCTTATTTATGTGGACAACCGCCTGAGGATAGGCGCTTACGAGCAGAAGCACCTCCAGTTTCTGGAGACCTGCACCAGGAAGCTTGCCGAGGTGATCCTGAAAGTGTTCCCCGAAACGCAGGCCAAGCCGAGAAAATAGCGGCAGTACCCATGTCCCTTCTTAAAGAAGCTCCACAGGGTGCTTCTTTTTTTCGGGGAGGGGGCCGGGCAGCAATGGAGGGATAATGCCATGAAAGACAGGATTGTGCTTGTCACGGGAGCGAGCTCAGGAATCGGCCTTGCAGCGGCGAAGCGCTTTGCCCTTGCCGGGGCATCCCTTGTGCTTGTTGCCCGCGGGGAGGAGAGGCTCCAGCGCCTTCGGGGCACCCTCGAGAGCGGCGGGGTCAAGGTTCTTTCCTACTGCGCCGACGTGGGGAAGGAGGAGGAAGTGCGCCACGTGGTGAGCGACGTGGCAGACCGGTGGGGTGCTCCTGACGTGCTTGTGAACAATGCCGGTGTCGGATACCGCGGTGCTGCAGAAGATCTCCCGCCGGCGCGCTTTGACGAGATGCTGGCCACCAACGTGAGGGGGCCCTTCCTCTTTACCAGGCATATCCTTCCCCTTATGAAAAAGCGCGGTGCCGGCCATATCGTCTATGTTTCATCAGGCGCCGGGAAGAACGGCATCGCGGGCCTTTCAGGCTACTGCGCCTCCAAATTCGCCCTCATGGGCTTCGCCGAGTCGGTGGCCCTGGAAGCCAAGCCTTTTGACGTGAAGATCTCTGTGGTGGTGCCAGGCTCCACCAATACGGACTTTCACAGGACAATGGGTTCGGAGCCCTCTCCGGAGGCGAGGAGCTCGATGATTCAGCCGGAAGATATTGCGGAAACCATATATCATGTCGTCACTACGGCAAAGACTTTCTGGATTTACGAGGTGACCACAAGGGCTCCTCTCATGGGACGGTAAACAGCGTCCCCCATTGAGCCCCCAAGGAGGATGATATGAGGAGAGTTCTGGGAATATTGCTGTTTCTCCTGATGACGGGATTTTCCTGGGCAGGCGAGGGAAAGGTGCTCACTTTTGAGACGCTCATGCAGTTCAGGAGAATAAGCGCCCCCATAGTATCGCCTGACGGGAGCCGCCTGGTCTTCGTGGTCTCACGGGCGGACCTGGAAGCCAATCTTTTCAACAGCGACCTGTGGATTGCCGGGGCTGCCGGCGGGATGGTGAGGCAGTTTACCCAGGGCTCCGGGAAGGATGGATCACCCGCATGGTCTCCCGACGGGAAGAGAATCGTCTTCGTTTCCGACAGGGGAGGGAAGGATCAGCTCTATCTTATTGACATCGGCGGCGGCGAGGCCTGGCAGCTCACGAAGCTCAGCACCGGCGCGGCAGACCCTCTATGGTCACCTGACGGCAAATATATCCTCTTCACGTCCACGGTCTATCCCGAATGCGCCGGTGACGAGGGACAGAAAAAGAAGCTGGAGGAGGAGAAAGCCTCACGCGTCAAGGCAAAGGTTTATGAGAGCCTTCTCTACCGCCACTGGGATCATTTCCGCAATGGAAAAAGAAGCCATCTCTTCATCGTGTCCGCCGCCGGGGGGACGGAGCGCGATCTTACCGCCGGCGCTGACTCTGATGTGCCGCCTCTTGCCCTTGGCGGCAGGCGTGATTTCTGCTTCTCTCCCGACTCAAGGGAGATATGCTACACGGCGAATACCGACAAGATGCTTACCCTCAGCACCAACAATGATCTCTTCGTGATCCCTGCAGCAGGAGGCAAGGCCAAAAGGATTACCGCCAACGCAGCCAACGACAACCAGCCCCTCTATTCACCTGATGGTGCCTTTATCGCTTACAGGGCGCAGATGAAGGCGGGCTACGAATCGGACCGTTACCGCCTCATGCTTTATGAAAGGGGCACAGGGACAGTGCGGAACCTCACGGAGCCCTTGGACCGCTCCGTCGATGAGGTCATCTGGGCTCCGGACAGCAGGGGCCTTTACTTCACCGCCATGGATGAGGGATACTCTTCACTGTACAGGGTTTCCACGAAAGGAAACGATGCGCAGAAGCTTCTGGGAGGCTCTTACAATCACTCTTTTTCCCTCTCACCGGACGGGAAGCGTTTTTACTTTCTCAGGGAAAGCTCGGCGCGGCCTGCAGAGATATTCACGGCTCCATCACGCGGTGGCGAGGCAAGGGAACTCACCTTTCTCAACCAGGGTCTTGTCTCCAGGCTCGCCATGAGAGCGGCCGAAGAATTTTCCTATCCTGGCGCAGGAGGCGCCAGGGTCCACGGCTTTCTTATCAAGCCGCCCGGTTTTGACGCCGGGAAGAAATACCCCCTGGTGCTCCTGATCCACGGGGGCCCCCAGCAGATGTGGGGCGATACCTTCGGGGCAAGCTGGAACCCCCAGGTCTTTGCAGCGTGCGGCTTTGTCGTGGCCAAGATCAACCCGAGAGGGAGCGAGGGCTACGGGCAGCAGTTCTGCGACGAGATCAACAGGGACTGGGGCGGGAAGCCCTATGAAGATCTTATGTCGGGCGTGGACTTTCTCGTATCCCGCTATCCCTTCATAGACCAGAGCCGCCTGGGCGCTGCAGGAGCATCTTACGGCGGCTATATGGTGAACTGGATCGCCGGGCACACCACCCGCTTCAAGTGCCTCATATCCATAGCCGGGTGCTATAACCTTACGGGCAAATACGGCGCCACCGATGAGCTCTGGTTTCCCGAGTGGGAGTTCGGAGGGCCTCCCTGGAGTTCAGACGGCCAGTACGAGAAATGGTCCCCCAGTTCTTTTGCCGCGTCGATAAAGACGCCCACGCTTGTGATCCATGGGCAGCAGGACTTTCGGGTGCCCGTCACCGAGGGCATGGCCATGTTCACCACGCTCCAGAGGCAGGGGATCCCTTCGCAGTTTCTCTATTTCCCCGACGAGGGACACTGGATTTCAAAGCCCCTGAACCTTGAGCTCTACCTCGCCACGATAAGGAAGTGGCTCGAGCACTGGCTCGGGAAATAGCCGCGCCTTCCTGAAGGAACCCTCCCTTTTCTGTTGAATATAAGCATGTTTTTTTATCGTTTCATTTACCCGCGGGGGGTGGTGCTTTTCACCAGGTAATGCCGCGAGACTTTTCCCCGGGCTCTGCCCCGGGTGACGTAAAACTTTAAGGGAGGTATGGAATGAAGAAGAGGACTTTACTCTGGGGAGGAATGCTGCTGGTGCTGGCCCTCACGGTATGCCTGCTTGCAGGGCCCATGGGGTGCGGCGGATACGGAGGCGATTCAAGCGGCGGATCAGGCAACAAGTACGGCTGGAATAAATCAACGGGCACGGTGGGCGGCTACTGCTACTCGCCTTCTGCAACAGGCCGCGGTGACATCGTGGTGGCAAAGCAGATCACAAATCTCCCTCCCGGATACGTGGCAAAATCGGGCATCAAGGTGAGGGGTACCAACACCAATGCCGAGGCGGTCTCTGATTCCGAAGGGTACTTTGAGCTCCAGGACGTGACCGTGGGATATGCCTGCACGCTCTCTTTTTACGAGAACGACGTGCTTATGAGCACCCTCACCGTTGACAATGTGGAGCCCGACTCTGAAGGTGTTACCCTGGCGACTTCGCAGGGCTATGAGGCGTGTCTCATACCGCCGGCAAAGAAGCCCTGGACCTATATCTGCTATATCGCCGCGGACAACAGCCTGGGTGCAGCGCAATCAGGCTATCCTCCCTATGCGGAAAATGTCATCGACCAGATGGAGGTGGTAGGCTCCAGCACTGCGGTGAATGTAGTGGCATTCCTGGACGAGCCGAGCCAGAATTCCAAGATTTATTACGTGATCAAAGATCCCAATTACAAAGTGCTCTACTCGCCTTACCAGGATCTGGGATCCAATGTAGATTCCGGGGATTACAAGACCTTTGTGCAGTTTGTGCAGAGCGCGATGACCCTTTACCCTGCCGACCATTATGTAGTGGATATATGGAACCATGGGAGCGGCCCTGCTTACGGGAAGGGGAAGAGACAATTCATCATTGAAAGCGGCTCCCGTGACATCTGTTTTGACGACGTGACCAGCAATCAGATTACCCTTCCCCAGCTGAAGACCGCTCTTGCCTCCATCAAGAGCTCGAGCGGCAAGAACGTGGAAATTCTTGTCATGAGCCTCTGTCTCGCGGGAGGATATGAAACCGTCTATGAGATGATGGGCTCCGTGGATTACTGCATCGCCTCTCCGCCCTCCATATGGGGGCTGTATACTTTCGACGCGGCAAGCATCCCCTTCCAGCCCTATGACACTTTCCTTAACAGGATAACGAACAATTACACGGCATCGGTGAAAGACATGGCCATAGGGCTTGCCCAGG
Organism: Candidatus Eremiobacterota bacterium; assembly: GCA_031082125.1. NCBI lineage: Bacteria > Bacillati > Vulcanimicrobiota > Vulcanimicrobiota bacterium. Next base: position 344,673 of record JAVHLM010000002.1, read on the forward strand.
ACTCTTTCAACCAGCATGTCTCGAGAATGCCGCCGGGAGAAGAGGTTAACCAAGGCACTTACAAGACCTATGTGGAGCACTGCATAATCTGCCTTGATATCAACAAGATGTCTGTCATCTCGTCGCTCTTCTCCACCTTTGCCCTTGAATGCTACAATGCCATGATGAATACGACGCAGCCCAAGTATCTCGGCAAGCTCCGCGAGATAAGCACCAATGTGCCCCGGTACTGTCTTGACGACCCGGAGCAGAACTTCTATGCCTACCTGAATGACCTTGAAGCCTTCGCCTACCTCATCAGCGTGACATCGACAGGCGATCTTCCCTCATCGCTCCAGACCGCCGCCTCGAATCTCATGACTGCCATCGGCTACGGGACGGCAACAAATGAGCTATTCCTTTACAGGAACGCATCGAGCGGCTATACGCCCTATTGGATACAGTGCGGCATGCTGAGCGTGCTCATCCCTTACAACGGCAACTTCACTATTCCCTCGAATTACAAAACCTGCGATTCCTCCAAGGACACCAAGTGGGGCGATTTCGCCACGGGCCTCTGGCCCCAGTCCTCGCCGAGCGTCCAGCCCTCAGGCTCGCCTTCGATGGCATTCAGCGAGTCCCTGCAGAGCCCAAAGGGCCAGGCCCACCTTGCATGGGGGCTCCTGCTCATAGCGGCTCTCGCTGGAGTCGTGGTGATAAGGGACAGGAAGAACCTGGGCTAGCACCGGCAGATCAGGTGCGGTAAACGTCAGCTCACAGGGTCCCCGGGAAATCCCGGGGACCTTTTTCATGGCCCATCGCCTGTCCGGAAAGAGGAATTGCCATGGGGGAAGAGAAAAGGATCTCTCCCGGAGGGACTCCCATGGTGAGCTTCAAGGCCCTTGCAAGGCTTGTGAAAGGGAATCATGTCAACAAGCAGGTGCTGGTGCAGTTTTACTCCCAGCTCTCTACTCTTATCTCGGCGGGATTCAGCATCGTGAAAGCCCTCCGCGTCTGCCGCCAGCAGAGCTCCGACGAGGCCCTCGACAGGATCCTTTCGAGCGTTGAAGCGGATCTCGAGGGAGGCTCGACGCTCACCGCGGCCTTTGAAAAGTTCCCCACCCTCTTTACGCCCTTTCACATAGGGATGATAAGGACTGCCGAGATGAGCGGCACGCTCCCCGATATCCTGAAGAGCCTGGCGCTCTATGAGGAGAAGGAGATGAAGCTCATTCAGAGCATAAAGGCTGCCCTTTCCTACCCGATCTTCGTCACCATCACGGCTTTCTTTATCGTGATCCTCCTCACGCGGTATCTCACCCCTCTTCTTGATTCCATAAGCTCCATCCTCGGGAGCGAAAAAATCCCCCTCATCACGAAGGGGCTTATATTCGTAGGGCGCTGCACCACTGACATCCGCTATATCCTTGGCGTGATAATCATATTCCTTGTCATCGTCTATGCCATCGGAACACTTAGGACCATCAGGAAGGTGCAGTACTTCTGGGGGCGCTTGAAGCTCCGGATACCTTCCTTCGGGAAGCTCTACAAGAAGGTTATCCTCATAAGGATGTGCCGCGTGCTTTCCACGCTGCTTGCCGCCGGCGTACCCTCGGTGCTGGCCCTCAGGCTGGTCGATGAGGTGGCAGAGAATGTCTATTTCAGCGAGGCCATCATGAAGAAGATAATATGGGGCGTTGACGAAGGGAAGAACTTCTCCCAGGCCTTCGGGGAGTCGCAGTTCTTCCCCAAGGTCCTTGTGAACATGCTGGTCGTGGGCGAGCAGACAGGAAAGCTGCCCCTCACCATCGACAAGCTTGCCGACCTCATCGAGATTGATGTGACCCTTTTCCTTGCAAATATCGCGAGCATTCTGGAGCCTGTCCTGATCGTGATCCTTGGCGGTGTGACCTTTACCATCCTGCTTGCGGCCTTCATGCCCATCTACGCCATCATGAGCAGCTTCTGAAGGCTAGGCGGACTGCTGGGCCAGGGTGACGCGCCATATCTCCTCTTCCGACGTGACGCCGCGGGCAACCTTGAGGAGGGCAGCCTCGATGAGGCTCTTCATCCCCTGCGAGGCGGCCACCTGGGTCACATCGAAAAGTGAGGCATCCTGGAGGATCAGCTCCTTGATCTCGTAGCTCATGATAAGGAGCTCAAAGAGACCCACCCTTCCCGAGTAGCCTGTATTGCTGCACTTGGGGCATCCCTTCCCTTTCCTTATGTCGGCGGGGTCGTAGGTGATGGCGTACTTCTCAAAGGCATTGTAGAGGCGCGTGGAATAGGTGAAGTGCTCGCTGCATTGGGGGCAGTTCTGGCGAACAAGGCGCTGGGCCAGCGTGGCAAGGCATGTGGAGGTGATAAGGCGTGGGTCCACGCTCAGGTCCTTAAGGCGGGTGATGGTCGTCACCGCGTCGTTGGCATGGATTGACGAGAGGACCAGGTGGCCCGTCAGGGAGGCCTCCACCGCCATGGAGGCCGTGGCCTCGTCGCGGATTTCCCCCACCATGATGATGTCGGGATCGTGGCGGAGGAAGACTCTCAGGGCCTCGTCAAAGGTGAAGTTCTTGGCGGCATTGGTCTGTGCCTGCACGGCGCCTTCGATGGAATACTCAATGGGGTCCTCGATGGTGAGGGTCTTGCGCTGGGGGTTGTTGATGATCTGCATCACGCTGTAAAGGGTGGTGGTTTTTCCGCTCCCCGTGGGGCCCGACACAAGGATGATCCCGTAGGGGCTCTCGATGACCTTCGCAAAGCGATCAAGGTCCTTGTGCTCGAAGCCGAGCCTGTCCAGCGAGAATGACCCGATCTCCCGGTAATGGATCCTCACTACGACGCTTTCGCCGTGCATCGACGGGATGATGGAGATGCGCAGGTCAAGGTCCCTGTCGGGGATATAGATCCTGCCGTCCTGGGGCTTTTCACGCTCATCCAGGCGCATGTCCTTTCCCGATGCCCCCGAGCGGTTCTTGATGATATTGACGATGGCATGGAGGAGCTGCTTGGTGCGCCCCTCCCTGTCGAGGATCACATCTATCTCCCGGTCTTCCTGGAGAATGCCGTCTATGCGGTACCGCACCCTCATCCCTGTCTTGCTGGGCTCAATATGGATGTCACTGGCAGAGAGCTCGAGCCCTTTCCTGAAAATGGCGTCCACAATGGGACGGAAGGTCATGAGGGCCTCATTCCCCGCGTCTTCAAAGATGCGGGGGCCTTTGATACGGTCCGCAGGCTCCGGTTCCTTCGTCTGTTCCTCGGGCTTCTCCTCGGTGAAGAAGAGCTCCAGGTCCTGGGCAAGGCAGAGATAGCGGGCTTTAATCTGGCACCCAGTCATATCCTCTATGCTGTGGATGGTCATATCGTCAACGGGATTCACCATGGCGATGGCAATGGTGTTTTCCCGTTTCTGGAGACAGATGGCGCCGAGCTTTTTCACGTATTCCCTCGGGATGAAGTCGGTGGCTTCCTTTTCAAAGTCCTGCCGGTTCTTCACTATGTCGATGGCTTTGAAGCGCTTTCCGAACTCCTCTTCCCTGGCCTTGAGAATGACCTCCCTGTCGAGGTACTCCAGCAGGACTTTTTCCAGGGGGAGCCCCCCTTCCTCCATCTTCTTCCTTATGGACACCGCCTCGGCGTTGCTCAGGATCTCGCGGCGCATCAGGATGAGGATGAGGGGGGGAAACTCATATTCAGGCTTGGAGCCGATTTTTTTCATCATGGCGTGATCCTCCCGTACACATACTATTCTATGGCTCCGGGGTTATTCCTCGAGCCTGCCGCAAAGGAGGCGAAAAAGTTACAAATTGTTAATCTCAAGAGGGGATCGGGGCGGGTCTTCGCTGTGGTATAATTAAACTGCAGTGTTTATAGCCATATACAGAGCATATTGGGAGAGGAGCGCATGATGGACCACACGATATCACCTGTCACCCCGAACCTTGCTCACCAGGCAGGACTCCCCCCCGCGGCCCTTCAAGGCAGTGAAGAAGCGCCTTCCCCGCAGGACGCTTATGAGCCGGGAGCACCGCCGCAGAAGCCCCCCCATGGCTCTCCCGGGGCTCCTGAAGGCAAGGAGAAGGAATATGTCTTTCTCACGTACCTCGACGGGAGCAACAATCTTGAAGAGTATATCCTTGACGACCTCAAGGAGATGGAGAGCGTCCCCGCCTCGGAGCACTACTCGGTGGCTGCCCAGTTTTCCCGTTACCACACCTCGACGCTCACGGCGGCCTTTCTTGGCGAGGCTCTTTCCCAGGGATTCAGGAGCAGTGAATTCAGGGAGAACCTCCAGGAGATTGTCGGCGATCCCTCCCTTATTGAAAAATACGGCGAGCTCCTTAAGGACAGCTCGATGTGCCAGCGGATAGCCACGGTCCTTCTCAGGAAAAACCCGGCCCTCCAGGATCGGCTTGACCGCATCGCGGAAAGGAGCGTCCGTGAGGCTGCCGCCGAGCAGAAGCCCCTCAAGGAGGTCATTGCGGAGACCACCAGCGAGATGCTGGGGCAGATCGCCACGCAGGAAAAGGACCGCAGGAACGCGCAGGCCCTCGCGGGACAGGGATCGATCTCGACGATGAGCCAGGGCGGAATGGATCTCCCCTCCCTCCTCGGTGACGTGCTGGCGGCTACAGGCGATCTGATCAAGAAGACAGGGGGAGCAGGCCCTCAGGGGATAGAGCTTTTCTCATCAGCAGGCGCCCGCCAGGCGCCCTCTGATCCCGGCAGGGGTTCCCTTCTCTTCCTTGAGCCCATGGCAGGCGAGGGAAAACTGAACCACGGAAACTACGGCTCTGTGGCGGGAATGGTTGATTACACCGAGGTGAACAATGAGCCGCTCTGGCGCGGAGCGCGGCGTTACGAAGTGTCCCATGACGAAGATCCCTCGAGGATCAACTCGAAGCAGGTAGGCAACATGGGCTTCAGGGACATGTCCAAGGCCGATACGCTTGCGGATTTCATCATCTGGGGCATGAAGAAATACCCTGCAAAGCATTATGTAGTGCTCATGAGCGACCATGGCGGAGGCTTTCTCGGCGCCGAGGAGGACCGCGGGAGCATGATGAGCCTCCCCGACATAAGGAAGGCCTTTGACAAGGTAAAGGAAAAGACGGGAAAGACTCCCGACATCATAGCCTTCGACTGCTGCCTCATGGCCCAGGCGGAGGTGGCCTACGAGCTCAAGGACTCGGCGAAGTACCTCGTGGCCTCCGAAGAGGTCATAGGGGGCAACGGCTATCCCTACAAGACCATTCTGCCGAAGGTGGACAAGGCCCTCTCGGAAGGCGTGACCGATCCCGGTGATATCGCCAGAGTCTTCGTCGAAGAGGCCAAAACGGTGAACCAGCGCTCCACCTTTACCCTCTCGGTGATCGATCTCGCCGCAATGGAGCAGGTGGCAAAAGCCGCCGATCAGCTGGCAGGCCATATCCTTGAAGGGAAGGCTGATCTTGATGCCGTGAGGGCGTCGCTCAGGGAGACGCAGCACTACAGCGTGAGGTCACCGTCCAACCCCTATGACGACTTCAGGGACATGGTGGACATGGTGGACAAGCTGGAGCATAACCAGGCCATCACCGACGCGGACGTGAGAGCCGATCTGAAGAACCTCCGCGAGGCCGTGGAAAAAGCTGTCGTTGCCGAGCAGCACCAGGCGGACGAGGACTTTGAGGGCTCCCACGGGATGACGGTATACGCCCCCCGCCGGCAGAAGGATGTAAGCCTCGGGCTCATGAAAGAGTACGAGAAGACGAAAATGGCGGAGCACAGCCGTTGGGATGAGCTTCTCAAGAAGCTCACCAATTATGACGAGCTTGAGAAGAAAGCCCGCGGCGAAAGCGGCGCAAAGCTTACCATCATAGAGCTTCCTCAGAGGGGATAAAGAGAATCCTTTTTTTACAGAAGAGGGTTTTCAGGGGTAAGATTGAAATATGCAGGATAATCATTCCTATTTCAATTTACCCTTATGAACACATCACTTTTCCAGGAGAAATACATCAGGGTAATCTTCTGGATTTTTGTTGTCTTTTGCGGCGCGGCAGGGCTGTTTTTCCTCTTCGGCGGGGATTTGCAGGACCTTGACTTCTCGATCAATCTGGGCCAGAGGCCCTCTCCACCCGACGCCACGGTGGCGCTGAGCACGCCCTCATTGCAGCCTTCAGACCCTCCCCCTCCCACGGCAGCACCGGCAGCGACAAAGGCGCCCCGGCCGTCAAAATCACCGCAGGCTCACAAGTCACCTCAAGCCGTGAAGACTCCCCGGGCATCCAAGGGACCTCCCCCCCTCAAGACGCCTTCCACCGATCAGCAGGCCCAGGAGAAGCGCCTGCTGACCCTTCCCTACGCAGTGAGGGTCCCTGTCATGAAGCGCGATGCCAACAAGATGGGAGTAGTGACCCACCTCAAGGGAAAATGCCAGGAAGGCCTCAACCTATACTCTTCCAAGACGAACGGCGAGGCGTATCTTGTGGATATGGACGGGAACTATCTCCACAAGTGGGGAAGCGGCTCCTTTAACGAGTGGGAGAACGTGGAGGTGGAGCCCGACGGTGACCTGTATTTTCTTGAAGTGGGAATCATGCTGGGGAAAATGGACTGGGACTCCCGCATGCTCTGGACGAGCGACCTGCAATATCATCACTGGCTCTCAGTGGCAAAGAACGGTGATATTTACTCAATTGCCTGGAGTCCCTCCGAGGTAGAGTACAAGGGGGTAATGGTGCCGATTCTCAATGATAACATCGTGATCCTCTCCCCCGGGGGAAAGGTGAAAAAGATCATTTCTCTCTATGACTCCCTGGGAGCCCTTATCCCTGAGCGTGAGTTTGAACTCATACTTCAGATGAACGCTCCCGCCATCCCCAGCAGCCCTGCCGACGTCTTTCACTCCAACTTTGTCCAGAAGATCGAGCGCACCATCCCCGGGCTCTGCAAGGCCGGGGACATACTTATAAGCTCGCGGCAGTTAAATAATGTCGCCATTCTTGATCCTCAGAAAAACAGGCTGAAATGGAGATGGGGTGAAAAGGAAGTGCTCAATGTGCACTCCCCTTTCCTTACGGAAGACAACCACCTCCTTCTTTTTGACAATGGAGACAGGGACCGCCAGTACAGCAGGATCCTGGAAATCGATCCCCTCAGCAGGAAAATAGTCTATGAATACAAGAGTGCCGATCCCGAAGAATTTTTTTCAACGGCAGGCGGCGCAGTCCAGAAGCTCGGCAATGGCAACCTTCTTATTACAGAGACCAACAGGGGCAAGGTTTTTGAGATTACCCCCCGGAAGAAAATCGTGTGGGAGTTTTTCAACCCCGACATAGAAGGGGGCAGGCGGTCAACCCTCTTCCGCATGACAAGGCTTTCCCCGGAGCTCTCAAAAAAGCTCATGGAGAAAGTAAAGAGTAGCGGTGGCACCTAAGATACCTCAATGCGGCAGCGGCATGATGCCTTAAAGGAGTATCCTTTCTTTGAGAGAATCTAATCATGATTCAATTAAGGAGGGATCGGTGCTTACAAAGCTCCTCATAGTCGGCGCCCTTGTCATCGTGTGTGCCATTATAGCTCTCTGTTACAGGAAGATAGGGCCCGGAGAGACTCTCGTGGTCTATGGCCTCGGCTCCTTGATGAAGATAGTCTCCGGCCCCCGGGGGCTTTTTGTCCTCCCCCTCTTTCAGAAGGGCCTGATCCTCTCACGGGAGATTTTTACCGTCAAGTTCGAAGCCTCCGAGGTCTTTGTGAAGAGCGGAGTCAATGTGACTGTCTCGGGCACGGCAAGGGTAAGGCTCCGCGACGACGAGGAGTCTCTGAGAAAAGCGGCCCGGAACCTCCTTTCCGCCAATTTCAGGGACAAGCTTCTCCTTGTCAACTCCATCATAGATGAAGCTTCCAGGAGAGCCTTCAAGGATCTTGAACCGATGAGGCTTATTGAAGATGTCAACGGCTGCGCCGCCCAGGTGAAGGACCGCGCCACCTCCGAGCTTGAAAGGCTGGGATATGAGCTCCAGTCTCTCACGATTTCAGATGTCAAGGACAGGATGGGATACCTTTCGACGCTCTCACGGCGCATCACCGCCGAGGAGAAGGCCCGCCTCGCCATAGAGGAGGCCTATATCACCCGCGAGGGCAGGGCCATCTCCATGCTCATCAAGCGCGATGCCCAGATGAAGAGCATAGGCCTGAGCATTGAAGAAAGCAAGGAAAAGAAGCTTGACATGGACAAAGTCCGCCAGAATACCGAGGAATATTTCCGCATCATGAAAGAGAGGCTCAAGAAGGGGATCAAGGATGCCTCGGATCATCTCTACACCCCGGAGAAGCACGAAGAAAAGGAATCTTGAGAGAGAATCGGGGATGCCCCTGATCTGGTCTGCACCCCGGAGAAGCACGAAGAAAAGGAATCTTGAGAGAGAATCGGGGATGCCCCT